>CAIMUS010000151.1 GCA_903844665.1 uncultured Pseudomonadota bacterium
CCCCTACTATCCAACCAAGAGAGCAACCACATCATGTAGGGGCGGTTCGCGAACCGCCCCTACTATCCAAGAACCGCCCCTACTATTCAATCAAGAGAGCAAACCATGCGTACTTTACTGTTCGGCCTTTGTCTGCTGCTAAATCTGCCCACCGCGCTGGCCCAGACGGGGCGTTATCAGGCGGTGGCCATTCCGGAGGCAGGGAGGAGCGGCCAGAATGCCAGTCTCGGTTCCAGAGTTTTGATTCTGGATACTGCGGAAGGGCATCTCTGGAGTTGGGGCGAAAATGAGGCGCTGTACGATCACAGCGGTAAGCCTCGTTTTGGCACTGCCCTGATTTATCAGGGGCGGATCAGAGCGGGAACCAAGATGGGTGAGGTGATCGAAACCACTGGCGATAAATGATTGTAGCCAGCCTCGCTGTCGGGTTACGGCGCGCCCGCCGGTTCATGCCATCTCCCACGGTTCGGTGGCAGGTGCGCCTAACCCGACCTACCCGGCTTTGCGTTCTTTGCGGTTCAATAATATAGTCTCGCTAATCGTTATCCAGACATTCATTGCCACTGGCGCCCTGGGAGCGCCGCACCCCAGTGCGGCCCTTACTACAAATGCCGCACTGGGGTGCGGCGCTCCCAGGGATATCACTGCGTAGGTCCGGTTCTCAATTAGCTGAACTATACCCGCCGACACTATTTATGCCGCCATGACGTCAGGCGCCCTTACCCTTGACGGCAGGTCGACACTACCCGCACGCGAGAGAGGCAGGCTGACATGCATGACGTCGGGGTCTTCGGGATCGCTGTCGATGGTGAAACCCAGGGCTTGGTCGAGCCTGAGCATGGCTTCGTTTTCCTGCAACACCTCGCCGAACACTTCGGTGATGCCGCGCTGCCGGGCGTAGGCGATGATCTCCCGCATCAACAGGAAACCCAGCCCCCGGCCGGCCATGCTGCGGTCTATGGCGATGGCGTACTCGGCCTTATCCAGATCGGGATCGGCCGCCAGGCTGACTATGCCCCAGATATCCGCCTTGCCGGCCACGCCCGGTCCGGTCAGGACAAAGGTCATTTCCCGGTCATAATCCAACTGGGTCAGCCGGGCGGCCAGATCGTGAGTGAGTTGCTTTAGGGGTCGGAAAAAACGCAGGTAAACATCCTCCGGCGGCATCCGCTGCACCATCGCCTGTAGGGCCGGTTCGTCCTCGGGCAGGATCGGGCGTAGGTACAGGATGCGCCCGTCAGGCAGGGTGAGGCGCTGTTCCAGTTCCTTGGGGTAGGGACGGATGGCCAGCCGCTCATGGGCCGGACCGGTCGCCGCGGCGATACGAATGCGGGCGCTCAGGGCGACAATGCCTTCGGCGTCGACGCGCAGCGGATTGATATCCAACTCCACCAGTTCACCCAGGTCGACGACCATTTGCGAGACCTTGACCAGGGTCAGGGCCAGGGCGTCCAAATCAACGGGGCGGCCCGGACAATTACGCAGGAGTGAATACAGGCGGGTGCGCGCCATCAGTTCATGGGCCAGATGCATGTTCAGAGGGGGCAGTGCATAGGCGATGTCATTGATCACCTGGGCTTCGGTGCCGCCATGGCCGAAGAACAGCACCGGTCCCGCCTTGAACTCGTGCCCGGTACGCACGCCGATGGTCACTTCATAGGCGCCCCGCCGGGGCTGCATCGGCTGTACCGCGAAGCCTTCGAGCACGGCCTCGGGGGCCAGTGTTTGCACCCGCCGGAACATGGCGGACGCCGCCACGAAGACCTCCCGCGGTCCCTCCAGGTCCAGGGCCACGCCGCCCGCGGCAGACCGGCTGTCGATATCCGGGGAAAGAATCTTCAGTGCCACAGTACCGCCCAGTTCTTCGGCCAGCCCGGCGGCAGCCTCGGGGGTGGGGGCAAACCGGGTGCTCACCATCGGGATCTGGTAGGCCGCCAGCAACTCGCAGGTGGCGGAAACATTCAATTGGTCTCTACCCGCCGCCAGCGCCGCGGCGATAACCCCACGGGCCGTTTCGATGGCGGGGGTAAAGTCCTCGGGAATGGAGGGGGGCGTCTCCATCAATAGTTCCTGATTACGCCGGTAGGCCGCCATCTGCAGAAAGGACCACACGGCATCTTCGGGAGTAATGTAGGTCGGGATTCGGGCCTTCTGCAGCAACTGCCAGGCCGGTGTGGTCGGTATCGCCCCGACCCAACTGACCAGCACCGGGCGGACGCTCTGGGTCGCGCGGGCAACGATGGCCTGGCCGCTGTCCCGGTCCAGATCCGCAGAAACCGGAATGTGCACGATCAGGACGCCATCCGCTTCAGGTTCCTCGAGCAGCAGTTCCAGCGCCCGGTCGTACTCCTTAAAGCCGGCGCTGCTGCCCAGGTCCACTGGATTGCCATGCTGGCAGCCCGGAGGAATGATCCTGGCCAGTTCGGCGCGGGTGGCGGCGCTGAGGGCGGCCAGGGCGCCACCCTCTCTCGTCAGCATGTCGCCGGCCAACAGACCGACGCTGTGGCTGTTGCCCAGGATAAGCAGACGGTTTTTGTGAACCGGTTTGCTGTTGGCCAGGGTCTTCACCGCATTGAACAGGTGCTCGATGGTATCGACCCGCAGGATACCCACCCGACGGGCGGCGGCGTCATAAACCGCCTCTTCTATCGCCCGGTTGCCATAGACCCGAGGCTTCAGGGCGATGACGGGCTTAAGGCGCGCGGCCACCCGGGCCGCCGACATGAACTGACGCGGATTACGGACGCTCTCCAGATAGAGCAGGATAGCGCGGGTCTGCTGGTCCTGGGCCAGATAATCCAGCAGATCGCTGAAGCCCACATCCACCCGGGCGCCCAAGGAAACCAGATGGGCAAATCCGATATTTCTGAGGTTTGCCCAGTGAATGATCGCCCGCAGCAGGGTGGAGGACTGGGTCACCACGCTGATAGAACCAGGGATCATGGGGGTATGACTGAGGGTGGCGTTGATACCGTTGATGGGTACCGCCATGCCCAGCCGGTCCGGTCCCAGAATGCGCAGCCGATAGGGTTTGGCCGCCGCCAGCAGGTCTTGCTTCAGGGTCTCGTCATCCTGGCAGCCATTCAGCCGCTCGTTACTGAGCAGCAGCACGGCCCGGGTCCCTCTGGCGCCCAAGGCGTCGATCAGGGCAGGACCCTCCGCCAGAGGCAGGGTGCTGATCGCCAGATCCGGGGTCTCCGGCAGGCTGGCCACGTTACGATAAGCGAGCACCCCGGCCACGGCATGACGATTGGGGTTGACCGGCAGCACGGGTCCCTTGAAACCGGCATCGATCAAATTATGCGCCAATAGTGCAGCCGGGTCATCGTCCTGCTTACCCCGCCCGATGATGGCGATGGAGCGGGGGTTGAACATCGATTTCAGTGTCCGGATCGTCATGGATGCGTCCATCTGTGATATTAGGCTACTACAACCAGTTTAGACATGCATTGAGTAAATTCGCTTCCATATAGCGTCTCATACTGTTAAGTCGACTCCATTCCCGACGCTATACGAAGTTATGGTATCCCCTGTTCCTTGGGGTATCTCTGTCTCAGCCGTGGAACTCCTCTGAGTAAGCTAACAAAGACGTACTACAATTTCTGTATTATTTTACGGATAGATTTTGTGAACTATTCCCCATCAAGCAGGCGAGCGGCCACGGCATGATGCTTGGGGCTGACCGCCGGCCCGGTCCCTTGAAACCGGCATCGATCGAATTGCCCTTCAGCAGAACAGCCGGATTATCGTCCTGGTTACCTCGCCCGATGATAGCGATGGAGCGGGGATTGAACATCGTTTTCAGTGATCGAAACTAATTGATTCGACTAACTAAAATTTGTCATATTGATATTTTTGCCATACTGAGCCGGTACCCGGCAATGGAAAATGGCGCTTTCGGCCTCCGCCAGCGCCGCCGCTTTGATCGTGTCCAACAAGTCACCGATGACCAGCAGGGCCTGAGCAACCGTCAGATCGAACTCGTTGATCCGCACCTGTTCACCTACCCTGCTGATGACCAGCAGGGCCGGGGCATTGTGCAGCGCATCATGCACCACAATCCGGCTAGCCATGGCGCACCTCCCGGATGAACTGACAGCCTTCATACAGGGCAACGTAGCAATAATATCCGTCCATAATTATCTCCCGGAGAAAGTCAACTTCTAACAGGTTCACGCTAAAGATTAGTGCTTAGTTTAGAAAAAAAATATTATTTTTAAATATCACATTAGTCTTAATCCTTAAGTATAAACTCATTTTCTGACAACTAAAACCGGCTCTGTCATATATGGCCAAAGTTTTAACTATATCCAATGGCCTATATCTTTTGTTCTATTGCCATCCTATAAGGGAGTTGATTCAATGTAGACGGGCGTAACCAGTCGTCCGCTCACCTGTAGGAGCGAGCTTGCTCGCGAACACCGGGTTGCCGCCAACCGTTCCATTCGCGAGCAAGCTCGCTCCTACAGACGACGCCGGCAAAGGTTTAGGTATCGGTTTTAACTGCATCCCTATTCCGGTGCTGAACACCCTCTGAGCTATGATTAGGGCATTTGGGATAGCGTAAAGCCATCATGAACTCAGATAACCAGCCTCTCCGCGCTGAAATCCAGGCGGAGCATATTCGCATCCTGTTTCGCCCACCCTTTATCATTATTATTTTTGCCCACATCATCGCGGGTGCCTTCCTGGTCTTCATCCTGTGGGACATGGCGCCGCACAATACCCTGCTCATCTGGCTGGCTGTTCTTTACAGTCTGGTGGCTGTTCGCTGGTTCTTCATCCGTGCCTATAGGCGGCATCCACCCTCCCCTGAGATAGCGCCCCGTTGGGGATTGGCAACAGCGGCTTTGATGGCGCTCTTCGGCGTGGTTTGGGGTGGAGCCGCTATTCTTTTTCTGGACCCCGGACAGCCGGTGAGCTTGGCCACTGTATCATGTATTTTGATAGGAATGGGCATCGCGGGGGTGATGATTTTTGCGTCTTACCCACTGGCCTTTATCACCTTTGTCGTACCCATCTTCACATCTCTGTTCACGGTATTACTGCTGCGCGGTGGTGAGGTAGGCGTGATAATCACCATACTGTGTGCCATGATGTTGGTGGTAACCTTGATCTATGCGAGCATCTTTCATCAGGTGCTCGATGATTCGTTGCGGCTGAGATTCGAAAACATCGCCCTGCGCCGGGAGACGGAAGAGAAGTCCGCTTTGCTGGAAACCACCTTGCAGAACATACGGCAGGGTATCAGCGTGGTTGACCGGGATGGCCGGCTGCGGATGTGGAACCAGCGCTTTCTGGACCTGCTTGGCCTTGGCCGCCGCCACGTGGATGATCATCAGCATCTGGATACGATTTTGCAGGCTGCCGACCCACCACTGCCTGAACTATCGAGAGAGCGGCTGGAGTACCGTCGCGCAGATGGCGCCGTCATCGAGGTTTTGCAAAACGCCATGCCGGATGGCGATCAGGTGTTGACCTATACCGATGTCAGCGACCTGAAGCGTCGGGAGGCGGCTCTGGAGCAGGCCAACGCCGCGAAGACCCGGTTCCTGGCCACCGCCAGTCACGATCTGCGCCAGCCCATCCATGCCCTGGGCTTGTTCTTCGCCACCCTGGCGGAGCAGGTGGGTAACGTCGAGACCACACTGCTTCTCAAACAGATCGGGGACTCGATCGACACCATCGACGCCATGCTCAATGCCTTGCTGGATATCTCCAAGCTGGATGCCGGTGTAGTCCATCCCAAGATAGGTCCTGTGGCGGTAGCTGGATTGTTCCGGCGGCTGGAAACCGAGTATCGACCCATCGCCCGGGAAACCGGCAACGCCCTGCGAATGCGCCCCTGCCAGGCGATCGTGCAAAGCGACGCCGCCATGTTGGAGCGGATGCTCAGAAACCTGATCTCCAATGCTTTGCGCTATACGAAAAGAGGCCGCGTGCTGGTAGCCGCCCGCCGCCGCGGTGCCGGGCTGCGCTTCGAAGTGCATGATACCGGCCCCGGCATTCCGGCTGACAAACTGGATGACATCTTTCAGGAGTTCTATCAACTGGGCAATCCAGAACGGAACCGGCGTCAGGGCTTGGGATTGGGGCTGGCGATCGTCAAACGGGTGGCCGCCCTGCTGGGACATGATATTACCGTCCGCTCCCGGTTGGGGCATGGCTCCTGCTTTGCGATTACCGTGCCTCTGGCCCGTGAGCCACCCTCCCCTTTGCCATTCCCGGCGATGACGGCTCCCGGCCTGGAACTGAGAAACCACCGGGTGCTGGTGCTGGACGACGATCATGCCATCCTGGCGGCCATGGAAGGTCTGCTGAAGCGCTGGGGTTGCCAGGTCAGCACAGCGGCTTCGCTGGAAGAGGCGAAACGGAAAATAGCGGCAAACGCGCTGCCGCCGGAACTGCTGATCGTGGATTACCGTCTGCCTGGCCAGGCATCCGGCCTGGATGCGGCCTCGGCCCTGCAGGAGACTCTGGGCCACCAAGTACCGGTGCTAGTGATCACCGGCGACACCGCTCCCGACCGCCTGCGCGAGGCTCAGGCCAGCGGTTATCCGCTGCTCCATAAACCCGTGCAGCCGGCCAAGCTGCGTAGCATCATGCGTCACCTAATCGGCCTCTAGCCCGGACTCGACGGGCGGTGGGATCAGACTCCGCCGGGAGGCTTTCAACTAAAGTTATAGTTAGTGTCTGACCGAAAACCTATTGTTGCAAGCAAGAATTAACAACTTTAGGGTCGTTCAATTAAAAAAATCAGCATCTATTGATTTGTTTTCTGCATTCATCGCCCCTTATTTTAGCAAAAAACAGTTTGTAGAGGGTAACTGTTTACTTTTTTCCTCAGTTTCTCATTTTTGGCACAGATCTCTCTCTTGAGATCGATCATCTCCCTCCCGTAACGCCGACTACCAGGTTTCAGCTAAGCTGCTTTTAGATAAACTTCTGTTTCTTGCTCTTGCTCTTGCTCTTGACGTTGTAAATAACGGCCTAAGAGCTGAATATTTCTGGCGACTACCGCCAAGGCAACATAGCGTCGTAAGGCCGGTAAACCCCGGTCGGGGCAACGATCTAAACCGTGGACTTCTAACGCATGAATGGCTGACTCAATCGCCGCGTGTTGGCGCCGTCCCGCTACAAAC
This sequence comes from uncultured Pseudomonadota bacterium, assembly GCA_903844665.1. Lineage (GTDB taxonomy): Bacteria > Pseudomonadota > Gammaproteobacteria > Competibacterales > Competibacteraceae > CAIMUS01. The sequence goes on from CAIMUS010000151.1 coordinate 7,143, forward strand.
TCGTCTGTCTGTTGCTGGGCCTGTTGCGCCTTGGACAGCCGACCTTTCTTCGGCAGAATCACAGTGTCCAGTAACGGGGCTAAGTCGCGTTGATTGGCAGTGGAATGAAACCCCTGATCAAAGCTACAGGATGACAGCTCAGGAAACCGCGCTTGGGTTTCCTTTACCATCTCCACCGGAATGTCGACATCGACTTCCTGCAACATCAGCCGATGATGCAGAATAAACTGATGTTGATCTTCGACGATACAAGCCGCCACTCCCAATTCCACCGGTACCCCCGCTTTACCTTTGCTCAACCATTCCGTATGGGGTTCAAAAATCGAAAATACTTTTTCCTGATGCGGGATGGTTTCACCCTGAATGACACGGCGTTCAATCTGATTGATTTGGCGCCGGGCATGATTGATAAACTCTTCTATTTTCAATAGCTTACTTTTACTTTCCGGGTAATGTTGCCACAGTTTCCGCCAAGTCTTCTCCACCTGCTGCAGCAACACGTTCGCCTCCCGAAGATACTCTTGATGGGCCTCAACAATCGCCTGTTGACGGCGGGCTCTCTTGGCCTCATCTTTCGCCGAAGACGGCTTCAACCGTTGCAATTGACGCAGTATCTTTTTCAGCTCTCGAATCTGATCTTGACCCGTTTTCCAGTCGAGTAAGCCGACCGTCTTGCACTCCGCCATTAACAACTCAATCGTTTTCCGAACAGCCTCAAACAGTAAGCGGGTATCCGTAGGATACTCCACGTTGGTTTCCACAACAAAGGAATCACACCGTCCCTTGAGTTTGTCTTTAATGGGGGGTACTGCAGCTAACCTGTGACTGTCTTTTTGCAGGTTTTTTCTAATCAGTTGATGCCCCGCTTTCACCACCGCTTGATTCACTTGATCGAGTATTTCCGGCGTGAACAGCACCACATTATCTTTCAGCGTCTGTAAGCTATAGCGTTTGCCATCATCGACGTCACCATAACCTAATATCTGTCGAATCATCCGATGGTTATTGACCAAGTTATGGAGGCGATCATAATCACAGTTTAACCCTAATCGCAGCACTCCAATCACTAATATGCTCCACAGATCCATCCCCGGTCGTCCATTGTCAAGATCGAGTTCTGGTGGAAACATACCTGTGAGGATTGCAAACACTTCTTGACGGAGGAGTGGCGTCACAAAAATATAGTGTAATCCTTTAATTAACTGAGGAATATCATCACGCGAGTCGGGCTCCAGTTCCATCTTATCAATCTCCATTGCTTCGACCGGTTTATAGGTAAATTCGCGCATAATAACTTCCTGAGAAGGAGGGTAAAAGACGACCAGAATTTAGTAAAAGCATAGCACCAACAGTAGAAATATACTAGAATTAATAGGAAAAAAGCCTTACTAGAATAAGATGATATCGTATGCCTATCTTTTAACTATTTGAATTTAAAAGAAAATTTTTTTTCGGCCAGACACTAGTTATATCCAACAGCCTATATCTTTTGTTCTATTGTCATCCTATAAGGGGAGTGATTCAATGTAGGCGGTGCTTTCTGAATTGCAACATGGAAGTGTTCCTGAGATAGGATGAGGGTTCCCAGAAAACGCCGCTATGAGCTTAAATGTAGTCGTGATCATTTGGATGATCGGCCTTAGAGCCTATAAGCGTAACTTCCAATCAACCTATGGAAAATGAGTATATGCAACTCAATCAACCCGAACGACATTTGTTGTGCCTCTGCATCGAGTCAATATCAAGTTGGCCGGTGACGACCTTGGCAGATGTCCAGTGCGTAAGTAGTTTGGAGGAACTATGAGAAAATCACTCAGTAAGAAACTGATAAGTGCCGTAGGGATTGGCGCTATATTCACAGGGATGCTGGCCTTACCACAAACCACCCAGGCGGCTGACTGGCATGGGGTCAAGTTTCCGCAGTCAGGTACCAACAATTACCTGGTTGTGGAGTTCCCGCGGGATGACCTGGTGCACTTCGAGCTTTCCGGGATGGGACCCGGACCCGATGCCAGCAAAGCAATCTTCACCACCTCTCAGGTAGCCAAAACCGATTACATTGGACCGAGCAGCTTCGTGCGATCAGGGCCAGGGGGCAATACCTTGGATACGGCGGACATGAAGGTAGTGGTCAACACCGACCTCTGTATGACCGTGACGAACAAGACCAAAGGCCAGGAATTGACCACGATCTGCCCCCTCAACTTGTCGCATGATTGGAAAGGGCTGACTGTTACACCAGGCGGCATGCAGCATGTGTATGGTTTGGGAGAACAGTTCATCACCGCGGGTGATGCCGATGGTGACTGGACAGGCCGGATACGTGAATCGACCCAAGATCCGTTCGGAAACCATATGGATGGTTTCAATAATGCCTGTTGTGCTGGCAATGCTCAGTTCCCGGTGATGTACGCTGTCGGCGCTAACAATGCCAACTACGCTCTGTTCCTGGACCATATCTACAAACAACGCTGGGATTTCACGGTCAATCCGTGGAAAGTCGAGACCTGGGGTGACCAGATTCGCGGGTACCTGATGATCGGTGCCAATCTGCCGGGCTTGCGTCAGGCCTACATGGATTTGACCGGTCACCCGCCGGTACCGCCGAAGAAAATGTTCGGGTTATGGGTCTCGGAATACGGCTACAACAGCTGGGGGGAGATCGACGACAAGCTCAGCAAACTGCGCGCCGACAAGTTTCCGATTGACGGCTTTGTGCTGGACCTCCAGTGGTTCGGCGGTGTGCCGGCAACCAACAACAAGCCGAGCCACATGGGCAGCCTGACCTTCGACGACAAAAACTTCCCTGACCCCGCAGGCAAGCTAAAGACCTATAAGGACCAAGAAGGCATCGGCATCATGACGATCGAAGAGTCGTACATCGACGATGGAGCTGTAGAACATGACGACCATCACGACATGGAAAGCCAAGAATACTTGGTGAAACAATGCACAAATGGCCCAAAAAATACCTGTAAGCCCGCGCTGGCGTGTCCCGCCGCCACTTGTCCTCCCATTGTGCTGCACCACGACGATTTTTGGGGTACCGGCGGGATGATCGACTGGACACAGGAGGGAGCTGGCAATCACTGGCATGACAAGAAGCGCCAGCCGTTGATCGATAAGGGCGTGATAGGCCACTGGCTCGACCTGGGTGAGCCGGAGACATACGATCCCACGGACTGGGTGGCCGGGATCCTCCCTGGCAAGCATGCGCACGCCGACTACCATAACATGTATAGCTTCAAGTGGGCGGAGAGCGTCGCGCGCGGTTATGCGCGCCATGGGGTAACGCGCCGGCCGTTCATGATGGCGCGTTCCGGCGCCAGTGGCATCCAGCGGTTTGGTGTCAGCATGTGGTCGACCGACATCGGTTCCAAGCTGGCCAACCTAGCGGCACACGAGAATGCTCAGATGCATATGTCCATGTCGGGTATGGATTACTTCGGCGCGGACATCGGCGGGTTTCATCGTGAGCAGATGGACGACGACCTGAACGACATGTTCACCCAGTGGTTCGCCAACGGCATAATGTTTGACGTGCCGGGGCGGCCTCACACGGATAATCATGAATGCCCATATCCACCTCCGAGTCCACTACCGGACAAGTGTAGAGAGACGGCACCTGATCTAATCGGTGACAAGGCAAGCAACTTGGCGAATCTCCACCAGCGTTACGAACTGAGTCCCTACCTGTACTCACTGGCCCATCGTGCCTATCTGGCTGGTGAGCCGGTGGTACCGCCGCTGGTCTACTACTACCAGAATGACATGAATGTCCGTAGGATGGGTTGGGAAAAGCTGCTTGGCCGCGATCTCCTGGTCGGGGTCGTCGCTAAACCAGGCGAGGCAAAACCTGGCGCGGAGCCGCGCGACATCTATCTGCCAGCGGGTGACTGGGTCAACTATCACACCAACGAGTGGTTCCACAGCACAGGGCAAACCTTTACCGGGCAGCCCGTGTTCCAGGATGGCATCTTCCGGCTGCCAACCTATGCTCGGGCTGGCGCGATTATCCCCAAGATGTTCGTCGACGATAAGACGATGAACGTCGTCGGCAAACGGACGGATGGTTCCACCCGCAATGAGTTGATCGTTCGGGTATACGCTGCCAAAGTGCCCAGCAGCTTCACGCTCTATGAGGACGACGGTGAAACCATCGCCTACCAGAGCGGCGTCGTGCGCACCACTGTCATTTCCCAGCAGCTCTCCACCGACGGCAAGAGTGAAACGGTCACCATCGCGGCTGCCAGCGGCAGCTACGACGGCGCGCCGACCAGCCGTGCCAATGTCGTTGAACTGGTGGTAGAAGACGGGCAGGCCGACAAGGATAAGGGTGTTACCCTGAATGGGGGCAAACTGACCCAACTCGCCAGCCGTGAGGCATTCGATGCGGCCGACAGTGGCTGGTTTAATGCCGGCAACAATCTGATCCTGGCCAAATCTGGCAGCCTGACCGTCGCCGATAGCAAGACCTTTGGGGTTGCGCTGGTTCCTCCACCACCATTTGCAAAGTTTGTATGCAAGAACGGTGATACGGTATTAGGTCAATCAGTGTATGTGGTGGGCGATGTTGACGTACTTGGCAACGGGAATCCTGCCAAAGCGGTGAAGCTCGATCCTAACGGCCCTTACCCGATCTGGACCGGTGTGATCAAGAACCTGCCACCGAGCAAGACCATTCAATGGAAATGCCTCAAGCGGTCGGAAACTGGTGACACCAGCCACGGCGAGTTGCAACCGGAGCCGAGTAATGTGCTCAAGACACCGGAAAAAGGAGATGCTGGTACGACTACCGGCGACTTCGCTCCTGATGGGGTTGTGTCTGTGTCATTTGTCTGCGACAACGGCACCACGGTAGTTGGTCAATCTGTGTATGTGGTCGGGAGTATTCCCGCTCTCGGCAACTGGACGCCTGCCAAGGCGGTGAAGCTCGATCCTACGAACTATCCGCGCTGGACCAAGACGATCTCCCCACTGCCGGCGAGCACCAAGGTCGAATGGAAATGCATCAAGCGGGCGGAAACTGGTGACACCAGCCACGCCGATCAATGGGAAAAACCGGCGGGCCCGAATAATGTGGTTACCACTCCCGCGTCGGGAAATGTCACGACCAACGGTAGTTTTTAACCATAAGGCAGACAAGGGTGGAATGGGTGCAGCCGGCAGGGGTTAAAGCCTGCACTGCAAACATGCCAGGGAAGGCGTCTTAACCTGACCCGGCATTACAAGGGAGCGTGTTGAGGCACGCTCCTTTGTTTGTTGCTTGGGTAGTGCTCCAAGAGTGTTGCCCAGTGATTAAAACTTATTGATTTAACTTACTAAAATATGCCATACCAACACTCCTGCAACATTACCGATGACCCATGCATAGCACTCGACTGGTTATACACTCTGCAAACTTGCTTTAACAGCAATTCCAGGAACTGAGCAATAAGGCTGTTCCTGGAGGAGATTTCACATGAAGAATCAGCAGTTGGCAACTTTCGGGCCGGTAAACGGCGGCGTGTCCGCTGGTGCGATGGCCGCCGATGTCCGATGGGTAGGTAATACCTATCATTGGCCTTTTAACGGCAACATTACACCCTCCAGCGAGGTGTGGATCAATACCGAATCCTGGCCAATGGGCGCGGCAGTCGGCGGGAGAGTCGTTTACAGCACCGATTACGGCGCAACCTGCCATTCGGTCGACATGAGCAAGAACGGTACCGCCGGCAATAACGATCGGTGGCACGTCAACCTGGGAACATTTCCCTCTGGCACGACCATTCGCTATGCCGTCGAGGTAACCAGCCCCTCCAGGGGGGACAACAACGGTGGTCAGGATTACCATGCCACGGTCGGAGAGATTGGTTCCAATTTCCTGAACTGGAACGGCAGTACCGCCAGTCTTGCCGTTTCCAATCCTGACAGCGATGCCCGCGGCTATACCTTGAATTCCAATGCGGTGCGACGCCCCGACCCCACCGTCGGCAATCCCCGTCATTACTCCGAGACGTCCGGCAAGCCGATTGTCCGAACCGGCAACAATCTGTTCGACGGCCTGTTCAGCCTGGCTTATGAAGAAATGACGAACACGCTTTCTGTCCCTCCAACGGGAACGGACGGCTGGTTCAAGGCCGGCGTGCTATGGCCCGACGTCTGGACGCGCGACAGTGCCTATTCGGTCGATCTCTCGCTCGCCCAGCTCGACCCCGTCCGGGCGATGAATACCTTGAACTTCAGAGTCTCCGACCGGCGCGGCAATCCGGGTAAGCCTGAAATCATGCAGGACACCGGTTCGGGCGGCAGTTGGCCGGTGAGCAGCGATCGGGTGGTCTGGGCGCGTGCGGCCTGGGAACTGCTCAAATACCTCGATGGTAGCATCCGCACCCGTTTTCGTGATGCCGCCTGTAACGCCATCGTCAATACTGTCGAGAACGATCGGATCGCTCTCTATGACTCCCGGGACGGTCTCTACCGCGGTGAGCAATCCTTCCTTGATTGGCGTGAACAGACCTATCCCTCCTGGACGGCCAACAGGGTGGTGCATATCGGCATGTCGAAGACCCTGTCCACCAACGTCAATCATTGGAGGATCCTCGATGTGGCTGCCAGGCTAGCCGATGAGAAGGGTCTGACGGCGGTGCGGGACAAATACCGCGGCTGGGCGGATGCCTTGAAGACGGCGCTCGACGAGCAGTTGTGGCTGGTAAACACCGGGCTTTACAGCACGATGAAAACCACCGAACTGGATCCCTCTGCGATCAGGCGATACGATTTGCTGGGCGAAGCGCTGGTTATCATCGACGGCATCGCCGATAACACCAAGGCGGCTTCGATTCTCCAAAAGTATCCACACACCGTGGCCGGCGCCCCGGTTTCCTGGCCGCAAATCCGGGACACCAAGATTTATCACAACCGCTCGATTTGGCCCTTCACGACGGCCTATTGGATGAAGGCTGCCGCTCTGGCGAAGAACGATCAGGTGGTGAACCACAACCTCAAGTCCCTGCTACGCGGCGCGGCTTTGAATTTGTCGAATATGGAGAATTTCGAGTTCATCAGCCTTTCCGCCTGGGTCAATGATCCCGATAACAAGGATGACGATGACGTAAAAGGTCATGGGCCGGATATCGACTCGGAGGCCCAGCTTTGGTCAGTGGCAGGTTATATGTCCGCGGTGCTGGATGTGATTTTCGGTCGGCAGGCGACCCAAACCGGCATCCGGTTCCAACCCTTCGTGACCCAGTATATGCGGAATACGTTGTTCCCAACCGCTTCCAGCATCAAACTCAACAACCTGCCTTACAAAGGTAAGATATTGAATGTCGAATTGCTGCTTCCGGCCAAAGGAACGGGTAACAACGGGTATTACAATGTGTCCAGCGTGACGCTGAACGACACGACCGTGGCGAATGACACCTACTTTACTGCCACCAAACTGGCCACGACAAATCGAATCCAGATCCAGCTCGTGGACGCCAATGCTCCCGCTTCCAGTATGACAGTGATAAACGATACCGGTGACTACAAACGCTTCTGGGCGCCCAGAGAGCCCAACATCGTGAGCGTGACGCTCAACGGCGGATTATTGACAGTCAGCTTCGACACCAACGGTGAAAGTGGCGTGACTTACAACATCTATCGCAACGGCGTGGAAGTGGCAAGTGGCCTTACCTCCACCAAGTGGACCGATCCCGATTCCGGAAATTGGGCGACAAAAACTCTGGGCTACAGCGTCGAGCAGAAATACACCGGAAGTTACCCGGTTGACAACTATTCGCACCACTCCGATCCAGTGTGTTACTGGGAGGCAGCTGGCGCCTACACTGAGATCAATACCGGCAGTGGTTTAAACAGTCTGGATGGCGCTTCCACAGCCCGGGATCACGACAGGTACCACTTCAACAATTGGGGGCGCCCGGACCAAGTTCTGGAAGCGACCTATAAACCTAGTGTGACAGGCAGGTACGCTATCCAGACTATTTACGGCAACGCTTTCAATGGAGTCAACACTGGCATTACTGCCTGCGTGAAGATCATAGAAGTGGTCGACAGTTCCAATCAAGTCGTAGCCTCTGCGGTGATGATAATGCCGCACCTCCCCTCGATGGATCCGAAGAAACCGGATCCCTGGGATACCTGGGGGGATTCCAGTTTTGCCCAGGCTTCGCTCACGGCGGGTGTCACCTACAAGATCCGCATCAAAGACTTCTACAACATGTCCTACCTTGCCAGCAACGCCAACTATGGCGGCGCCGGAGGTTCGAACGGGCCGATCAACCGGGCGAATATCTCCGGCCTCAAGATTCTGAGAATGGAGTAAACAATAGATAGAAATAAAGCATTATAACCATGCATCACCTAATCGGCCTCCAGCCCGGATTCGACGGGAGGTGGGATCAGACCCCGCCGGGAGGCTTCGATGACCGCATGAGTGCGGTTACCGGCATTCAACGCCCGCAAGATGGCCGTGACATGCAGTTTCACGGTGCCTTCCGCCAACTCCAGGCGTTTGCCGATAACCTTGTTGGATAAACCCTGCCCCATCAGGCGCAGCACCTCCACCTGCCGTGGGGTCAGTCCGCCTTCACCGCCTTCTTCCAACTGAACCGGGGGTGTCTGGACCGAAACCAAGGGGGTCGAAGATGCAGGCAGGCTTGCCAGGGCAGCCAGCAAGGCCGGTGGGATATACACATCGCCCGCCAGCACGAGGCGCAGAGCGGTAATCATCTCGTGGCTGCTGCATGATTTCACGATATAGCCTGCCGCACCTGCATTCAAAGCGTGTTGCACAGTGGTCGGGTTCTCCGAGGCGGACAATATGACCAGGGGAACCGCGGGCGTCAGCCCATGCAGTTCAGGCAATACCGACAGACCGTCTCTGTCCGGCAGGGCCAGATCCAACAGGATCAAGTCCAGGTCCTGATAGTGGGCGGCCAGGTGCATGGCCTCCTTGGCAGTCGCTGCTTCGATCACCACGGCGGTGTCATCGAATTGCTTGATAACGTGCAGGAGTGCTTCGCGAAATAAAGTATGGTCGTCAACAAGAAGAATACGCATGGATTTTGGCTCTCCGCTAACTTGCATTGATCGTAACGGACGCTCAGGTTGCGCGCCGCAGTCGCCGCACACTGTCGATGGGCAGACCGGTCTTGGCAGCGATCAACGCATCGTCGTCGGTCATATCCAGCAGGGCCTGGGCAATCCGCAGCCGTTCTTCCTGCTTGCCTTTTTCCATGCCTCGTTGTTCGGCCAGGGTGATGGCGCCGCGCTGATCCTGGATGAATATCTCCCGTCGCTCCTGATCCTCCAGTTCTTCCGGCGTCAGCCCGGCTTTATTGGCGATCTCGAACGCCTGCACAATCGCCGGCTCCACTTGCAAACTGGCCGGCGCCGACTCCAGGTCGCCGGCGTGTTTCAGAAAAAAGAACCAGCGGTCCAGCACCGTCTCCAGGTCCTGTTCGGTCTTGGTGAACTTGGGTAATTCGGCGAACACCAGTTCCAGATCGTCGCTATAGAGCCGTCCCGTTTCCGCCAGCAGATGGAATTTGTTGACGATGGCGGGCAGGTCCTCGAACATCACGAAGTCGGTGATGGTGATGGCGATGACATCGGTCAGCAGGTGGTAGTCCTCGCCTCGCTGGATCTGGCCGGAGTAGGCTTTACAGGCGTTGTAAAGCACCCGCTTTTCGAAGGCGGCGACGTTGAGCACCTGCATTTCGATGATATACCACTGGCCCTGTTCATCGCGGGCGCGGACGTCCAGGTAGGTGTCTTTCATCCCCTGGATTTTGGGGGCCAGGTAGGGATCGAGCAGGGTGAGATCGACGATCCGGTAGGGCGATTGCAGCCCCAGAATGGCGTTGAGGAAGCTTAACAGGATATCGTGGCTGCGCTCGGAGCCGAAGATCCGTTTGAAAGCGAAGTCGGTTTTGGGATTGAGGAAGCGCATGGTAGAACGGGTTCCGCGGATGGGTGGAGTGTTCGCAGGTTATCAGATTGGCTCCTTCCAGGGTATACTTGCCGCGTTCAGATCAGGCAGCGCGTAAGGCGGATGCCAAAAGGGCGATCCGTCGTATCGAGAAAAACATTCGGAGACCACCTGCGGTGTTCCGCCTTAAGAGCTACGAGCTGCATATTTCGCCGTTTGGCGAATGGGATAAAGACAGGGAACACATGGGCGAGCAATTGGCACAATATGGAATGATCAATTATGGCTTCCGAAGCGAATAGCCCGGTAACACTGGTGTCCAGTAACCGTTCAGACCCCCCACCCCAACCCTCCCCCACAAGGGGGGAGGGAGTTATTGCAAAACAGCTACTTAGCGTATTCCCCCTCCCCTTGTGGGAGGGGGCTAGGGGGAGGGGGGTGAACGCTTACGGTGTCCAATGCTTATGAGGTTGCAAAGGCGGGCGGAAAGTATTCGGGCTGGTTGAAACAGCAGCGTATCTTGCCGGTGCATTTACTCGAAAAAGCGATTCGTTCGTTTGAGAAATTAATTGCAGAACATGAATCCTGGCTGGAAGACCCGGCCCGCAAGATTCCTGATTTTTATTGCTTGCATCTCAACCAGCAGAAGCATTTGTTGGAGAAGCATTGGCCGGATGATATCCAACGCAACCGGGATTACGTGACTATTCTGAAAGGCATTTTGCAGGAGAAAAGGCATGGCGATGAGTGATCGGTACGCATCTATCTTGAATACGGTATTGGAAATTGCGAAAACTCGGGGCTTGGAGGAACCGGGCAGCGAGGTTGCGAACGTGTGCTACGAACTGATCGAGGCTGCATTGGCGGAAGCATCGGTTTGGGAAGTGTCGCCCGATGAGATGGGTCTAGCAGGGTTTGATCCGGCGCAGTTGCTTCAAGCCCGCAAGCCCGCTCGGTTGCCACTTACTCAGGAGGCATAGGCCGGGCTGAGCTTGCGAAGCTCGACATGATGAGCATTCGGTATTTATAAAACGGTTGGGGAATGCGACGTTGTAGACACTTCAACGGTCATGCTTTTCAGAAAGAAGCACCCCCAGGGATGAAAATCGGCCACCATGTCGGGTTACGGTGCGCCCGCCAAGTTTCTGCTATCTCCAGGCTTGGTGGAAGGGCGCACCTAACCCGACCTACGGGATTTTCACGGTAACCCGACCTACGGGGATTTTCACGGCAACCTAAGAATGTTGGACAAACGCGCAGCACTGCCTAACCTGATTTTCATGCACAGGGGCGATGGATAATCGCCATGACCGTTGTTAGTTTCGTAGTGGGCATGATGAAACAGTCGCTCAGAAAGCGTTTGTCTGGTATCTTTAAACGCTGCTGCGGTCACCCTCTCTAGCCGTTATGACACGATTCATCTTTATCACCGGCGGTGTCGTCTCCTCGCTCGGCAAAGGCATTGCCGCCGCCTCGCTGGGCGCCATTCTGGAGGCCCGCGGCCTTAAAGTCTCTATCATCAAGCTGGATCCCTATATCAATGTGGATCCGGGCACCATGAGCCCGTTTCAGCATGGGGAAGTGTTCGTCACCACCGACGGCGCCGAGACCGATCTGGACCTGGGCCACTACGAACGCTTCGTGCGGATGACCGCCAGCCGGCGCAATAACTACACCACCGGGCGCATCTACGAAAACGTCATCCGCAAGGAGCGCCGGGGCGATTACCTGGGCGGCACGGTGCAGGTTATTCCCCATATCACCGATGAGATCAAGCGCTGCATCCGCCTGGGCGCCGGGGACGCCGATATCGTCATGGTGGAGATCGGCGGCACCGTCGGCGATATCGAATCCCAGCCGTTCCTGGAAGCCATCCGGCAGTTACATCTGGAGCTGGGCGAAAACCGCTCCCTGTTTATCCATCTGACTCTGGTGCCCTATCTCAAATCCTCCGGCGAGCTGAAAACCAAGCCTACCCAGCATTCGGTCAAGGAATTGCGCTCCATCGGCATCCAGCCGGATATCCTGCTATGCCGCTCGGACCGGGAAATTCCGCCGGACGAACGCCGTAAGATCGCCCTGTTCACCAACGTCGATCCCAAAGCCGTCATCACCGCCCGCGACGCCGATACCATCTACCGCATTCCTTTGCTGCTGCACACGGAAGGACTGGACGATATCGTCGTGAAGAAACTGCACCTGGATGTGCCGCCGGCGGATTTGGCGGAATGGGAGCGGGTGGTGCATGCCATCGAGCATCCCGACGGCGAGGTCGATATCGCCATGGTCGGCAAATACGTGGATCTCACCGATGCCTATAAATCCCTGAACGAAGCGCTGCTGCACGCCGGCATCCATACCCATACCAAGGTCAACATCCATTACATCGACTCCGAAGAGGTCGAAAAAGAAGGCGCCGCCTGTCTGAAGGGAATGGACGCCATTCTGGTGCCCGGTGGATTCGGCTCGCGCGGGGTGGAGGGCAAGATTGCCGCCGCCCGCTATGCCCGTGAAAGGGACGTGCCCTATCTGGGGATTTGCCTGGGGATGCAGGTGGCGGTGATCGAATTCGCCCGCCACGTGGCCCACCTGGAAGAAGCGCACAGCACTGAATTTCACAAAGACACGCCCCATCCGGTCATTGCCCTGATCACCGAATGGATCACTCGGGAAGGCGTGGTGGAACATCGCACCGAAGAGTGCGATCTGGGCGGCACCATGCGGCTGGGCGCCCAGCCCTGCCGCCTGGTGGAAGGCACCCGGACCCGTGCGATCTACGGTAAGGAATTGATCAGCGAACGCCACCGCCATCGCTATGAATTCAACAACCGTTATCTGGAGATATTGCAGCGGGCCGGAATGGTGGTCTCGGGCCGGTCTCTGGACGATCATCTGGTGGAAATGATCGAGCTGGCCGGCCATCCCTGGTTTATCGGCTGTCAATTCCATCCGGAATTCACCTCGACGCCGCGCGATGGTCATCCGCTGTTTCAGAGCTTTATCAAAGCGGCCCTGCAGCATCGTGGCCGGACCTGAACGAGGGTCCGCCGCCATTCTGACGCCGTTGAGTAGGGGCGGTTCGCGAACCGCCTCGATAACATCTGCCTGTAGGGGCGGTTCGCGAACCGCCTCGATAACATCTGCCTGTAGGGGCGGTTCGCGAACCGCCCCTACTAATACCCATCCCCCGACAGGGGAGGCCCATCATGAAACTATGTGAATTCGAAGTCGGCCTGGAACATCCGCTGTTTTTGATCGCCGGGCCGTGTGTGATCGAAAGCCGGCAGTTGGCGCTGGACACCGCCGGCGCGCTCGAGGAAATGACCCGGCGCCTGGGGATTCCTTTTATCTACAAATCGTCCTTCGACAAGGCCAACCGTTCTTCCTGCGAGAGCTATCGCGGTCCCGGTCTGGAGGAAGGGTTGCGGATTCTGGAGACGGTCAGGCGCGAGATCGGGGTGCCGGTGCTCACCGACGTCCACGAGGATACGCCGCTGGCGGAAGTGGCCGCCGTGGTGGATGTGTTGCAGACCCCGGCGTTTCTCTGCCGGCAGACCAACTTTATCCAGAACGTGGCCCGCCAGGGCAGGCCGGTCAATATCAAGAAGGGCCAGTTCCTGGCCCCCTGGGATATGGCCAACGTGGTCGACAAGGCCCGTGCCGTCGGCAACGACCAGATTATGGTATGCGAACGGGGCGTGAGCTTTGGTTACAATAACCTGGTATCCGATATGCGCGCCCTGGCGGTGATGCGCGCCACCGGCTGTCCGGTGGTGTTCGACGCCACCCATTCGGTGCAGTTGCCGGGCGGGCAGGGTACGGCCTCCGGCGGCCAGCGGGAATTCGTCCCGGTGCTGGCGCGGGCGGCGGTGGCCGCCGGGATCGCCGGCCTGTTCATGGAGACCCATCCGGATCCCGACCGGGCTTTGAGCGACGGTCCCAATGCCTGGCCGCTGGGGATGATTGCAGAGTTGCTGGCCACTCTGAAAGCCCTGGACGATACGGTAAAAAAACATGGTTTTTTAGAGGCGGAATTGTAGAATAAGGGGCGTATTCCTAACCACAAACCACCAGCCACTAAACACTTTTTAGAGGCGGAATTGTAGAATGATGGGCGCATTCCGCCGCTGATATTTATCCATGCCGGCCGATCCGGTTATGTGTGACCCGATTGGCCGGTCGTTATAACTAGAGTTAATAAGGGGTTCATCGATGTCAAAGATTACCCAGATCAAAGGCCGCGAGGTGTTGGATTCCCGTGGCAATCCCACCGTCGCAGTCGACGTAATTCTGGCCTCCGGCGCCAAAGGCACCGCGGTGGTGCCCTCCGGCGCGTCCACCGGCACCCGCGAGGCCGTGGAGTTGCGCGATGGCGATGCCAAGCGTTATCTCGGCAAGGGTGTGCTCCAGGCCGTGGCCAATGTCAACGGCGAGATCAGCAAAGCGATCGTGGGGCTGGATGCCAACGATCAGGCCGGTATCGACCGTAAGATGATCGAACTGGACGGCACCGAGAACAAGGGCCGGCTGGGGGCGAACGCTCTACTCGGCGTATCCCTGGCGACCGCTCATGCCGCCGCCGCCGCCGCCGGCGTGCCGCTGTACAAGTATCTGAATCCCACCGGTCCCTATCACATGCCGGTGCCGATGATGAATATTCTGAACGGCGGCGCGCATGCGGATAACAGTGTGGACCTGCAGGAATTCATGATCATGCCGATCGGCGCCCCATCTTTCCGGGAAGCGCTGCGCTACGGCGCCGAAGTGTTCCATGCGTTGAAGACGGTGCTGAAGAAGCAGGGTATGAACACGTCGGTCGGCGACGAAGGCGGCTTCGCGCCCAACCTGCCTTCCAACGAGGCGGCCCTGGAAGCCGTGATGCAGGCGATCGACAAGGCCGGTTACAAGGCCGGTAAGGATATTTACATCGCCCTGGACGCCGCCAGTTCCGAATTTTACAAGGGCGACAAATATGTGCTGGAGGCCGAAAACAAGTCCTTTACGTCCAACGAATTCGCCGCCTGGCTGGAGGATTGGTGCAACCGCTATCCTATCGTCTCCGTCGAAGACGGCATGAACGAAAGCGATTGGGACGGCTGGGCCGAACTGACCCGGCGGCTGGGCAAGAAAGTCCAGTTGGTGGGTGACGACCTGTTCGTGACCAATCCGTCGATCTTCCAGCGCGGCATCGATCAGGGCATCGCTAATTCCATCCTGATCAAGGTCAATCAGATCGGCACTCTGACCGAGACCCTGGAGGCGATCCGGATGGCGGAGGCGGCCGGCTACACGGCGGTGGTCTCCCACCGTTCCGGCGAAACCGAAGACACCACCATCGCCGATCTGGCGGTGGCCACCACCGCCAGCCAGATCAAGACCGGTTCCTTGAGCCGTTCCGACCGGGTGGCCAAATACAACCGGCTGCTGGTGATCGAAGAGGAACTGGGCGCCGCGGCCAACTATCCCGGCCGGGCTGCTTTCAAGGTTTTCACGGTCTGAGACCGTCGTAGCAAAATAGAGGGGCGGCCGGTGCGGTCGCCCCACTGCGCACAACCACTGGCAAGAATAATTTCATGCGCATCGTGATCCTGATCCTGCTCATCTTGGTGGCGGTTTTGAACCACCGCTTATGGTTATCGGATGGTGGGGGTTTTCAGAAAGTCTGGCTCCTGCAAGACGCTATCAAGGCTCAGGATGGCGAAAACAAATCTTTGAAAGAGCGCAATGAAACCCTGGACGCAGAAGTCAAGGATTTGAAAGAGGGTTTTACCGCCGTTGAGGAGCGTGCCCGGTTGGAGTTGGGCATGATCCGGCAGGGCGAGACCTTTTTTCAGATACTCGAAGGTCTGCCTCCCTCTGTCTCCACGCCGGCGGGTCAGAAGCCTCCTATCCAGCAGCAAGTCGTGCAAAAGCAGGCGCTTAAACAGGCTGGACGGCAACCCGCCGCGCACAAGCAGTCGTCGAAACCGGCTGGGCGACAGCAAACCGCGCAGAAACAGCCATCGAAACCGGCTGGGCGACAGCAAACCGCGCAGAAACCACCGCAGCAGCGAGAGCAACCGCAAAAACCACTCGGGCAACGGCAGGTGGTACAGGTGGCGCAGAAACCAGCCGTGCAGAAACCAATCACTCAGAAGCCGGCGCGAAGCCAGCCAGTGCAGGGACCCCGTCTGACCAAACACGATGACTGAACCGCGCTATTGGGCGGTGGTTCCGGCCGCCGGCGTAGGAAAACGCATGGGTAGCGCGATTCCAAAGCAATACCTGCCACTAGCGGGCTTAAGCGTCATCGTCCGTACCTTGGATACTTTATTGAGCCATCCGCGCATCAGCGGCGTGGCCGTGGCGATCGGCGCTGACGATCTCTGGTGGAACAGCATTCGCCTGGATACCGGCAAACCCCTGCTCCGGGTAAATGGCGGCGAGGAGCGCTGTCACTCGGTATTGAATGCGCTGTACGGGTTGCGGGAACGGGCCGCTGCGGAGGATTGGGTGCTGGTGCATGACGCGGTGCGTCCCTGCCTGCGGAGCACCGATCTGGATGTTCTGATGGAGACCTTGAAAGACGATCCGGTGGGCGGTCTGCTGGCGGCGCCGGTGCGCGATACCATGAAACGCGCCGATGCCGACGGGCGGGTGAGCGCCACCGTGGACCGCGCCGCGCTCTGGCATGCATTGACTCCGCAGATGTTTCGCCTGCATGTTTTGTTAAATGCGCTGGAGCAGGCCCTGGAACAGGGCCTGCTGGTCACCGACGATGCGGCGGCGGTGGAAGCGCTGGGGCTGGCGCCCCGCCTGGTGGAAGGTCGCGCCGATAATATCAAGATTACCCGGCCTGAAGATCTGGCGCTGGCGGAATTTTATCTGACACATTCTTTGGGCTGATGTTGACTACATTAACCCCTCGAACGCGACCTATTCCGCCCTACACGAGCCGGATGTCTTTCAATCATAAGGTCCTAAAAAGCGAATTCCATTAAAGTGAATAAGATGATCGGAGGCTTCCGCCACCCAAACTTCAGTTTCCCAGGATATTTCAGATAAATGGCGCGCCATTTCAGTCCGGCTTGGAAAAGCGGTCACATATACCAGCCCTGCCGTTGCATTGCGAAATAAATACGCCAATTCATCACGGCGCTTCGGATTCACAGGACCATGACTGGTCACCGCCTCAATAAGCAGCAACCAATTTTTACCAGGTAAATAAATTGCTGTATCGGGCATCTTACCATGAGCGTCACTTTGTACGCCCAATCCTTTTAACATACCCTCATCTTGATTGAGATCGGGATTACTCACTGCTTACTCAAGCTCCCTCTCCAGCAATGCATCGATTTCATCCTGGCGTGGAAAAACATCAGCGCTCACATGGCTTCCCAATCTTTCTAAAATGGCTTGCCCTGGATAACGTAGCATTCGCAAATCGCTGGCATTGACCTGGGTATGTCCGTTGAATTGGCGGAAATAGACATCGACAAGCGTAGAGTTTAGATAAACCGCCAAGCCTTTGGCCAGCAAAGGTGGTAATCCGGCGCCCCGCCTGTGAAAGATATTAAGATGATTTTCAAATCCAATGTTTTCACCTATTACCTGCATTGGATCATGAACGGCAGCCACCACCCGCCGCCGTTCCTCTTTTGCGGAAAAGCGTCGCACTACGGTGTAATAACCGTTCGGCATTAACCATTTATGCGAGATCTCCGTATCCAGAATGGCATTAGGCTTACGGCTGTCGGATTTGGGCCAAATGATAAAATTATGTCGAAAATGTGTCGGATAAATAAGAGGAACCGTACCGGGTTCTGGGCTGGCGCGCAAACATTCCTTGAGCCGGAAGTCCACCACCGGACCAGTCGATACTTGAATTCCCAACTCATCCAGGCTGTACCTGAATTTCCCCATGCGCTCCACCAAGTTCCGGTTGACGGCGTTGGTGGCGATATGAATAAAGCAATCGGGATCGTCGGGTTTGATGACGGTTGTGTAAGCGACTTCCTGAATGCTCATGTCGGCAATATCCAGGCCACGGCTGACGGAGATAGTAACATCACCGCGACCGGCGCCCTTGATAGCATGGAAAATAATGTTTTCCTGTAATACCTCATCCTCTTTAAAAGCCTGATCACGCTCCTCAAAGACGTGGATGCGCCTCAGTGTCATTGTATTCAGGAATAGCGTGCGGAACGGTTTGAAGTAAGGCCCATTGCAAAAACTTCGGGGTGTGATAGCCACCAGTTCACCGCCCGTTTCCAATAACTTTATGGCAATCGCCAGAAAAGCGGTATAGAGATTGCTGGTCTCCACGCCAATAGCGCGCAACCGCAGGCGGTGATCGGAAAGACTGTGTATCTTTTTATAAGGCGGGTTGAGGATGACGTGGGTGTATAAAGATTCCTCACCGGCATTCGAGAAAAGGTCATGGACTAAGCGTTCACTGCCCGCATGGATGAAGTCCTCCTGCAGCAATTTCGAGATGAAATGAATGCCGACTGATTGACAGGTTTGCCGGCAGGCTTCGAGGGTATTGTCAAGATAACCGATCAGGGCCGGTTCCAGTTCATAGACCGTGCTCCCTATCCTGTCAGGATGGGTAGAATGCTGACAGATTTCCGCAATGAAGGCGGCGGTTAGCGATCCTACGCCGGCGCCGGCATCGAGCAGTCGCATCTTGTTACCGCTCCAGTCACCGAACAGCGACGCCATG
Organism: uncultured Pseudomonadota bacterium; assembly: GCA_903844665.1. Classification (GTDB taxonomy): domain Bacteria; phylum Pseudomonadota; class Gammaproteobacteria; order Competibacterales; family Competibacteraceae; genus CAIMUS01. The sequence goes on from CAIMUS010000151.1 coordinate 25,763, forward strand.
AAACGGGCAACCGGTTCGGGTGTCATGAACTGTCCGAGTGCAGACCGCCGCTGGGGGTCCAGCTTGCGGCTGGCTTCCAGCCGATAGTTATCGACTTTCTGCGATAAATTCATTGCAGTAGTAAAGCTGCGGTAATCCATTCTCATAGGTCGAGACATACAAAGCGTTTCCAGCCGGCTTGCTCTGAAAATACCGGGAACGGCCTACGACTGATCCTCACTCCTGTCTTCCCGACTGTGCCAGACGTGGACGATAATTACTAATGGTCCGACCAAGCGGTAACGCAGCACATAATTACCACTCCCAAATGGAATCAGCAAATCCCGGACCTCAGACAATCCTTTGACCAGGCGCCCAGAGACGGGATATTCCTGAAGTCGTTTGGCAGCCGCTTTAATACGTTGGGCAGCGCGCCGGGCAGCAGTTGGATTGTGAGGCTGGATAAATTGCCGTAACCGCTGAATGTCAGCTAAAGCTTCCGGCAACCAGATCAGCCGCGCGGGACCGGGCATTCAACTTCCTCGTCAGTTCCCCAGGTATCCAGCCAGGCCATGACTGCCTCATTGTCGATATGCTCACCCGTAGCTTGGTAGCGTTCCCAACGCTCCAGAGTTTCACGATCATGGCGTTCCGAAGCTTCTTCACGCTCAACATACTCGCGGATGGCTTCGCGCATCAGCCAATGGACAGAACGTTGCCTAAGATTACCCAGCGCTTTCAGGCGCTCGCGCAGTCCAGGGTCTAATTTGACCCCCATCGTTGGGTTAGTGGACATGCCATTCTCTAACGGTTGCAATCATTACAACCATTTTAGCATGCCGGTTTGGCACTTTTGGCGCTGTTCTCCTGGTTCGACACCCAGATCGACCCAGGTGAAGCCTGTCAGGAACAGCGGCAGTGTTGGATGCCCCTGGAGGTGTAGCTTTGCAGAGTATCCTGACTTCAACTGTCCCCTGGGAGCGCCGGCGTCCTCGCCGGCTGACAAACGAGCAGGTCGAGCATAAGCGCCGCATTGCCCGACCTTGCCCCACCTTGCCCGAATTCGTCACCGTGCATTCCAGTCAGATTCGTGCCCGACCTACCTGGCTCATCACATACTTGAACGCCTCCGGATCGCCGGCAATCTGTCGCGCCGTCCGCTCCAGGGAAGCTTCCCACTCCTCTACGGAGATGGCAGGCTCAAACGGATCGCCGAACCAAGTGACACTATCCTTTAATTCCGGCGGTGGCTGCCGGCCCTTGCGTGGGGCAGTCGTTTCAATCAATACCGTAACGATGACTCGCGCCGTTTCGATCACAGGGGCATCGCCCAACCATTTCAGGTGTCCCCGATCATAAATCGCCTCGTAACTCTTCAGCATGCAACCTCCTCAAAAATCAGCGAAGAAGCAAAACCCACTCACAGCCTGTTCAACACCCGCTCCGCCGCCAGCACCCCCCGATACTGTGCCTCTTCGAATATCGAATAACCGCTTAAATCGGAATGAGCGAAATGAATGCGGCTCTGCCGATCCAATACCCGCCGGCGCGCTTCGCTCCAGATAAAGCCGACACGGGGACGGACCATGGCATGGCCCCAGCGGATGATAGTGTATTAAATTGTCTCCATCACTGAAAAATTTACAGTAAGATAAAAATTGACCGGTCATTTATTTGTTAGTACAATAAAAACATGATCACCTGGGATGAGCCGAAGCGCCAGAGCAATATCAAAGACCACGGCTGGGACTTCGTGGGTTGCGATGCGGTCCTCGACTACCCCGTGATCGGCGAGGAGGACACGCGCGAGGCTTACGGCGAGCAGCGCATTAACCCGATCGGCTGGCTGCGTGAGTCTATCGTTCACATGACCTACACCGAGCGTGGCGAGGAGCTGCATGTGATCTCGCTACGGAAGGCAACGCCCCATGAAATCAAACGATACCGGCAAGCGATTTCCCGTCACCGATAAGGATTGGGAGGAGCTGATTAAGCAAGCCCGTGACCACGTAGACGATCCGGAGTGCCCCTACGACCCCAACGACCCCGAAGCCGTTGACGCGTTCTGGAAAGACGCTGTGGTGACCCACGGCGGAGGTCCCCAGGCCGTGCGCCAAGCGCTCGATGAGCGCCGGCGGCGCCGCGGCCAGCGCGGCCCGCAGAAGGAGCCGACCAAAGTCCTGACGACGATCCGGCTGGACGCCGACGTGATCGAGCACTTCAAGGCCCAGGGACCGGCTTGGCAGACGCGCATCAACGATGCCTTGCGTAAAGCCATGGGTGAATCGTGACGGCCTAACTTCGCGCTCCAGGCGACGACCTGCCGGCCGCGCCTTAGCTTGGCCCGTTCAACTCGCAGCGAGGAACCCATCAGTTCATTGTGCTGCAAGACCCGGAAGGAAGCCTCCTGCTCTTTGTGGTGGTGGCATCTGAAGTATCGATCAGATGAATTCTAGATTGGTTTTGCCGGCGTTCGGTACTGCGGCCAGCGGGACCGCTCGATCAAGGGTGACCAGCCGCCCGCCTCGGCGCACCGCCAGCGCCAGCAGGTAGACATCGGTTAACTGGCGGGAGCCGAGCACATGCTGCCAATCCACGCATCGCGGCTCGAGCAGGCTCAGGTCATCGGGCCAGAATTCGTGCCAACGCGTCCCGATCGCCTCCGCCAGCCGGGCAGCGATCGCCGCAAGCGGCTGCGCGCCCGGATAGGCTGATTGGGACAGGATACGGATACAGCCGTTCTGGGTCAGCGGGCAGGAGGCCCACCCTTGCTCGATGTTGGCCTCGAGCCAGGCGCGGGCATTGCAGTGATGAACGTGCGCGGCATCCAGCAGCGCGATCAACACGTTCACGTCGAGCAGCGCCTGCATCAGATGCCCTCCTCCTCGCGCAGGCGCTCGACGATCTGGTTGCTTACGACTCTGCCCTCGGGAGGAAACGGGTGGAAACCATAGAACGGCCTCGGCGCGGACGCCGCCTGCTGCTCCGGCGCGGTCTGCGTCAAAGCCCGGCGCGCCAACTCCGAGATCACCGCTCCAGCCGTTCTGCGCTGACGGCGCGCAATCTCCTTGGCGGCATCCAGGACTTCATCGTCGATATCCAGCGTTGTGCGCATATAATGCCCCTATCAATTGATGAATAAATGCTAGTGCATCAGATGCGCCATGGCAAGTCGCACACCGCGCCCGGGGGCGGAAATCGGGCGGGGGCGGAAATCGGGGACGGACCACGTTTTCCATTTCCGTTCGCCGGAAACCGTGGTCTGTCTCCTATTCCCTGGCATGATAAACTTGCAAGACCTGCGTTGCGTCCCAATCGAATTTTTGGTTTGAACCTTTTAGCTGATTAAGATGAACAGACGTAAGCGTTCACCCCCCTCCCCCTAACCCCCTCCCACAAGGGGAGGGGGGATACGCTAAGTAGCTGTTTTGCAATAACTCCCTCCCCCCTTGTGGGGGAGGGTTGGGGAGAGGGGTCTGAACGGTTACGAACAGACAGTTGTCGTTAGAGAGACCATTGGAATCAAAGGCTCCGATTACTCGTGAACTGAGGTTTATTTCGGAGCAAACCGGAGAAGATGAGCTGACCCTGCTTAGCCGTGCACTGCATCTTGGCCTCAATTTCCTCTATCGCCAAGCCGTTGAACAAGCCTACATTGACGGTAACCTGGCGCGCCCAAACGCCGTGGAGACACTGGGCGCCGAACGCGTCGATGAGATCGACTATGCTAAGCAAGCTCTTGCCCAAGATGTTGCTCGCGGGTTGAGTTCTGTAGGTTGAGGTGAGCGCTAGCGAACCCCAACGGCCTCCGCGCGAAGGGAGGGCGTCATGTTGGGGTTCGCTAGCGCTCACCCCAACCTACGACCTACTTGCCGGGAAATAGGGGATGGTGGTAGAAAGCGCACTTGAATGGGTGGCCGCGCGTAACGTAAACGAAATCATCGGCAAATTCGGCGGCGCGGTCCAGTTCCGCAACGCCGTCAACCAACTCCAATCGCCGCTGTCTGCGGCGTGAAACACTTTGAACCGTATGGCTACGAAAGAACCGGAAGAGCAATTGCTGCGGGCGGACGAAGAGCTGCAGGAGAAGCTGCCGCCGGGCGTGAAGCTGCTCCGCACGCTCGAAGGGCACCAAGGCCGGGTGTTTAGCACGGCGTTTGATCCGCAGGGTGGGACGCTGGCCAGCGGGGGTAGGGACAACACGGTGAAGCTCTGGGAGGTTTGCAGCGGCAAGTTGCTCCGCACGTTCAAAGGGCACGAGAACTGGGTCGCGAGCGTGGCCTTTGATCCACGGGGCGGAACGCTGGCTAGCGGGAGTCATGACAACACGGTGAAACTCTGGGAGGCGCGAAGCGGCAAGCTGCTCCGCACGCTTGAAGGGCACCAGGCCGCCGTCCATAGCGTGGCGTTTGATCCGCCGGGCGGGACACTGGCCAGCGGAAGTGAGGACAGCACAGTGAAGCTCTGGGAGGTTTGCAGCGGCAAGTTGCTCCGCACGCTCGAAGGGCACAGGGACAAAGTCTATAGCGTGGCGTTTCATCCCAAGGGCGAGACGCTGGCCAGCGGGAGTGCTGACAGCACGGTGAAGCTCTGGGAGCCGCGAAGCGGCAAGCTGCTCCGCACGCTCGAAGGGCACGAGAACTGGGTCTTGAACGTGGCGTTTGATCCGCAGGGCGGGACGCTGGCCAGCGGGAGTGGGGACAACACGGTGAAGCTCTGGGAGGCGCGCAGCGGCAAGTTGCTCCGCACGCTCGAAGGGCACATCTCGTGGGTCAATCACGTCGCCTTCTCCCCGGACTGGCGTCTGCTGGCCTCGAATAGCAGCGATCACACGATCCGCCTGTGGAGCTGCGAGACCTGGGAGACGGTCGTGGTCATCCCTGAGCCCACAAATCCAGACTATTTGATTCCCGCGCTCGCCTTTCATCCGAAGCTGCCGCTGCTGGCCACCGCCGGCTCGGAGCCAAGCACGCCGGAGCGCGAGCGATCCCAGCTGATCCACCTCTGGGAGTTGGACCTCGACGTGCTGATGGGCCAGCGCGCCGGCGTGGCGGCGGCCGCGCGGGCGGTCCATCACACGACGGGTAAGATCGTGCTGGTGGGCGATCACAGCGTGGGCAAATCGGCGCTGGGCTATCGCCTGATCCACGGCGCCTTCAAGGAGCAGGCTTCGACGCACGGGCAGCAGTTCTGGGTGTTTCCCGCCTTGGGCAAACACCGCGCGGACGGGACGGACTGCGAGGCGATCCTCTGGGACTTCGCGGGCCAGCCCGACTACCGGCTGGTCCACGCGCTGTTCGTGGATAACGCCGACCTAGCGCTGGTGTTGTTCGATGCCTCGGACCTCCGCGACCCGCTGCACGGTGTGGGTTTCTGGCTCAAGCAACTCCAAACGGGGCAAAGTCGCTGCCCCATTCTCCTCGTGGCCGCTCAGACGGATCGCGGGAGCTGTACGCTGACGCCGGAGGAGTTGAACGCGTTCTGCCACAGGCACGGCATCGTGGGGCCGATCACGACCAGCGCCTTGACGGGCGTTGGCGTCGACGAACTGCTCCAGCGCATGCAGTCCATGATCCCCTGGGATGACAAGCCTGCGACGGTCACGACCACGACCTTCAAACGGATCAAGGACTACGTCCTCGGCCTCAAGGAAGCGGAAGCGGACGGCCAAACCATTGTCACGCCCGAGGAACTCCGCGGCCGTTTGGAGAGGGCGTTCCTCCTCACCCCGGTCCTCTCCCCCGAGGGGGGCGAGGGAGAGGAGAAGTGGCGTTTCACCGACGCCGAGATGCTGACCGCCGTGGGCCACCTGGAAAACTACGGCTATGTGAAACGGCTGCGGACCTCGAAGGGCGAGCAGCGCGTCCTGCTCCAACCGGAACGGCTCAACAATCTGGCGTCGTCGTTCGTGCTGGAGGCGCGGCGGAATCCGAAGGGGCTGGGTGCGCTGGAGGAGAAACGGCTGCTGGCCGGCGACTACAACTTTCCGGAACTGGCGGACTTGTCCGAGGACGAGCGTGACGTGCTCCTGGACTCGGCGGCCTTGCTGTTCCTGGAGCATAACGTCTGTTTCCGCGAGACCGACCCGCTGCGGATGGAGCCGTATCTGGTCTTCCCGGAACTGATCAATCTGAAGAAGCCGCCAGAGGAGGAGCAGGCGACCGAGGATGGCGTGGCCTATACGGTGAGCGGTCCGACGGAGAACGTGTTTGCCTCGCTGGTGGTGCTGCTGGGCTATACGCACACCTTCACGCGCACGAGCCAATGGCAGAACAACGCCCGCTACGAGGTGGGCGACGGCCTGGTGTGCGGCTTTCGGCAGGAGGCCGAACGCGACGGCGAACTGGACTTCGTGCTCTGCTTCCGTCCCGATATCGGCCCGCCGGTGCGGACACTATTCCAAGGGCTGTTCGAGAGCTTCCTTGCCCGGCGAAATCTCACTGTGATGCGCTACGAGCCGGTACGTTGCAGCAATGCGTCGTGCGGCCACTTGCTGGACCGATCGGTCGTGCGCCAGCGGATGAAGGAAGGAAAGACCTTTGCCTTCTGCAACGAATGCGGCGAGAAGCTGATGTTGCCGAAGATGGCGGATCCGATCCAATTGACGCTGGAAGTGCAGGCCGAGGTGGAATCGCAACGCCACGCCGCCGAACAGCGGACGCGTTTCGAGCAGGCCGTTTTCCGGGTGCGCGCCTACGTGGACGAGCAGGAGATCCCACCGCCGGAGTGCTTCATCAGCTATGCCTGGGGCGTGCCGAAGCATGAACGCTGGGTCGAGAAACGGCTGGCGACGGATCTGCAGAAGGCGGGGATCGAGATCGTCTATGATCGGAAAGACAACCAGTTCGGCGACAGTCTTACGCGCTTCATCAGCCGGATACCGTACTGTGCCAGCGTGGTGGTAGTCGGCACTCCATTGTACTTTCACAAGTTCGAGAATCGGCTCTCCAGCACAGGCAGTGTCGTTGCTGCAGAGGTGGACCTGATCAGCCAGAGGCTGATTGGCGCTCAGGAAGAAAAACGCACCGTCAAGACTCTGCTTTTGGCCGGGGAGAAGAAGACTTCACTGCCTCCGCTGATGTGGGATGGAATCCATGCCGACTTCCGTGACGAATCCGCGTACTTCACAACTGCCTTCGATCTCATCCTGAGCCTTTATCAGTTCCCGCCGAATCGTCCCGCCGTGGCTGACCTGCGCGAGTCGCTGCGCGGGCCGGAGATGAGGTAGTAGTTGTAGGGTGGGCAGCTTGTCTGCCCACGCGGGTTGTCTACATTAACCCCTCGAACGGCTGCACATCCACCAATCTGCCGGCTTCCACATTGCCACAGTCTTCCGGCAGGACGATAAAGCAATTGGCCCGGCTCATGGTGCTTAAGATCCCCGAACCCTGGTCACCGGTAGCATGCACCACGAAGCCGCCGTCCGGCAGCCGTTCCAGAATGCCGCGCTGAAATTCCATCCGGCCGGGACGTTTCTTCAAGCGGGTCGCGCAGGGGACTTTTACCGTCACCACGGCCGTCTCCCGCTGCCCCATCATCCGTTTCAAAGCCGATTGCACGAATTCGTAGAAAGTCACCATCACCGATACCGGATTGCCCGGCAGCCCGAAGAACACGGCGTTGCCGATTTTGCCGAAAGCCATGGGACGGCCCGGCTTCATGGCGATCTTCCAGAAATTGACCTCGCCCAGCGAAGTCAGAATATCCTTGACGAAATCCGCCTCACCCACCGACACGCCGCCGGAAGTGATCACCGCATCGGCATTGGCGGCGGCGGTGCGAAAAGCTTCCTGCAAGTCCTCCTGCCGATCCCGCACCACGCCCATATCGATGGTTTCGACGCCCAACCGGGTCAGCATCCCGTACAGGGTATAGCGGTTGCTGTCGTAAATCTGGCCTTCGGTGAGTAACTCACCGATAGCGCGCAATTCATCGCCGGTGGAGAAGAAAGCCACCCGCAGCCGTCGCCAGACCCGTACCTCGGCGAAACCGAGCGACGCCAGCACGCCCAGATCCGCCGGCGTAAGCAAGCGCCCCGCCTCCAGCACGGGCGCGCCCGTGGCCAGATCCTCGCCGGCCTGACGGATATTCTGTCCCGCCTTGTTGCCCGGCCCGATGCGTACCTTATTCTCCTCCCGCCCGGCGCGCTCCTGCATCACCACGCAATCGGCTCCCGGCGGCAATACCGCCCCGGTCATGATGCGCACCGCCGTTCCCGGCTCCACTTTCCCGTCGAACGGCGTCCCCGCCCACGCCGTACCGACCACCACGAGTTCGGCGCTCCCTTCCACCTCAGGCAGATCGGCCGTGCGCACGGCATAGCCGTCCATCGCCGAGTTGGTATGGGCAGGCACATCGATAGGTGAAGAAAGGGTCTCCGCCAACACCCGGCTCAAGGCGCTGCGCAGGGCCACTTTCTCGAAGCCGGTGATGGGAACGGCGACCTGGTCGATGCGTTGTAGCGCCTCCGCCACCGACAGGGAATCGGGATCGTAATCGTCGGCGCAGCTCGGTTGGGTGTGGAGTTGGGTCATGGTTCGATCTCTACCAGGATGATCACTGACTGGGAGTGTAGAGGCATTTCGTCCAACTGTCCAAACCCATAAGAAGCCGCCTAAAAATGCAGGGCCCGCAGGCGGGTGAACTTCTTCTGCTGATGCTCCTGCATCCGCGAGAGAATATCGCCCAGGACTTCCACTGCATCAAGTACATAAGGGCCTTTGTTCAGCATCACGCACTCGGCCCGCACGCTGGAGGCCGCATCGGTGATTTCCGGACGGGAGACCTGCCCTTTTTTGGCCAGCGACTCCAACACCTGGGTCGCCCAGATCACCGGAATATGGCCCGCCTCGCACAGCCACAGGATTTCCTCCTGGATTTCCGACATCCGCACGCTGCCCAGCTCGACCGCCAGATCCCCGCGGGCGATCATGATTCCCAGGCTGTGCCGGCCGATCGTGCCCAGGATAATCTCCGGCAGATGCCGGAAGGCCCGGTTGGTCTCGATCTTGGCGATGATGGTCAAGTTGGCCGCATTGCGCTCCGCCAGCGCGTTCATCAAATATTCCATGTCATCGACGGTTTCCACGAACGAGAACCCCACCATATCCGCCTCCTGGCAGACGAAATCCAGATCGTCCAGGTCTTTGTCACTGAGCGGCGGCAGATTCAGGCGGGTCTCGGGCACGTTGATCCCCTTGTCGCTGCGGATCATCACCCCTTTGGGGCCGGCATGGGTGATTTTCAGCAAAGCCCCCTCCTCCGTGATCGCTTCCACCTGGGTCCCGAGTTTGCCATCGTCGATCCAGACCGGCGCCCCAGGCTGCAAATCATCGATCAGTCCGGTATAGGTGCAACTGATGCGGGCCGGCGAGATCAGGCGACCGCTGGCCTCGTCGCGGCAGGCCGGCTGACCGGGCAGGGCGTCCCGTGTCAGCATCAGCAGATCGCTCTTATGCAGGCGAATCACCAGCGGCTCGCCATCGAACAGCGAGAAGGCAAAAGTCCCCAGCGTCTGATAGGCGCCGCTGGTGGTGCGGCGCTGCCAGTTCACCGGCGTATCCGCCGCCAGATAGGTGCTGTCCAGACACTGGGCCAGCCAGTAATGGGTCGAGATCTGCGCCGTGATTTCCAGATAGCGCTTCTTGCCGCGGCTTTCGGTGAAATATAAACGGTCCCCCAAAACCAGTTGCCGATGTAGTTCTTGCGGCACGGTAAAGTGATAATCCACCAGTTCCGGCAGAGTGACGCCGTGCCCCCCGGTATCGGTATCCGCCGCGAGCAGGATCTTGGTCGGGGCGATCATATTGCCGTAGACATCCCGCCGCACTTTGACATGGGTGATGGCGGGCGCGGTGGCGATCGGCCCGGTGCGGACTTTGTGACCGGCCAGGTCGACCAGGATTTTGCAGGCGCGACCGCTCTTGGCCACGGCCCGGCGCACATTGTCCACCATGGCCTTCCAGGTGGCCCGATCGTCATGGGCGCAGTTGATCCGGGCGCAATCCATCCCCCGCTCCAGCAGCGCCTGTACCAGCGGATAGTTCCAGGCGGCTTCGCTGGGCAGGGTCACCATGATCCGCACCAGCCGCTGCTCGGGCCGCGGGCCGAACAGCGCCTCAGTGCGTTGCGTCAGCAACTGCGCCGCTTCTCCTTCGGTTGCCGCGCCCGTCTCCGGCTCGACATCCTGAGCATCCAACCCGACGGCGAGTTGCAACAACCGGATCACCCGATTCAGGTTGGCGAGCACATTGGCCTCACCATGACCGAAGGAAGACAGGCCCACGTCCGCCAGTCGATCCTGCAGCGGCCGCAGATCCCGCCGGCGCAAGGCCAGATAGTGCGCCAGGTTGAGCGCACTGGGGCTGAACTGACCGTCGGGGTAATAGGGCTGATAGCGCTCCAGTTCCTGGGCGGCGCTGTGGATGACATACTGCCGTAATTGCAACACATCGTCCAACAGGGTTTGCAATTCGGCGACCGGGACATCGGCTGGCATAGGGGAACCTCGACAAACAAGATGAAAACAAGGGATGGTGAATGGAGGCTATTAACAAAACATAAATTTGTTTCAAGTATTATATTCTTACTGCTGTGCCATCACCTGCGTCCCCGACTCGAGGAGGACAAGCAATGAACGAAGGTATTCTGGTCATCAACACCGGCTCGTCCAGCATCAAATTCTCGCTGTTCGAGCGGAAGGCAGCGACGGATTTTGCACTCCAGGCGAAGGGCCAGGTGGAAGGGATCGGGACTCAGCCGCATTTCATCGCCAAAACGGCCGGCCGGATACTGGCTGAAAAGTATTGGGAAGATGAGACGGTGGAACGCGACGTGCTGCTGGGTTATTTGTCGAACTGGATTCGGGACTATCTGGGGGAAGGCCCGTTGCGGGCGGTAGGCCATCGGGTGGTGTTCGGCGGTGAGATCTATCGCACCCCGGTGCGGGTGACGGCCGAGGTCATGGCGGTGCTGACCGACCTGATCCCGTTGATGCCCTTGCATCTGCCCGCCAACCTGGCGCCGATCGAGGCTATCGCCCGGGTCAATCCCGATCTGCCTCAGGTGGCTTGTTTCGATACCTCCTTCCATCACACCATCCCCCGACTGGCGCAGCTTTATGCCCTGCCGCGCGCCCTCACCGACGAAGGGCTACACGGTTATGGCTTCCACGGCCTGTCCTACGAATACATCGCCGGCCAGTTGCAGCAGATCGATCCTGATGCGGTGGCGGGTCGTGCGGTCGTGGCCCATCTCGGCAGCGGGGCCAGCCTGTGCGCCCTGGTGGGTGGCCAAAGCGTGGCCTGCACGCTGGGGTTCGGCGCCCTGGATGGTCTGGTCATGGGCGCCCGACCGGGCCGGTTGGACCCTGGGATTCTGCTCTATCTCCTCCAGGCCAGAAAGATGGATGCCCGCGCGCTCGAACAACTGCTGTACCAGGAGTGCGGCCTGTTGGGGGTCTCCGGCATCAGCAATGACCTGCGCGACCTGCAGGCCAGCGACAGTCCCCATGCCAGGGAAGCCATCGCTCTGTTCTGCTACCGGGCGGCACGGGAGTTGGGCTCGATGGTCGCCGCCGCCGGCGGTTTGGATGCCTTGGTGTTCACGGCGGGGATTGGCGAACATAACCCGGAAGTCCGCGCCGGCATCTGCGCGCAATCCGCCTGGCTGGGGATCAGGCTGGATGAGGAAGCCAATCGCAACGGCAATCTCTGCATCAGTACCCCTGCCAGCACCGTCAGGGTCTGGGTGATTCCCACCGACGAGGAACTGATGATCGCCCGGCATACGGGAGCGGTCATTGCCGGTATTGCATAGGTGCGTTGGCACTGGTTTGGTACGCTCTCATGCATCCGGGATAAATTCAACCCATTTAGGAGTTACGCAGTTCAGGCATGTAGGGGCGGTTCGCGAACCGCCCCTACCAGGTACTCCTAACTGCTCGCCTATCAAGTTTTTTTCCCTTGACAGGACCAGAACATGCTGTTCATGCCGCGGCACGGCGCCCAGCACTTGCAGGACCCGCTCGTCCAGAGTTGGCTTGCCCAATTCGTCGCGGGTCAACCGGACCTCCACGGCGATCTCCTCCACCATCCGCGCGCGCAACGGCGTAAAATCCACCGCACCGGCAGGGACAGCCAGCGCCAGGAGCAGGACCGTGAGGAGCCTGCGGGTGAGGAGATGCCAACGGTGTGGGTGCATGATAGCCAGGATCGGTTGGAAGGATGATAATATCGTTATTGTAGCGGTTCCTGTCCGCCGTGACCTGGTTGTCCAGCGAGCAACCGTCTCCTCGATAGGCAGCCAATTTCCTGACTGAATTGCTTTGTTTTATCGATGGGATTTCCAACTCCAACCACTCACCGTCATCGACGATTACTTGAAAGATATACCTGTAAGCAAACAAGGCGGCGTGGTCTTCATCGGCGGCGCCACCGGCGCCGGCAAGACCACTTTGGCGTGGCATTTGATCCGCGACCAGGGTTTCACGGCGTTGGTTTCGGTCGATTACATCCGCGAAGCACTCCGCGCCCCATCGCTGTGGCCCGACGGCAAAGTGCCCGTCGAGCTCCGGGAATCCTCTTATGTTTCCGCTGATTTTCTCTCACAGAGTGGCTACCTGGTGGAATCGATCGGTCGAATTGCCGAGCGCATGTTGAAAAAGGGGGAAACCGGGGTAATCGAAGGCGTGAATCTGGTCCCCTCGCAACTCAGCGGACTGCTCGCCGGACCGCTGCAGGACAGGCACCTGTTTATTATGCTGACGCTGGACCTGGAGAGTCACCATCGGGAACGTCTCGGCACGCGCGGAAAAAGGTACCTCGATCATGCGCCTACCATTACGACGATTGGAAGGCTGCTGCGTGCGGACGCCGAAACGCTCATGCGGAACGCGCCGGACCTCAACATCGTCTGCATCGACGCCTCGGGTTCGGTCACCGCTACCGCGCAGGCGATACGGCAATATCTCAAGCGCTGGCAAGCGGGCTTGTCCCTTAAGCCCGCGTAGAGCGCAATAGCGTTAGTGTATTGCGCCGTAAGGGGGCAATAATGTGAATATTTCACTGCCACATCCGCTGTTGACCGTTATAATATTGAATCGGATGAAAAATACTATGATTGAATTAAATTTTACAATTTTTAATCATATTTTTTAAATCAGTAGCTTAGACTTAATATATAACTAAGTGGAAGTCATAGAGGGTTTGTTCGAGGATATCGCCATGATGACCGGAACCGATTATGTAGTCACCCAGCCTTTCTTCAGCAGTAACGGGGCCAGTGGGATCGTCGAATTTCTCCCCGGCGATCACCTGTTCCTGCTCGGCCCAGGCTATGATCCGGGCTTGCTCCGTGCGCTGCTGTCGCGCGGAACAACACGACAGGTGATCCTTTTCTTTAAGCGCTCGGATGTGCAACAGTTTGTGCGCAAGTTCCGTCAGGTTTGACGCCTCCCGGGTGGTGTTTCAGAACTGGATATGATGTTTAACACGGCATCGCTCTACCGCACCTCAGAAAACGACTCATATCCACGTTTGGAACACCACCCCCCAGTGAACTGGTTGAGTCGCTAACACCGAAGCGTCAGCCAACGCGCCGGGAGAAGTGACAGGAAGTCACCTTATCCCGGCGCGAGTCGGGGACTCGACACGATATACAATGCGCCGGGAAACTCGATGCGAAGGGGCCTGATCATGCAGAAGCTTGGCCCTAACCATGGTGAAAAAAGACCTGACCCCACTGTTGCGTTCCAGAGGAACCCATGTACATTCATACTGCTAAACAAGATGCCATCGCGGCCATTCAGCGCCTGCCGGATACCGCCGACATGGAAGAGATCATGTACCGACTCTATGTGCTGGAGAATATCCGGCGCGGACAGGAAGATGCTGCACAGGGCAAAACCGTACCCGCCGAGCAAGTCTTGAAAGACATTCAGGCATGGTAAAGTGGACCGATCACGCCAAAGCCCAGCTTCGCGATATCCACAAGTATATTGTGCGAGATTCCACGCTTTACGCCAAGCGTGTAGCTGAAGCCTTGGTCAGCAAAACCATTGGCCTCGATGATCTGCCGCGCATCGGCCACATCGTGCCGGAATTCAACGAGGAGACTGTCCGCGAGCTGTCGCTTTATTCCTACCGTATTTTGTATGAGATCAAACCCACCTATATTGAAGTGTTGGCCGTAATCCATAAACGCCGCGACTTACGGCCAGAAGACATTCCGAGAGAACCGTAAAAAAACGGGAGAATCAGGTCGTTGTACGATGATCGCCTTGTAACGACCTTGGAATACATGCCCGACGCGGCTATGCTGACGATTAAAATGTTGGGTGTAGACCCGAATGGCACTAACTTTTCATATAACTTTTTGATTTGTATTAGTATTTATGCCACTTTGAGGTATCATAACCGGGTGGTGTTACGAAAGTGTTGGCATGAAAAAATTAAGTTATTCAAACAGTTGATTATAAATGATGAGCAACTGTTTTGGAACACTACCGTCAATTTAAAGCCAAGCTGGTGGCCTAAAAAATAGCGGAATCAATAGGTTACGTGAAAAGTTA
>CAIMUS010000152.1 GCA_903844665.1 uncultured Pseudomonadota bacterium
CAGCCAGCCTGCTTTTCAATACTGCGTAGGGTGCCGGTGGGAATGTCTTTGTCGGGATGCTTGACCGTCACCCGCCCCGGCTTGGCGGGATGTGTGAACTGGTGGTGCGAGCCACGCACGCGGACCAGCACCCAGCCCTCGGCCTCCAGTCGCTCGATGAGGGTCTTACTATCCATGCGGACAATTATACCCACCGATAACCACCAATCAACACCACGTGTTCCCGGCGGGTTTTTTAGGTGCGGCCGGCAAGCCGTGTCTGTCGGGCACAGGACGTGCCCGACAGCCATCGCTAAGTATGCAACTCGATGATATCGCCGTCGGCGACGGCATAATCGCGCCGCCGCGGGTTCCGCCCTTTTTGGGACCGGCCAGTTCTTCGGTGAGCTGCTTGATCCGCGACTTGATATCGGCTTGCAGATGGTCGGTTCCCTTATGCTTCGGCATCGTCCGCAGCATCTCGCGCAGGCATTCCAGCCGTTCCTTGGGATCGCGCGCTTGTCTGAACGCGGCTTCCGCGGCTTTGTATTCCGGGGTCAGATTGGCGGGCATGGCAGAGGTCTATCGCAGTTGTTGCGTGCAGATGTTAAAGTAACGCGCCTTTGCCCCTGGTGGAAGAGCGGGGCGCCATAAGACGGCAATAAGCAACCCCATGATCTCCGATTCTGCAACCGATTTCCCGCCTTTGCGCCTGCGTAAAAACGAAGAGCGTCGCCTGCGCGCCGGCCACCTCTGGGTCTACAGTAACGAGGTGGACATCGACGCCACGCCGCTCAAGCCGTTCGAGCCGGGCCAGGCGGTGACGCTTCAGGCCCATAACGGCAAGGCGCTCGGCACCGGTTACGTCAATCCCCATTCGCTGATCTGCGCCCGCCTGGTCAGCCGCGACCCCGCGTATCCGCTCAGTCCCTCTCTGCTGGTGCACCGCCTCAACGTGGCGCTTTCCCTGCGCGAGCGGCTCTACCCCCAGCCCTATTACCGCCTGGTCTACGGCGAAGCCGATGGTCTGCCCGGCCTGATCGTGGACCGCTATGCCGATGTCTGCGTCGCCCAGTTGACCACCGCCGGGATGGAGCGGCTGAAGGAGGCGGTTCTGGCCGCGCTGGTGAAAGTGCTGAAACCCACGGCGGTGGTCTGGCGCAACGACAGCCCGGTGCGTGAGCTGGAAGGCCTGCCCGGTTACGTCGAAACCGCCCTGGGCCAGCCGCCGAAGATGGTGCGACTGGAAGAAAACAGCGTTGCTTTCCAGGTGCCGCTGGCGACCGGCCAAAAGACCGGCTGGTTTTTCGATCAACAGGACAATCGCGCCCGCCTGCTCAAATATGGTCGCGAGCGCCGGGTACTGGACGTGTTCAGCTATCTCGGCGCCTGGGGCCTACAGGCGGCCGTCCACGGCGCCCGTGAAGTCTGGTGTGTGGACTCCTCGGCCAGGGCGCTGGAACTGTTGCGCGCCAATGCGGCGCTGAACGCCGTCACGGATCGGGTCAACGCCTTGCAGGGCGATGCCTTCACCGTCTTGAAATCGCTGCGGGAAGCCCGTGAACACTTCGATATCGTGATCCTGGATCCACCGGCCTTTATCAAGCGCAGGAAAGATTTCAAGGAAGGGCTTCTGGCTTACCGTCGCCTCAATGAACTGGCGCTGCAGTTGCTGGCGAAGGATGGCCTGCTGGTCTCCTGCTCCTGTTCCCAGCAGTTGCCGGCGGAAACGCTGGAACAGGTGATATTGCAGGCCGTCCGGCATCTGGATCGTTCCATGCAGATTCTGGAACGGGGCCAACAGGCTCCCGATCATCCTATCCATCCGGCCATTCCGGAAACCGCTTATCTGAAGGCGGTGTTCGCCCGCATTTTGCCGGCCTGAAACCCGGGGATTCCACTATGCTCGTGCATCCTGATATCGATCCCATTGCCTTCAAAATCGGTCCGTTGAAGGTACGCTGGTACGGCCTGATGTACCTGTTCGGTTTTATCGGCGGCTGGCTGCTGGGACGCTATCGCGCGGCCCGCCCCGGTTCCGGCTGGCAGCCGGTCCAGGTCGATGATTTGATCTTCTACGCCGCCCTGGGCGTCATTCTGGGTGGCCGCATCGGCTACGTGCTGTTCTACAATCTCGGCGCCTTCCTGGACAATCCCCTGCTGTTGTTCAAGGTCTGGGAAGGCGGGATGTCCTTCCATGGCGGCCTGCTGGGCGTTCTGATTGCGCTGGCCCTGTTCGCCCGCAAGATCCACAAGGGTTTCTTCGAGGTGACCGATTTTATTGCGCCGCTGGTTCCGCCGGGTCTGTTTTTCGGCCGCATCGGCAACTTCATCAATGGCGAGTTATGGGGGCGGGTCAGCGACCTGCCCTGGGCCATGGTGTTCCACTCGCCGGGCGCCGGCGAGTTGCCGCGTCACCCCTCGCAGCTCTATGAAGCTGCCCTGGAGGGGCTGGCGTTGTTCATCATTCTCTGGCTGTATTCCGCCAAACCACGCCCGACCAAGGCGGTATCCGGCCTGTTTCTGGTCTGCTACGGCAGTTTCCGCTTCCTGCTGGAGTTCGTCCGTCAGCCCGATGCCCAGTTAGGCTTTATCGCTTTCCACTGGTTGACGATGGGGCAGTTACTGAGCCTGCCGATGATTCTGTTCGGAGTCTTACTCATGGTCCTGGCCTACCGGCACAAGGCGCGGTGAGATGCGTCAATACCTCGACCTGTTGCGTTATGTCCTGGAACACGGCGCCCGCAAGGCGGATCGTACCGGTACGGGAACGCTATCGGTATTCGGCTATCAGATGCGCTTCGATCTGCGGGCAGGGTTCCCCCTGGTGACGACCAAAAGGTTGCATCTGAAATCCATCGAGCGCCGCCCCCGGCGCGATCTATCGCGGCGGGGGCGGCGCTCCTACAGCGGTGATAACCAGATAAAACCGGCTTACGGGAACGCCGGAATCGTCGGCTCGGTGCCTTCGACGTGGGCCTCCGGATGATGGCTCTTGACCAGATCGGTGATCTCGTCCACCCGGGTTTTGGGCACATCGATCAGCATCAGCAACTGCCCCTCCTCGATGGCGTCATGGAAGCGATCCAATTGCCGGTTGGGGACCGAGGAACCGATCATGCTCGCTACCCAGGCGCCGAGACCGGTGCCGAGCAGGCTGGTGGCCAGAATGGCGCCGCCGCCCAGGATCAGGCCCGCCGGTGGGAAAGTGACCGCGGCGATGCCCGCCAGTAAACCGGTGGCCCCGCCCACCGCCAGACCCCGCTCCAGCGCGGGAACGAAATCGCTCTCCTCGAACAGGCCCGCCTCGGGCAGGTGTTCTTTTTCCAACGCGGCGTGATCCTTGGCGACGATATGGATATGGCGTTCCTCCACCCGCGCCAGCAGCAGTTCATCGACAATTTTCTTGGCGCTTTCCACATCGGGAAGCAGAAAGTAAAGTCTTCTCATCGGATGTTGACCTCCAACAGTTTACCTATCATTGTAAAACCTTAAGACTAGACCATCGGGCGGAAAGATAAATCCTGAGCAAGATCGGGAACAGTCTGTCCGGTGGTTGTCATCGTCTTCTCTTACAAACGTTATCTGCATGAACCTTCCCGCCTTACGCCTATCACCTTACCTATCGTTGGTGCTGACCATGCTGTTCTGGTCCGGCAACTGCGTCCTCGGGCGGGCGGTACGCGCGCTTATGCCGCCCATCGCCCTGTCGTTCTGGCGTTGGGCCGGCGCCCTGTTGCTCCTGTCGCCCTTCGCCTGGCCCCGGCTGCGCGCGCAATGGCCGTTGCTCAGGCGTCACTGGCAGAGCCTTACGCTACTCAGTATCTTGGGCGTCGTCAACTTCAATACTTTTCGAGTGCGCACCGCATCAGCCGGTCGATAGCCAGTCCTGCACGACTTTAATCTGATCGGCGGCCAGCAACATCGGCGCATGGCCGATGCCGGCAAACTCCACCAGGGTCGCCCGGGGACCGCAGTTTTGCATGGCTTCCGCATCGGTGCGGGTCAGCACGTCGGACTCGGCGCCCCGCAGCAGCAGCACCGGACAACGCACGGCATTCCATACCGGCCACAGGTTCACGTCATCTTCCAAATTGGCCTTGAGCGGTTCGGCGATACCGGGATCATAGGCGAAGACGTAGTCACCGCTGTCCAACCGGCGGGCGCTGTGAACCGTCAAATGACGCCACTGGGCGTCGGTCAAGGCGCCGAAGGGCGCGGCGACCAGGCGCATATAGCGCTCCATCTCGTCCAGACTGGCGAAGCGCACCGGCTTGCCGACGTAGTCGGCGATGCGTTGCAGGCCGGCCTTGGGAATGAACGGCCCGACATCGTTCATCACCAGTTTGCGGATCGGTGTCCCCGGCTGCGCGGCCAGCAACATGCCGATCAACCCGCCCATGGACGTGCCGACCCAATCCACCTGGCCGGCCCCGCTGCGGGCGAGCAGCGCGGTCATATCGGCCAGATACTGCGGATAGCTGTAATCGCTTTTATGGTCCAGCCATTCGCTGCGACCGCGCCCGACCACGTCGGGACAAATGACCCGATAGGTGTTTTCCAGCGCGGCGGCCAGATCGTCGAAATCCCGCCCGGTACGGGTCAGGCCGTGCACGCAGAACAGAACCTTGTCGTTGGCGGGCTCGCCCCATTCGGTGTAATGGACGCGATGGAAACCGTGGGGACCGAGTCCCAGAAAATGTTTTGAACTCATCGCCATGGGCGGTATCCTTCGATTCACTGAGTAGGGGCTTTGATTCAATGAGTAGGGGCTTTGATTCAATGAGTAGGGGCGGTTCGCGAACCGCCCCTACAGTAAGGAAAGAACCGCCCCTACAGTAAGAACCGCCCCTACAGTAAGGAAAGTTGCGGCGCCGGCATCCGGCCCATCTCTATAATAGGTGATGACTACTGACAAGGACAGACCACCATGAGCATCTTTCAGGGGACCTTGCCAACGGGCTGAGGATGAACGTACCGGCATGATGCTACCTCCTTGGGGTCATCTTGGGTGGTTGATCGATTAAGAAATTCGCACACGGGCGAACTGTGCACGGGTGTTTTTGCCAAGCCGCAAATCAGACAAGAGTTACAATGGGCTGGTTCCTGAGTCTTTACAGGAGCCGGTACCGTAGGAGGGGTAGAGCAAAGCAAAACCCGTCTTTTTTCCAAGCTTACCTTCAAGGATACCACCATGCGTTTCTTCAACACCGCCGGACCGGTCGATTGCGAGCGGCATTACTGCCTGCCGCCGTTGGAGCGCCTGAATCTCAACCAGGTGCTGGCGCTGATCGAGCAGCAGAAATACTTCATCCTGCATGCGCCGCGGCAGACCGGTAAAACCTCTTCCCTGCTGGCGCTGATGAAGTATCTAAATGCTCAGGGAAAATATCGCTGTCTTTATATCAACGTGGAAGCAGGACAGGCCGCCAGGGAGGATGTCGCCGCGGCGATGCGCTCTATATTGAACCAACTGGCCTCCCGCGCGCGAATCGCACTGAACGATCATTTTCTGGATGCGATCTGGGTCGATGCCCTGCTGAAAAGTGGCCCTCACAGCGCCCTTGATGAAGTCTTGACCCAGTGGTCGGCCCAGGATCCTAAACCGGTTGTGTTGTTCATCGATGAGATCGATTCTCTGATCGGCGATACCTTGATCTCGGTGTTGCGGCAACTACGGGCCGGTTACGATAAACGCCCCCGCCATTTCCCACAGAGCGTGATTCTCTGCGGCGTGCGGGACGTGCGCGATTACCGGATTCACTCCGCCAGCGAGAAAACCATCATCACCGGTGGCAGCGCTTTCAATATCAAGGCCGCATCCTTAAGGTTGGGTGATTTTTCCCGCCCGGAGGTGGAGCGGCTGTATGCCCAGCACACCGAGGAAACCGGGCAGGTCATCGACCCTGACGCCCTGGAGCGAATCTGGGAACTAACCCAGGGCCAACCCTGGCTGGTCAATGCGCTTGGCTATGAGACCTGTTTCGAGATGGAGGCAGGACAGGATCGCAGCCAGCCGATCACGGCAACCATGGTGGAGGATGCCAAAGAGAACCTGATTCTGCGGCGGGAGACGCATTTGGATCAACTGGCTGATAAGCTCCAGGAAGAACGGGTGCGGCGGGTGATCGAACCCTTGCTGGCCGGTAGCCGACTGGCGGAGGGGTTCCGGCAGGACGATGTGAACTATGTGGTGGATCTGGGGCTGATCAAACAGGACGTCGGCGGCGCAATTCGGCTGGCCAATCCCATCTATCAGGAGGTCATTCCGCGGGAATTGGCCTGGACCATTCAATCCGGCATGGCGGAACAGGCCGCCTGGTATATCAATCCGGATGGCAAGTTGAACATGACCAAATTATTGGCCGCCTTCCAGGAGTTCTTCCGCGAGCATTCCGAACACTGGGTGGAACGCTTCCAGTACAAGGAGGCCGGTCCCCAACTGCTGTTACAGGCTTTTCTGCAACGCATCGTCAACGGTGGTGGCCGGATCGAACGGGAATACGGCTTAGGAAGGATGCGCACCGATCTGCTGGTGCTCTGGCCGACTCCCGGCGGGGTGCAGAAAGTGGTGATCGAACTCAAGGTTCTGCACAAGACACTGGAGCAAACCGTGGCGACGGGACTGGAACAGACCTGGAATTATCTGGATCGCTGCGGCGCCGAGGAAGGGCATCTGGTCATCTTCGACCGGACCCCGAACAAGCCCTGGGAAGAGAAGCTGTTTCAGCGGGAAGCATCGAGCCATGGCTGCACGATCCAGGTTTGGGGGATGTAAGAGCCGGCGTAGATCTGGCGTAGGGCGCCATTAGCGTAGCGTAATGCGCCGCATGAGCTGGCAGCGTGGGCAGACAAGCTTGCTCACCCTACGGTTTGCTCAGTCAAGTCCGAGTTCCCGGCGGAGTTCTTCGACAGACTGTGGGGCTACCGTGTTTTGCCTGGCACGAACCAATGCCGTCAGCAGTCGTTCAGCATTCCTGGGTGAGCGCAATAAATGAGCGGTTTCCAACAGACTGTCGAGTTCTGCGGCGGCAATCAACGCGACATCCTCGGCGTTACGCCGCCGAATAATCACCACCTCGCGGTCGGCCGTGACTTCGTCGCAGAGTGCCGCCAGATTGGCGCGAGCATGGGTATAGGTGGTTTGGATGGCCATAACAATTTCCTGAAGAAGCTGTACCGGAAAAAGGTACGAAAAGTTGTCTGAATTGTCGAACTGATCGAGATGAATTTCAATGCCGCCGCGTTTGCCCGGCAACCCAACGGCGCAACAATTCGCTGGCGAAGCGGATGCCGGCTTCATCTTCCACTATTACGTCATGCCGGCGCAGCAATTCAAGGGTTCGATCGATATCGGCCACTGCGCCCGCGACGCTCAATTCCTGCCGCGTCCAGGCAGTTTCCCGTTGCGCCAGTAACGCCATTACGGTCCGCTCGTCTTCGGTGACATTGGACCAGACGCCGTCGAAGTAATACTCGGCGCTGCGGTAGAAATCGGCGGTGAACACCGGCTCCAGCTCGGCGAGTTCCAGGGTGCGCGGTGTGGTTTCGCCTTCTTTCATAAAACGCTCGTTCCAGCGGTTGACCAGTTCCCAGCACAGCCGTTGCAGCAGGTAAGGCTGGCCGTAGGTCAGCCGGTAGAGTTCTTCCCGCAATTCGGGGGCGTATTCCAGCGCGAAATCCGGGTGCGGTTGGGTGATCAGCCGCAGGGCATCGTCATGGGATAGATAACCCACGCGGATATTCTGGGTCTGGCCGTAAAACGCATTGTTGTAATCCCGACCCATTTCATCCAGCGTGTGGAGACCGCCGAAGATCAGCGCCAGCCAGGCGTGGCGCTGGTTGAGCGCACGCAGATAGGGCAACAGATTGGGGTCGATACGGCCCTGTTCGATGCCGTCTTCGATCAACTCGAATTCGTCCACGGCCAGGATCAGCCGGCGGCCGGTCATCTGCGGCTCAAGCCGGGCCAGCAGCGCATTCAGGGCACGGCGGGCTGTGCCCAAGTCGGCATAGTCGGCGCTGGTTGGCGGTGGCCCAGAGTCCAGACCCACCGTCGCCGTTCTCTTGTGGATGGCTTCAGCCAGATCCAGCAGGAGTTCGCCGGTGTGATTGACCCATCCGGCATCCTGCATATCCAGGTAGACGAGCAGCGAGTTGGCCGGCAGGACCTGCTCCAGGTTGCGCAGGATGGAGGTTTTGCCCATCCGCCGGTGGCCGTAGAGGATCAACGCTGGCAGCGAATCCGCCACTGCCCAGCGAGTTTCGATCTGCTGGATAGCGTCGCGGCGTCCGACAAAGGTGGGACCGGTGACCGGCAGGCCGGAATAGCCTTCATAGGGATTTAACACCGGTTGCCGGAGAACTTCTTCCCCGACCACGCCGCCGGCTTCAATGAGAATGTCCAGCCACCGCCGGGCGATATCTCCAAGCAACGGCCATTCCGGTTCGGGGCAGAAATCGGCGCCGGTATCGAGCAGTCGCTTGAGTTCCGCGCCGGCGCGTCCCAGGGCGGTGGAGCGGTTGAGAGTCGCTTGAGAATGATGGGCGGTTTTTGCTTCATTCGCCGCGTTGCGCAAGATTCGCAGGGTTTGCAAAGTACCGGGACGCAGTTCGGGGTCTGGCAGCGCGTCCAGCCAAGCGGCCTCCTCCTGCCAATTGGTAATTTTGGGCAATGTAGTGGCTTTTTTGCCGACAACGATGGCTCGGGCAATGCCATACAGTTCCTCGCCATGCCGCAGGAGTCGGGTGACAGTAAATGCTTCGACGGCTTGTTCGGTTTTATCCTTATGCCACAGCCAGAAACCGGCACAGGCGCTATGGGCGAGAGTATCCAGACGCAAGTCGGTGGGATAACGATTCATCCAGCGCTGTCGCCAGTTTTTTGGAATCAAAAAGAATCCATTGATCATTGCTCGCCGAAGCTGATGGCTCAGATTGGCCGAACAGAACTGCAGTAAATTCCAATCAAAAGGTTGCTTCGCCAGGATAGCTGTCTTGGCTAATACATGATCGTCAGGTGAACAAGCAAGAACCGAATTAGCGGCTGCCACGGCGGGTATGAACTGCAAGGTATAAGCCAACACCTGGTTAAGATTGTGAACACCGGTAGACCAATCCTGTTCAAGATAGCCTTCCAATCGGCTTTGTACAGACGGCAAAGGCAACCAGACCATACGATTCCAGAGATACTGCCAACGCCCTCCGCTCAAAAGAAAAAAAGGAAACAGCAACAGCCAATCCAGTAAGCGGCCGACCACCACGCTGGCCACCACGCCGACCCCCACGCCGACCCCCACGCCGACCCCCACACCGAACCCCACGCTGACCGCCACACCGACCGCCACGCCGACCGCCACGCTGGCCCCCATGCCGACCGCTACGCCGGCCGCTACGCCGACCCCCACGCCGCCTGCTATGCCGCTTGCCACACCGCTTGGCAAGCCGACCACCACACCCCAGAACACGCCGACCAACACACCGCTCCCCACACCCTGCGCTACACCGACCAACACACCGAGTATTATGCCGATCGCCACGCCGAACTCCACGCTGACCGCTACGCCGATCGTTACGCCGAACGCCATGCCGAACGCTATGCCGAACGCCGCGCCGACCACCATAATCCCCATGATCCCCACCGCTGGTGGTAAATCAATAGCAAGAAGTTCTACGACACTCCCGAGCAGAAGAAACAGGCTTTGCAGAATCAGGCGATGCTGAACAGGATCATGCTGTAGCACTTCCCACAACGCTTTACCACCTTTGCTTTCCTGATACTCCGGCTTGCCAAAGCGCTTCACATACCACCGCAACGCCTGGGGAAAGAAGAAAACCCAATACAGTAGTACCAAGTAATCGAGCGGATTCCACAGCGACAGCGGCTTCTTCCGTTTGGGCGCCAAATCCAGGCGGGGAACCGGAGCTTCGCTCACAGCATGTGCTCCATGTCCTGCCGCCAGTCGGACTGCCAATCGTAGGTCGGATCAGTCAAGGCATGATAACAGTGAAAAGCAGCGCGTTGCAGTTTAAAGGGATGGAACTTGGCGAGTTGCAGAATGGCATCGACGGTTGCCGAATCGAAGGAAAGCGCAGCCGGCATCCAGGGATGCCGTAATAACTCACGGGCTTCGTTTTCTCTCATTTCGCCCAAGGTCAAAGGCTGTAAAAAGTTAAAGGGCGGTGAGCCTCGTCCGGAATCCGGGAAAACAGCTTTCAAAGGATTACGGGAAGCAGCCACCATTTTGAAGTCCAAATTATGATTGCAGATCGCCCGAAACTGTCCCAGACATTCGCCCTTTAATCCTCTTTCCGGTGCGGCATCCAATTCATCCAGCACAAGCAGTGTCCGACGTTGCTTGAGTTTTTCCCGAATCGGCCGCCAGCCACTCTCTAATATTCCTAATTTCTCAGCTAGGCAGTTGTAAAAATCATCCTGATCTTCGATCTCCTGAAAATCGAAAGGACCCAGTATCTCTCCCTGCCAGCTTTCAATCAATCGCCAAAGCAGCGAACTCTTGCCGATCTTCGGTTCTCCCAACAGCGCCACCGAACCACCCTGGAGCAAGTTCCGCAATCGAGTTAACTCGGCGTTGCGGCCGATAAAACGACCCGACTCGCGGATAGCCAGGATTTGATCGAAAGGATTCGGGGATGCAGCCAACGCCGAACGCCGCTTCTCGATCTGCTTTCTAAGATCTTGCCGTAGCTTTAAAAACAGTCGCCTACGAGGTCCTGACTCGGTGTAATGCTCTTCAATTGTTTTATCTCCACCGGGCAAAAACTGACGGCTTTTGAGCCAATCATGACGCTGCCACTCACACGGTGACAGGATGATGGGGAAAATGTGGGTCCGCTGGACGATAAAAGTGCCGATTTCGATCCGGGTGCAGTAAGGTGAATCCAAAAACGCCTGACTGACCAGCGCCAGCGCAATCTCCGATTCGGCGATCTTTCGCTTGATTTCCTCATCCCACAGTTCGCCGGTAGCAATCCGCTGATCGGTCCAGAACTCGACCCCCTCGTTCTCCAGACCTCGCAGAAACCCCCGCAATTCCTCCATGTGGTGTGTATCCTGGTGACTGTAGCTGATGAAGATTTTGATGGTGGACATGATCGATCTCCCTGGGGTTTCATGATTAAATCCCTTTGGCCTTCCTTGTGCAAGCGTCTTATCGCAGCGGGGGCGCCGCTCCTACCGGCTGATTGCCCGCATAGGCGAAAACGGCCTGAACGGTCTCTGCCGTAAGTCGAGGGTAATTCTCCAAAACTTCCTGAAGGGTCCAGCCGTTGCCAAACAAGCGCAAGATAAAATCGACAGAAAGCCGAGTCCCTCGCACAACCGGCTTACCGACTAAAACCGTCGGATCGGAGTGAATAAAGTCCCGCCAATCGACGGCTTTTCTGTGGCTAGGTGCTTCGGTAGTCGTAACCATCTAATGCAATACCGGATTCAATAAATTGTAAGCGTTCACCCCCCTCCCCCTAGCCCCCTCCCACAAGGGGAGGGGGAATACGCTAAGTATCTGTTTTGCAATAACTCCCTCCCCCCTTGCGGGGGAGGGTCGGGGAGAGGGGTCTGAACGGTTACAATAAATTTGATCGGATATCAACCCACTTTCGGGGAAGCGCAGACGGAGGATTCTACACCGTCGGCGATACGGCTATACCCGTGGTGGCCTCGGCGGCCTCGGCTTTGCCCGCCGCCAGCGCCGGCTTATCGACCAGCCAGCGCTGCAACACCGCCTTTAACTGATCCCGCTTGAACGGCTTGCTCAGAAAATCGTCCATTCCCGCCGCCAGACAGCGTTCCCGATCGCCTTGCATGGTGCTGGCGGTCAGCGCAATGACGGGAACACGCGGTTTGCCGCTGACCGTTTCCTGCCGGCGAATCATGCGGGTGGCGGTAAAACCGTCCATGACGGGCATCTGACAATCCATCAGAATCGCCCCGTACTCCCCCTGAGCCAGCGCATCCAGCACCGCCTGACCGCTCTCCACCGCCTTGATCTTATAGCCCAGCCGCTGCAACATCTGCACCGCCACCTGCTGATTGATGGGATTATCCTCCGCCAACAACAGCCGTTCCCGTACTCTGGACGGCATGGAAGGCAGCGTCGGCTCTACCGGTGTCGCCACCGGTTCCTCTGAACGGGTACCCATGATGCGGGTAATCGCATCGTAAAGATGAGAGCGTCGCACCGGCTTGCTCAAATAATACGAAATTCCCAGTTTCTCCCGCTCCTCGACGGCGACTTCCCGATCCATCGGCCCCAGCATGATCAGCGGCGCCTTGTCGAGCGCCAGCTCATTGCGGATGGCGCGCGCAACGGCCGCGCCATTCATATCGGGCATATCCTGATCCAACAGCACCAGGTCGAACGGTTGCCGCGCCGCTACCGATTGGCGCAGATTCGTCAGTGCCTGGCTGGCGTTTTCCGCTTTTACCCCCAGCATGCCCCATGCTTCCACCTGTCGACACAGGATATCCCGGCTGGTGGCGTTATCGTCCACGATCAATACCCGCAGGCCGGATAAATCGAAACGCGGCGCCGACATGATCAGCGTGCTGGTGGGATCGTACTGGCTGAACCGCACGGTAAACCAGAAAGTCGAACCTTTGCCGACCTCGCTGTCCACCCCCATCTCTCCGCCCATGATTTCCGCCAATTGCTTGGCGATGGCAAGTCCCAGGCCGGTGCCGCCGTAACGGCGGGTCGTCGAGCCGTCCGCCTGGGTAAAGGAATGGAATACCCGTTCGAGCGCTTCCGGCGGAATGCCGATACCCGTATCCCTGACCTCGAAGCGCAGCAAGACCCCATCCCGCCCCTGCTCCAGGAGCGTCACCTCGACCACGACTTCGCCCCGCTCGGTGAACTTGATGGCATTGTCAACCAGGTTGGTGAGGATTTGCCGCAGGCGCCCCGAATCCCCCCACAAGGCATGCGGCAGACGGTGGGGTAAGCGATAGGCCAACTCCAGACCCTTACGCTGCGCCCGTTCGGCGAGCAGTTCCGCCGTTTCCTCGATCATTTCCCGCAACTCGAACTCGACGCTTGCCAGCTCCAGCTTGCCCGCTTCGATCTTGGAAAAATCCAGAATATCGTTGATGATGCCGAGCAGGGTTTCCGCCGAGCGCTGCGCCGCCTCGGCGAATTTGCGCTGCCGCCCGCCGAGCTCCGTATCCAGCAGTAACTCGGTCATCCCCAGGACGCCATTCATGGGGGTGCGGATCTCATGGCTCATATTGGCCAGAAACTGGCTCTTGGCGCGATTCGCCGCTTCGGCCGCCTCCTTGGCGCGCAAGGATTCGTCGATCACCTCACGCAATTCCTGATTCGCCGTCGATAGATCCGCCATCCGCTCCGCCACCTGCCGCTCCAGTTGTTCACGGTGCTGCGCCAGCCGTCTGTCCCGCTGCTGAACCTGATTGAGCATGGCATTGAAGACATCGCTGAGTTTCCCAAGCTCGTCATCACCGCTTTTCTCCACCCGTAAATTATAGTTTTGCTCGCGGGAGACATGCTGCATGGTGTCCGCCAACTGGAGCAGCGGCTTGGAAATTCGAGTCTGCAAGCGCGCCGCAAAGAAATAAGCCATCCCGACGGCGGCGGCGATGGCCAGAACTGCTATCCAGATCTGCCAGGCCGTCTGTGAATAAACCTCTTTGAAGCCGGAGCGGATATAAAGAGTGCCGATGATTTCGTTATCCAGCGCCATGGGAGCGGCCAGATCCAGGTAGCCAGGTCCGAAGCGGTATTCCGTCCGTGCCGAACCCGGCTTTTGCCGCTGCCAGGGTTCGATCGGTGGCGGTTCCTGTTGCCGGTAAGCGGCGCCCGTGTAACGGGCGAACAACTCGCCATTGCGGGTAAAAATATCCGCCACCATGATATCGGGGTCGGCGCCCAGCGCGGTAAGCGCCCGCTGGGTGGCGTCACGATCCTTAAAGACCAGGGCGGTGGTGCTGTTGGTGTTGATCACCCCGGCCAGCCTTGTCAGGTTCCTCACCTCGAGCTGCTGCAACGAGGTCATAGCGGCAATGATTTGTGCCAGGGCCGCGATTGACACAATCACACCACAAATCAGCGCCAGGAGATAGCGCAGCTTGCCGGTGATAGAGGGAGCCTGGAAAGAACGCATCAGCTTGGCCTCTTTAAGAGTGATTATGGTGTATGATGGCAGCGAATCCGTCGCTGCCGGGACTCGCCAGGCGAGTTGCGGGCATGCTGGCGGCGAGTCCGTTAAACCCGCAATGGTCTTCAAACGTGCTGCTTGCAGTCAGCAGCATAACCGATCGCAGGGATCGATGAACTGCGGTTGACAGTCTTTCACAGTCGTTTTATGGTCAGCAACTCGAAACCGATCGATTGGCGGTGACAGGTCATCGGACCTGATACTGTGCTTTTGGCGGCGTGTAATGCCTGCCGGCGCTGCTTGCCTTGCCGCCGGATAACAGGGTTAACAAGGGCGGTTGATGAATTTAGATTTCCAGGCATTCAAGCGGCTGGTCAGCCTCTCCAGACAGGAAACGGGGCGGATAGTCCTGCACCAATCCAAAGAGCCGATAGCCATTCAGGAGGAGGGACTGGCGGTCAGGACCCTGCTCAAGATTATCGATAACACGCTGAAGCTGTCCAGGGAGAAAGGGTTTCAAGCCGTGCGGCTGCGCGATTTGAGCGAAATCCTGGATTTGAGCCTAAGCCAGTTGCACCATTATATTCGCGACAAGAAGGAACTGTTACAGTTGATTCAGCGCTACGGGCACACGCTGAACGCCCGGATTTTGCTCGATCGGATCCAGGATATTCACCCACCCTGGCAGCGGTTGTGCCTCGCGGTGCGCACCCAGTTATGGCTTAGCGAAGTCCTGCCGGATTGGTTTGTATTCTGGCATCTGCAACTGCATACCATGACCCCGGTGGAAAGACAGCAGGCCATCCAGGCGGAGTTGAGCATGGAGGAACTGTTCTGCAATATCATCCGTACGGGGCAGCGCCAGGGTGTATTCCAGGAGGTCGATCCCGAATTGACCGCCGCCGTTCTCCAGGCCATGCTGCAAGACTGGTATCTGATGCGATGGAAGTACGAAGAACGCGGGATCGAACTGGAAACCTACGGCGCTTTCGTACAGGCGGTGCTCGAACGGCAGTTGCAACCCACGGAAGCGCATTCCGACCTGGCCGGTGGCGCCGGCTCTTAACATCAGCGCGCCGCGGACCTGACGCGGCGCCGCCATCGTTCCCGGTTCAAACCCTGTCCCGTTTATCCTTATGATCGCCACATGATCGCAAACTCCTATGATCTGATTATCGTGGGCGCCGGTATCAGCGGCCTGAGTATGGCCCATTACGGGGTGCAGCGCGGCTGGCGGGTCGTGGTGCTGGAACAGGCGGACAGAATCGGCGGCAGCCTGGATTCCCACCGTCCGCACGGAACCGGGTTCTGGCTGGAGTTGGGGGCGCACAGCGGTTTCAATTCCTACGGTCATCTGCTCGGCATTCTGGAGGAGCGGGGATGCTTGGATCGATTATGCGACAGGGCGCGGGCGCCTTTTCAGGTATTGGCCGATGGCCGTCTGCAATCGGTTTTTTCCCGGCTGCACTGGCTGGCATTGCTGCTGTCCCTGCCGCGGCTATTGACCACCCGCAAGCCGGGAAAAAGCGTGGCGGAGTATTATCGTAACGTGTTGGGGAGCAGCAATTACGCCGATCTTTTCGGGCCGGCTTTCAATGCCGTCATCTGTCAACAGGCCGACGACTTTCCGGCGGATATCCTGTTCAGTCCAAAGCCCCGGCGTAAGGATGTCAGGCGCAGTTTTACTTTTCCCGGCGGCTTGCAGACTCTCGCCGATATCCTGGCAAAGCGGGACGATATTGGGATACAAACCGGCCAATCGGTTCAAGCCTTGCAATATGCCGATGGTATTTTTATCTTGACTACCGCCACCGGCGTGATGTACCGGACAAGGGCAGTCTGTCTGGCCACGCCTGTGGCCGCCGCCGCCGACCTGCTCGGCGAGGCGTTTCCCGCCTTGAGCAGGCTCCTGCAAAGGATAGCGACGGTGACGGTGGAATCGCTGGGCGTGGTGGTCCGCCGGGAAGCCGTATCCCTGCCGCCGCTGGCCGGAATCATCGCCAGGGATGACAGTTTCTTCTCGGTGGTGTCGCGGGATACCGTGCCGGATCCGACCTATCGGGGATTTACCTTCCATTTCAAGCCCGGTCTGCTGGATGAGACGGGTAAATTGCAACGCATTGGCGAGGTATTGGGAGTCGGCAGAGAGCAATTGGAAGACGTGGCCGGGAAAACCAACCGACTGCCGGCTTTGCGCGTGGGTCACCAGGAGCTGGTCAGGGAAATCGACAGCCATCTTATCGGCATTCCCCTGGCATTGACCGGCAATTATTTTACCGGGGTTTCGCTGGAGGATTGCGTGATGCGATCGTTAATGGAGTGCAGGCGTTTGCTCGATGGGGCGGGCTAATGGTATACATCCAGTGCGCAACTTCAGGCTTTAGGCTCAACAATCTTGTTGGCCCCCCCTCCCCCCACAGCAGCCTGCAATTTCTCCCCCAATCCAGAGGAGCGCTGAATCGGTCGGCGCACCGCCTGTAACAGAATGTCCAGACTGCCCCAGACGGCGAGTTTTTGTTTTGCCCGGGTAATGCCGGTATAGATCAGTTCCCGCGTCAGTACCCGCGAATCCTCAAGCGGCAACACCAATAAGACCTCATCGAATTCCGATCCCTGGCTCTTATGAATGGTCATCGCAAATACCGGCTCGTAGGCGGGCAACCGGGTAATCGGGAAACTGCGGACGACGCCGTCGCTCCCCTGGAAATACACCCGCAGCCGTTCTTCATTATCGGGATCGGGCAAGGTAATGCCGATGTCGCCGTTGAACAGACGTAACTGATAGTCGTTGCGGGTAATCATAATGGGCCGTCCCGGATACCATTCGCTATGGCTGCGGCGCAGGCGCGCTTTGAGGACGGTTTCCACGAGTTCGTTGAGCTGCTCGACGCCGGTCGGACCGACGCGTTGCGGACAGAGCACCTGATAGTCCTGGAACGCGGCGAATATCTCCGCCAGGGGCGCCTGTTCATGCACTTGTTGCAGATAGGGTTTATAGCCCGTCAGCATCCACTCCAGCAACTCCTGTTCCGCGGCTTCCGGCGGCGCCATATACCAGCAGACATCGCTCAGATTCTGGCGATGCAAGGCTTTAATGGCGGCTTCATCCCCTCGGTTGACCGCCTCGGCCAGCCGGCCGATGCCGCTATCGCCGCTGAAACGATAACTGTGCTGGAGCAGCACGGTGGCGTCCGGTAATAACGGTGACGCGGTGGCGGCCGGTTCGACCGCTTCGCCGGTCAGTACACTCAGTCGCCCCGCAAAGGAGGAGGAATAACCACCGACCTGGGCGCACAACTCGCCCAGCACCGTACCCGCCTCCACCGAACTGAGTTGATCCTTGTCGCCCAGCAGGATCAGGCGGGCCTGCGGCGGCAGCGCCCACACTGTCTTGGTCATCAGCGCCAGATCCACCATGGACGCCTCGTCGATCACCAGTACATCGAGGTTGAGTGGATTATCCTGGTTATGGCGAAAATAGACCCCATCCGGCTGGGGGCCCAGCAGCCGATGCAGGGTGGATGCCTCTGTGGGAATCGCCGCCAGCACCGCCGGCTCCAGCAGGCCGGCCAGATTTTCCTTGCTGGCGAGGAGCGCCTCCTGCATCCGGGCGGCGGCCTTGCCGGTCGGCGCCGCCAGCCGGATGCGCGGCGCTTTGCCGTCCCCCTGTTCGATCAGCAGGGCCAGGATTTTGGCCAGAGTCGTGGTCTTGCCGGTGCCGGGTCCGCCGGAGATTACGCTGAATCCCCGCAACACGGCCAGCGCCGCCGCCACTTTCTGCCAGTCCACCGCCTGGCGCGCTGACGGGAACAGACGCTGCAAGCCGTCCCGCAGCCGGGCTTCATCGACTTCGTAGATCTGGCCGATCCGTTGCCGCAATTCCGCCGCCAGGAGGTCTTCATAGTTCCAATAGCGATAGAGATACAGCCGGTCCCGCGCATCCAGCACCAATGGCTTGATCTCCCCCGGCGCGCCGACGACGCGGCTGCGCTGCAAGGCCCGCCGCCAGGCGCCAAGCTCGGGGGTAAACACCGCATTCCTGTCCAATTCGGGGCGCAGCAACAGTTGTCCGGCGGCCTGGTCGAGGTCCAGGCAGACATCACCCTGGTCCACGGCCCGGCTCGCCAGGGCGCAGCCCAGGAGCAGCTCCCGGCTGCTGTCCCCGGCCAGTTCGCCCATGAAGCGGGCGAACTCCAAATCCAGGGCGTCGATCAGCCCTTTCTGGTATAGCAGTTCCAGGGTTTCGAACATGCCCGCCGCCTTCGGCGCCTTGGGTGGCCGGCGCAGCCCAACAACTGGTTACGGATGACGGATGCCAGGAGCCGCTGCTCCTGGACATTCATGGCGGCTAAGCAGCCGATTTGCTCTCGGCCGGCTGACGCCGGTGCATAACTTGATGATCATGATACTGCTGTGTGACCAGGTCACGCACCGAGGGACGTTCCACGAATTGCGCCAGCGTAATGCCGGACAGAAAGGTGAAAATCTGCTTGCTGAGTTCGGTCCACAATTCATGGGTCAGGCAACGCTTCCCTTCCTGGCAGTTCCTGCGCCCGGAGCAGCGGGTGGTGTCCACTTTTTCATCCACCGCACTGACGATATCGGCTACCGTTACATCCGCCGCGGGACGGGCCAGGCGATAACCACCACCCGGACCCCGTACTCCCTCTACCAAACCCTTCTTGCGCAGCTTGGCAAAAAGCTGCTCCAGGTAAGATAGAGAGATTCCCTGGCACTGGGAAATCTCCGCCAGGGTTACGGGTCCAAATCTGTCATGGAGCGCCAGATCCATCATCGCGGTGACAGCATAACGGCCCTTTGTTGAAAGTTTCATGACATCACCTTAGTTAAAAGTTACAGAATTACGAGTTGTGAATTCCTACTTGCAGTAAGGGAAAACTATAATACCTAAGCGATTTAGTCAACAAAATTTTTTACAGCGTCATGCCTCAGGTTGAATCCGGCCTGCCGCAAAAGGCATGTATTTTAGAGTGTTTTATACGGTTTGTGAACCCGTTCCGAAGCGATGCCCCTGGTAAAGACAATAATTTAACCATTTGTAAAGAAATCGGTTGACATGCCAGCGGGCGCTTAGCCGGGTCTGCTGGATGGTCTCCTCGCTTAGCTGAAATTCAGGCCGATGGCGCAGTTGCGCCGACATCACTTCGGCCAGCCGGGCATCGTGGTAAACCCGAATACGCAGATCCGGTTCGGCTACCCTCCCACACTCCCTGACAAAGTGATAGGTCAGCACCAGTTCGGTGGTGTAACGGAACCGCTCCAGCACCTCCAGATACAGGCTCAGTCCACCCGGTATGGAGGATACCTGACAGTTCGTTGCGGGCGGCATCAGGGGAATTAGCCGGCGGATACCGATATAATTGCGCTCATAAAGATCCATTAAACCGGCAAAAGTGCCCGGCAGGACTTGCAGACCAGCCTGGACAACGTCTCCGCGGGTGACAATCATGGCGCCGCTCCAGCCTAAGGGAGAGACTGTCGGCCGGCCATCCCATCGAGCCAGGCCCCGACTGGAACAGTGGCAACCGACCGATGGGGTGGAACGGGGGGCATCGCGCTTGGCATTCAACATCGTACTCAGGATCTCATGTTACCGTGAAAATCCCCGTAGGTCGGGTTAGACGCGCCCTCTACCGAGCCAGCCAATAGCAGGGATGTTACGGGCGCGTCGTAACCCGACATGGGAGCTTGTATAAATTTACCACAGCAGCGACAGTATGCATCGACAGCAATCCGGTCATTTTTTTCCATCGGGAGCGCTGACGCCCGCTGGCTTCGTCCCCCCGGGCCCAGATACCAGGATCATCCCGCAACCCCTTTGCCGCTCATGCCTGCCACTGTAATCAACGCGAACCGATTGACCAAGCGCTATGGCGTTCATACCGTGCTCGACGCCGTCGATGTGGAAGTACAGGCCGGCGAATGCTGGGGGCTGCTGGGACCGAACGGCGCCGGTAAGACCACCCTGCTGCGGATGGTGATCGGCGCCACCCCTCCTTCCCTGGGTCAGTTGCAGGTGCTCGGTTATCCCATTCCAGCGCAGGCGACAAGCATGCGCCGGCGCATCGGCGTCGTTCCGCAGAAGGACAATCTGGACCCGGATTTTACCGTAGTGGAGAATCTGCGCACCTATGCCAGCTATTTTGGTCTCAAGGGTCCTGTTCTCGAACGGCGGCTCGAGGAACTGCTGGCCTTCGCCGCCCTGGAAAGCAGGCGCAATGCGCCTATCAGCACCCTGTCCGGCGGCATGCAGCGGCGCCTGTCGTTGATCCGGGCCTTGCTCAACGAACCGGAATTGCTGATTCTGGATGAACCCACCACCGGACTCGATCCCCAGGCCCGGCAAGTGCTCTGGCAGCGCTTGCGCGCCCTGCGGGGCCGCGGTATGACCCTGGTGTTGACCACCCACTACATGGAAGAAGCGCAACGGCTGTGCGACCGCGTTACGATCCTCGATCAGGGGCGGATTCTGGAGACCGGCCCGCCGCAGGAACTGATCCGGAAATATATCGAGCCCCAGGTGGTGGAAGTCTACGGCGTGGGTCTGGACGACTGGCATCGCACAGTGGCGGCGTCCCTGGTGGAGCGCAGCGAGCGGGTGGGCGAAACCATGTTCTACTACGCCCATGACGAGCGGGCGCTGCTGGCCGCGCTCAACCAGCAGCCGGAACTGACCTATCTGCACCGGCCGGCCAATCTGGAGGATGTCTTCGTGAAACTGACCGGACGCGAGCTGCGCGATGGACAATAACGGCTATTCGGCGGATTCTTCCCCACTGCCACCGCCAGCCCTGCGCTGGCTGCCGGTGTGGCGGCGTAATTACCGGGTCTGGCTGAAGTTGGTCGGACCGGCCCTAATGGGCAATTTCGGCGAGCCTTTGCTGTACCTGCTGGCGTTGGGTTACGGTCTGGGGACTTTCGTAGGTACTATCGGCCACCTGCCCTACCTGGTGTTTCTGGCCTCCGGCATGGTCTGTTCCAGCGCCATGAACACCGCTTCCTTCGAAGGATTGTATTCCGCCTTTACCCGGATGGATGTGCAGAAAACCTGGGACGCCATGCTGACCACGCCGCTGTCGGTGCCGGATATCGTTCTCGGTGAAGCGATCTGGGCGGCTACCAAGGGTTTGATCAGTAGCACGGCGATCATGGTGGTGGCGGCGCTGCTGGGCGCCGTGGCGGACTGGTGGGCGCTGCTGGCCCTGCCGGTGATCTTTCTTACCGGCTTTTGTTTTGCCGCCATGGCGCTGGTGGTCACCGCTGTCGCCAGGAACTACGACTTCTTCATGTATTACAACACCTTGCTGATGACACCCATGATGTTGATCGGCAGCGTCTTTTTTCCCTTGCAGGAAATGCCCGCCGCCATTCAATGGCTGGCTTGGTCGCTGCCGCTGATTCATACAGTGGAACTGGTCCGGCCTTTAATGACGGGTCTGCCGCTGGAACAGATTTGGCTGCATCTGCTGGTGCTGGCCGGCTATAGCGCTGCCTTCCTGGCGCTGGCTATCCGGCTGTGTGAACGACGGTTGCTGGCGTGAGGTAGCTTTTGAGCCGGAGTCAGTCCACAATTAAGGTACTTCACAAAATACGACGAATCGTATTGCCGGAGGACCTCGAAAGGATAGTGGTCTCACCTTTCGAGGCGTCCTCGACGCTGCAGTAACAGCCGCTCAAACGGGAACTTTGGTCAGGATGCCCGGCTCTAATTAGAGCCAGCAGGTTTTTCTGTTGGTCGAGCAAGGACGCGATTACCGGCCTGATTATAAATACTGCCTCTGCTCGAATGAGCAGGAGTAGCTATGCGCTTCTGTGAATTACCTATTTCTTCCGATTTTCATCATCCCCGACCCGGCTCGGTGTTTTCCTGGGGCGGCCATGAGCAACTCGTGCGCGTGAGTAAATATCGCGCTGCCGGTCCCCATCCCAATCAGGAGTGGATTTTCCAGGGAGACGAAATCGTCAAAGTGCAGTACACCGGCAAAGACAACGAGTGGAAATAAGGTTTTTATTCCGAAATTGCAGGAGTCAATGCCGACATCGGTTTGGGTCCTTTCAACTGCTCCAGCGCGGCGCTCCAATAGTCACGCTGGAAAACAGCGCTATTCATCATTCTGATTCATCATTCTGAGCATCCCTGTTGGACGACGCTGTCGTAACGAGGGCTGGCCTACCGGAGCATGGAATTGAGCTGTCAATGCGCCACGCCATGCCGTAATACCGTCATAAAGATGCCGGCCAGAATCGCGGAGGTAATCACCCCGCCGATATTGGCGCCCAAAGCTTGTGGCAGGATGATGGCGTCGGGATCACTTGCCGTCACCGCCCTCTGCGCCACCCTGGCCGTGGTCGGCAGGCTGACTCCCGCGATGCCGATGACCGGGTTATACCGCCGGCCGCTGAGAAAATAGAGCGCATAGCCGCCCAGCAGGCCGCCGATACCGGAAAACAGCAGCGCTACTATTCCCAGCAGTAGCAGGCTCAACACCTGCGGATTCAGCAGCATACCGGCCTCACACAGCACGCCCAACAACAGCCCCAGAAAGAACGTGGCGCCGTAGAGGATCGGTCCACTGAGCAGTTCATGGAACTGGGTCAGGCCGCTTTCCCGGACGATCACTCCAATAAACAGCGACAGAAACAGCGGCGCCGCTACTGGAAACAACAGGCTGAGCAGCACGCAGGTGACGGCGCAGAATACCAGTTTCTGGCTGGCGGTGACGGGGCGCATCGGCTCCATCGGCATCTTCAGGCCCCGGATGTGGCGGGGCGCCAGGAGTTTGATCAGATAGGGATAGCCGCTATAGGTCAGGCCCAGGTAAAGATAGGCGACCACGGTGATCGGCACGAAGATTTCCTTCGCCAGGATCAGCGAAGTAAACAGAATCATCGGCCCGTCGGCGCCGCCGATGGTCGCCACGGCGGCGGCCTGACCCGCGGTAAAGCCCATGAGTTTGGCGAGCGGATAGGTCACCACCGTACCCAATTCGGCGCACAGGGCGATGAACATGCTCTGCAACGGGCGGGCCATCACAAAACCCACGTCCAACAACGCGCCGATACCCATCAACACCAGACAGGCGATCAGACCGTTGCTGAAGGTCAGGGTATAAATCGGCTGCAGCCAATCGACCTGCAGCCGGTTTACCAGTTGGGTTGGGTCGGTCAGCAGCGGATCGACAAACAGCGGGCCCTGGCGGCCGGTGTCCAACAACAGCATCGCCGCATTGATCGTGGCCATCCCCAGACCCATCGGAATCATCAACAGCGCTTCCACAATCCCTTTGCGCCCCAAATATATCAGCGCAAACCCCAGGCCGATCAACAACAGCCGCATGGCGATCAGCCGCGACGGCGACGCCGCCAGCGTGGCGATACCCTGGAACAGACTGAGAAAGTCGAGCGATTCCATGGCGCCGTCCATCAAGCGACGGTCAACAGCCGCTGGCCGGCTTCCACCACATCGCCCGGTTTGACGAAAAGCTGAGTGACCGTGCCGGGACGGTGCGCAATCACCGTGGTGATCATCTTCATGGCTTCCAGGGTAATCAATTTATCGCCTTCCCGGATGGCTTGGCCGACCACCACATCCACCGAATGGATCACGCCGGCCAGTGGACTGAGTTCATCGCCCGGATTGACATCGACGGCTGCAAGGTGAGGTGTCGGCGCCCGGGTCGGCGTGACGGTGGTGGGGACGTGCATGCTGCCGGGCTCGGGGAAAATCAGACTGCCGCCTTCGGTGATATCTTCCACGGTGACAATGTACTGTCTGCCCTCTACGGTAATACGGAATTTTTTCTCCATTGTTCTGTTCTCTTTAGCGGCTAGCACGACTTTCGGAAGAAGTTTCTTTACCCCCACCTAAGCTTTTGATCTAAAAATTTTTTTAGGCAATTTCATGTATACACAAACGGCGCTTTGGCGGGGACGAGATGGCGAAATAACCGCCACGCCTCGGGATCA
>CAIMUS010000153.1 GCA_903844665.1 uncultured Pseudomonadota bacterium
ACGGAATTCGGCCTATCGACGCAAAACGAATACCTATGCGAAAAAGAAAACGGGTTTGCAAAGAACCTTAGATGTTTTTTGGATTGTCCATAATTTTATTCGCAAGCACTTTACGACTCAGCAGGTGCCTGCCGTTGCTTTTGGCATCTTGAAAGAGGGTCTTTCATGGGCGCAAGTATTGAGAATTCAAAGGCTGCCTATCTTCAGTATTTGATTAACAATCAATGAGTTGGAGGATAATCAGACTGAACCAGTACCCTCACCCTACGGTTTAGGTTAAAACCCTAAGCAAATGACTATTACTCGGGAGCTCTGATGGAACTGGTCGATATCGGCGTCAATCTCACCCATGCCTCGTTCCGGCGCGATCTGGACGCCGTCATCGAGCGCGCCCGCGCCGTGGGCGTAAGCCGGATGGTCGTCACCGGCGCCAGCGTGGCCGCCAGCGAATCGGCCCGCCGATTGGCCTTGCGGTATCCGGGAATGCTGTACGCGACCGCCGGCGTGCATCCTCACGATGCCCGTCACTGGGATGAAAAGACCCCACAGCGCCTCAGCGAACTGGCGCTCAGCCCGGAAGTCGTGGCCCTGGGCGAGATGGGCCTGGATTTCAACCGGGATTTCTCGCCCCGTCCCGAGCAGGAGCAGGCGTTCGAGGCCCAACTGGAACTGGCGGCGGAACTGGGCCTGCCGGTCTTTATGCACGAGCGGGACGCCGGACAGCGCTTCGTGCAGATCCTGAGACCCTGGCGGGACCGCCTGGGGCCGGCCGTGATCCATTGCTTCACCGGCAGTGGCGAGGATCTGGCGGCCTATCTGGATCTGGACCTGCATATCGGCATTACCGGCTGGATTTGCGATGAGCGCCGGGGCTTGCATTTGCGTGAACTGCTGCGACGGATTCCGTTGGAACGGCTGATGCTGGAAACCGACGCACCCTATCTGGCGCCGCGCACACTGCGCCCGCCGCCCAAGAGTGGCCGCAATGAACCGGCTTTTTTGCTCTATGTCTTGAGCGCCGTGGCGGCCTCTCTGGAACTGCCACCCACCGTGGTGGCCGAGGCCACGACCCGCACGGCCCGCGCTTTCTTCGGGCTTGCCTGATGAGTTCAACCGGTTATCTGACTGGTTCTCTCAGGCGCAGCCTTACTGGAGCCGTTCGATCATCCGCAGCTTGAGCGCCAGGGATTCCCGGCGTAGTTCCAGGGTGCATAATCTTTGCCCGGTTTCGTCGAGTTTGCAGGAGAGAAAGTTTGCACGGTAGGGCTGGATCGGCTCGGGTTCAGTCGGTTCGCCCGACGGAGCGGCGCCGGGTTCCTGAAGATAGCGTAATTCGGCCTGTTGCGCCTCCCACCGTTGCTTCAAGGCGTCGATTTCGGCATTGATGGCGGCCAGTTCCTGTTGCCAGGATTGCCCGGTTTGGTTCATGACAAATCCCCTGTTCGAGTGCATGGATGATACCCATTCCCCATAGGTCTTGGCATTCAAGGGTGCGCACAGCGCACCCTACCGACTATACTTGCCAACTTTGGTAGAGCGGATGAACGATTATGAGCAAGGCAAAGACCATCGACAAGACCAACAGGACCTGGGGTGGGCGTTTTACCGAAGGCGCCGATGCCTTGGTGGAAGCCTTTACCGCTTCGGTGAATTTCGACCGCCGGTTGTATAACCAGGATATCGATGGCTCCATCGCTCATGCCACCATGCTCGCTCATGTCGGCGTATTGAGCACGGCGGACCGGGATGCCATTATTCAGGGCTTGGAACAGATTCGGGCTGAAATCGAACGCGGCGAATTCGCCTGGTCCGAGGCCCTGGAAGACGTGCACATGAATATCGAGGCCCGGCTGACCGAACGCATCGGCGACGCCGGCAAGCGCCTGCATACCGGCCGTTCCCGCAACGATCAGGTCGCCACCGATATCCGCCTGTACCTGCGTGGCGCCATCGATGCGATTCTGGCGCAGTTGACCCGCCTGCAAGTCGCCCTGTTGGAACTGGCCGAACGGGAGGCGGACACCATCATGCCGGGCTTTACTCATTTGCAGGTCGCCCAGCCGATTACCTTCGGCCATCATCTGCTGGCCTGGTTCGAGATGCTGCGGCGCGATTGGGAGCGGCTGCGCGATTGCCGCGGACGGGTCAATATCATGCCGCTGGGCGCCGCGGCGCTGGCTGGCGCCAGTTATCCGCTGGATCGCCACTATACCGCCCGGCTGCTGGAGTTCAGCGCGCCGGCGGAAAACTCCCTGGACGCCGTCAGCGATCGCGATTTCGCCATCGAGTTCGTGGCCGCCGCGGCGCTGCTGATGACCCATCTGTCGCGCTGTTCCGAGGAATTGATTATCTGGTCGTCAGCGCAATTCGATTTTATCGAACTGCCAGACCGGTTTTGCACCGGTTCCTCGATCATGCCGCAGAAGAAGAATCCGGATGTGCCCGAATTGGTGCGCGGCAAGGTGGGCCGGGTCAACGGCCATTTGATGGCGCTGCTGACCCTGATGAAAGCCCAACCGCTGGCCTATAACAAGGATAATCAGGAAGACAAGGAACCCTTGTTCGATACCATCGATACGGTGCTGGCCTGTCTGCGCGTCTTTGCCGATATGGTTCCGGTCCTGCGCCCCAAGCGGGAGGCTATGTATCGCGCCGTCAAACAGGGTTTCGCCACCGCGACCGATCTGGCCGATTACCTGGTGCGCAAGGGTTTGCCGTTTCGCGACGCCCATGAAGTTGTGGGGCGGGCCGTGCGGTTGGGGGTGGACACAAGGCGCGATCTGGCTGAGATGGAGCTAAGCGAGCTACAGGTTTTCTCGCCTCTCATCGAAGCTGATGTTTTTTCCGTATTGACGCCGGAAGGCTCGGTTGCCGCCCGCAATCACTTCGGTGGGACCGCGCCGGAACAGGTGCGGGCTGCCATTGCCAGGGCTCGGGTTTGGCTGGCGGAGCGGGAATAGAATAGTTATAAAATCGACAAAAATCTCAAGGAAGCTCCGATGACCGCCAACTTCATTTTTATCTCTCACGCCAGCGAAGACGACGCCTTCGTCAAAGAGCTGCGGATTGCGCTGGAAAATTTAGGCTTGCCCGTCTGGGTGGATTCCCGGCGTCTGCAGGGCGGCGACAAGCTGGCCCCGGAGATCGATCAGGCCATTGCCCAGGCGCGGCAGGTGATCGCTGTGCTCAGCCGGGACACCATCAATTCGCCCTGGGTGACGCGGGAAATCCGGCGGGCGCTGGAGGTGGAGCGGGAACGGCAACAGGACGGCTATCGGGTGGTTCCGCTGCTGCTGCCGGGGCTGAAACCTACCGCTCTGGCGCACTGGTTTTCGGAAGAACCGGTGGCCGTGCCGGTGACACTGAGACCGGGCGGTTTGAGCGAGGCGCTGCCTTCGATTCTGGCCGGACTGGGTGAGCGGCTGGCCGATGACCGGCAGACGCTGGAGCCGGTGACGCCGCCGCCACTGGAGGAATTGATCCTGCGGCTGAGCGATCCGGCCATCGACACCGCCGAAGGTAAACGCCGGGCCAAGGCTACGGCCACTCTGATCTATCAACCCGCCAATCCCGCCGCCGAGCGGATGGAGAGTCGGCGCTACAGCTTCACTGCTCCGCTGGGTCCCATCGAAACCGACGATCTGCGCTGGTATCTGGAGAGCTATTACCTGTGGCCGAC
Source organism: uncultured Pseudomonadota bacterium (assembly GCA_903844665.1). Taxonomy (GTDB): domain Bacteria; phylum Pseudomonadota; class Gammaproteobacteria; order Competibacterales; family Competibacteraceae; genus CAIMUS01. The sequence continues at coordinate 3,680 of CAIMUS010000153.1, forward strand.
CGGCGTGTTCAGGGAACGGGCCGGGGAGATCGAGAACAGGCTGCCGCAGTGGGGTCAGGAGTTGTATCAGGCCGCCCTGGGTCATGCCGCTGCCGCCGAGGCGCTGCACGGCTGGCAGCATCCTGCCGGGGGGGAACGGCGCTTTTCGATTCTGGTGGATCGGGAGTTGCCCGATGGCGCCGGTAAGGACGAACAAGCCGCCGCCGGGGAAGCCGCCAGTGAATTATTGTCCCTGCCGTGGGAACTGCTGCACGACGGGCGGGGTTATCTGTTCCAGGGCGCCAAAGCGGTGCGGGTGCGCCGCCGCCAGATCAACCGGCGGTTGCTGGATATAGTGACGGCGACCGCACCGGTCCGCATTCTGCTGCTCAGTCCCCGCCCTGAAGACGAGCATACGAGTTATATCGATCACCGCGTCAGCGCCCTGCCGTTGATGCAGGCGGTGGAAGCATTGGGCGATCTGGCTGAATTGGAGATCCTCGATCCGCCCACCTTTCCGGCGCTGGAACAGGCGCTGCAACATGCCAGGAAAGCGAAACGGCCCTTCGCCGTGGTGCATTTCGATGGTCATGGCGTGTATGACCGGGAACACGGTCTGGGCGGATTGTGCTTCGAGCATCCCAAGGACGCGCATAAGCTGGAACGGCGGGCCATGCAGTTGATCCATGCCGACAAGCTGGCGGCGGTGATGCGGGATTACCGGATTCCACTGGTATTTCTGGAAGCCTGCCAGAGCGCCAAGGTCGAGGAAGATCCGACCGCTTCGGTGGCGGCGCGGTTGCTGGAGGAAGGCGTCAGCTCGGTGGCGGCGATGAGCCACAGCGTGCTGGTGGAAACCGCGCGGCGATTCGTGGAAGCGTTTTACGGCGCGCTGGCCAGGGGCGCGCGAGTGGGACAGGCGATGCTCGCCGGTCAGCAGGCGCTGTACGGCGACAGTTACCGGCTGAAGATCATGGGCGCCGGCGAATTGCACCTGCAAGACTGGTTCGTGCCGGTGCTGTATCAGGAGCAGCAGGACCCGCCCTTGTTCACCCGGCTGCTGCCCGAGCAGGCGCGGCGTTTACAGGAACAGCAGCGCCGACTGGCGTTGGGCGCTTTGCCCGCGCCACCGCCGCATCGCTTCATTGGGCGCAGCCGGGAACTGCTCAAGCTGGAACGATTGCTGCACCGGCAACCTTACGCCGTGGTGCAGGGGCAGGGCGGCAGCGGCAAGACCACGCTGGCGGTGGAACTGGCCCGCTGGCTGGTGCGCACGAACCGGTTTCGGCGGGCGGCGTTCGTCTGCGTGGAACATATCAGCGATGTGCGCGCCATTCTCGACAGTCTGGGCCGGCAGTTGCTGCCGGAAGGGGAAAACTGGTCGGTGGCCCACTATCCCGACCTGGATCGGGCGCTGCAACCGATCCGGCGGGCCTTGAGCGATCAGCCCACCCTGCTCGTGCTGGACAATCTGGAAAGCATTCTGCCGGACGCCAGCGGTCAGAACCTCACCGCCTTTCCGGTCGAAGATCTATTCCAGCGTTGCGGCGAACTGCTCCGGGCCGATCCCCGTACCCGGCTGTTGTTCACCAGCCGGGAACCGTTGCCTGTTGATCTGCTTCCCTTGCTTGGCAATGCGGGACCAGGGGCCGTCCAACTCGGTCCGCTCGACCGTCATGACGCCATTGAACTGGTCAGCCGGATCATGGCCGACAACGGTTGGGAACCCAGCCCGACCGATCCCGGCGGCACGGCGGAGGAAATCACCGATCTGGTGGACGCCGTCAACGGTCACGCCCGCGCCCTGGTGCTGCTGGCCCGCGAAGTCAGCCAGCAGGGCGTGTGCGGCGCCACCGCAGATTTGCACCGGATCATGGCCGATCTACACCGCCGCCATCCCGACGACCGGGAAAACTCGCTGTACGCCAGTGTGGAACTGTCGCTGCGGCGATTGACGCCAGAAACGCGGGAGCGGGTTAGGTGGTTAGGGGTGTTTCATGGGGGAGCCAATATGGGTGTGCTGGCTCCTGTCATGGGCGTGGACGTGGACACCGCCGGTCAGGTAGGCGCCGAACTGATCCAAGTCGGCTTGGCCGAGGATATGGGCTACGGTCACCTACGTCTGGATCCGGCCCTGCCGTCCTTTCTGCGGGAGCAACTGAGTGCCGCCGAACGGGAACAGGCTGAAACCACCTGGGCCGAAGGGATGGCAGCACTGGCGAATTTCCTCTATCAGCAACGATTCCAGGACACCCAACTGTCCGCCCAACTGACCCGGCTGGAATTGCCCAATCTGCTGGCTTTGCTGGAGCACTTACGGACGACGGCGTCCGCGGAACAACTGGCCGACTTTGCCGGTACGTTGGAAGGGTTACTCGCCAATCTGGACCGTCCCCAGGCCCTGGCCCGGGCGGTGGCGGCGCGGGAACAGGCGATGCAGGATCTGGGTGAGTGGAGTCATGTCCGGTTCAATGCGGAACGGCTGAGCATCGAACGACTGTTGGCGGGCGGCAACGTGCAAAAGGCTCACGCCGCCGCCGAACGGTTGTTGCAGCGCAGTTTGGCGACTGGGGAGGCGGCTTATAAGGGGGCGGCTTATAACATCGCAATGGCGCATGACCTGCTCGGGACGGTGTTGCGCATGAGCGGCGGCGCCGAAGCCGCCCTGTCCCCACTGGCCGAAGCCGAGCGGCGTTTCCAGGTTCTGGCCGAAGCGGGTGGCACTGACGCTGAGCACATGGTTTCCGTGGCCATCGCCGAGCGCGGGGATTGTTTGAGGGATCTGGGCCGGCTGGACGAGGCGGCGGCAGCCTATACAGAGGCTATCGAGCGCGCTGAACGAAGCAATAATGTGAGACAGGTTGCCGCCGGCAAAGGTAATCTTGGCCTGGTCCGCCTGCTGCAAGGACGCTACGCCGAAGCCTTGGCGGCTTTTGACGAAGCCCGTGAGGCGTTCGAGGCGCTGGGCGAACCGGGCAGCGTCGCCGGCGCCTGGCATCAGATCGGGATAGTGCACAGCGAAGCCGGCCAGTTCGACCAGGCCGAGCGGGCCTACCGGCAGTCTCTGGCCATCCTGGTACAACACAAGCTTCGCAGTAATGAGGCTGCCAGCCTGCTCGTACTGGGCAATCTGTACGTCTTCATGGGCCGGCTGGAGGAAGCTGTAGCTTTCCACCGGCAGGCGGCGGACATCTATGTGGAATTACAAAATCGAATTCGCGAAGGGGTAGCCCGCAGCAATCTGGCCGTCGACCTCATCGAATTAGGTCGTTACGACGACGCCCGCCGCGAACTGCGCCGGGCCATCGAGTGCAAACAACCCTACGGTCACGCCGCCGAACCCTGGACGACCTGGGACATTCTCCACGACCTGGAACAAGCCACCGGCCATCCCAAAGCCGCTGCCCAGTCACGGCAACAGGCCATCCAGTGTTTCCTCGCCTATCGCCGCGACGGCGGGGAGAACCACTACACAGGCGCACAACTCTGCACCATGGTTGCCCAGGCGATTGGCCAGGGGGAGACTGCGCAGGCGGCGGCGGTGCTGGCCCAGTATGCCAACGATGAGGATACCCCGGAGTTTGGCAAGGTGCTGATCCCTAAACTCCAGGCCATCCTCAACGGCGACCGCAATCCTGCTTTGGCCGACGACTCGGCGCTGAGCTTCGACCATGCCGTCGAACTGCAACTGCTGCTGGAGAGGCTGGGGTGAGGGGATTGCACTCCGCTACTATGAGCTTGTTATTATTCGACTGGTAATCCCCACGCTGCAAAGCAAAGCGTATGGCTACTCCACTTGAAGAAGCGTTTGCCCTCCTCCAGAACGCACGCCCTGATGAAGTACGCATCGTGCGGCTTCCGAGCGGCAGCACGTGTATCGAGATCATCCCCCAGATGACGACGACCGTTCCGCGTCAGGCACAAAGACCCTCCAGGCTTCCGACCATCACCGCCGCAGAACGCAAGCGCCTGCTGGATTCGCTACCTGAAGACCAGGGAGAAGAGGACTCCGAAGCCTGGATTCAGACCATTACGGCAGCGCGTATGGATACGGACAGGGCTGTTTTTCCTGACTGAATATGTCATACCTGCTCGACACCAACCATTGCATCTACTTGATGAACGGCTGGAAAAAGGACGAACTCAAGCGCTCATCGCACGAAAGCAGCACCATTCAGAAAGTGCTTTCGCTGGGAGACGATGCCATGCTGTACTTGTGCGAAGCGACCTTGGGCGAGCTTTACTACGGTGCCGAAAATTCGCAAAGGAAAGAAGAAAACAGGAAAAGCATCGCTATGCTTAAACAAGCCGTTCTACCGCTGGTGGTAGATGAATCTGTCTGGGAGATTTTTGGGACAACGAAAGCCATTCTGCGCCGGTCGGGCAGGCGAATTCCTGATCTTGATCTGTTGATCGCAGCCACTGCCCGGAGTTATGGACTTTGCTTGGTTACCAACGATGCCCACCTGGCACTCCTGCCTGATGATTTTCTGCGGGAGAATTGGGCTGGATAAGCGGCGTAGCCTGGATGGAGCGGAGCTTGCGAAGCGTAATCCAGGTTCCTCCTGGCCGAAACGATGATCATGGCCGTTTCATCGTTATCGGCCTTGCTGGAGGCGTTCACGGTGACGGCTCTCCAATTCAGCAAAAACATCTTCTTCGTCGAGCGAGGAGCCGCCTTCGTTAATGGATCGTTCAAGTTTTTCCTTGAGGAGGGCCAGCTTCTGGACCTTGAGAAGATCTTGCTCTTGTAGCAGGCGCAAGGCATCACGGATAACTTCGCTGTTGGACGAATAGACGCCGGCTACGACTTTATCACGCACCATTCTTGCCATCTCGGCAGGAAGGGTAATGCTGAGTTTCTCTGCGACAGACATGGTGATGTCTCCGAAAGAAGGGTCTCTTAGTAGTATAAAATACTATTATATCTTACCAAAGAATCTTCCGCCGTTAAATCGGTAAGCCATAAAACCTGGGAGCGCCAGCGTCCCCGCCGGCCAAAAATGATCAGCCCGGTAGGTCGGACACAGGACGTGCCCGACGTGCACCGCAACGAACCGGGAAAACGTCGGGCAACGCTTCGCTTTTGCCCAACCTACGAAGTTTGTGTGAAGCGACCCTGGGTGGACTTTACTAAAAACATAGCAAGATTGACTTCAAGTTGCTATCTTAAAAAAGCCAACCCTGTTTTTAGCCCATGCTGCACTAAGTTTATGGTTTTTTTATGAGTACACAGTCCGCATCTGTTGCAGTGATTCATCCTTATGTCGAGTGCCACCCTGACGTACAGGGCGGTAGACCGATCATTAAGAACAGTCGATTTCCAGTCAGCTCCATCGTGCAGAATTACCGTCGCGGTTTGTCCATTGAGGAAATCCTGCATGAGTTCCCTCAGCTAAACCCTGCAGAGGCGTATGATGCGCTGTCTTATTACTATGATCACCGCGCTGAAATTGATCAGGAGATCGCTGAGCTGACAGATCTGAACAAAATCATGCAGCAATACCCGCCCACCCTTTGCCCTCCCGATCGTGGAAGCGATTAAAGTCTATCTTGACGAGGATGTTCATGCGTTCATTGCGCATGCTCTACGTTTGCGTGGTTGGAAAGCACTTATTATGACGGAGGCTGGACAAGGGGGAGCAACTGACTTGGACCAAATTACCTTTGCTGCAAACCAGGGGTATGCCATCCTCACTTACAACAGCCGTGATTTTCCCCGTCTGCATTATGAACTCCTCAATAGAGGAAAAACCCATGCGGGGATTATTGTCGCCACTCAAGAAGATCCACGGCGCAACATTCGTGCATTGTTTAACCTGTTGAATACCCTTTCCGCGGATACTATAAGCAACCAACTCATATACCTGAACAACTGGGCTTAATTCTTGAGGGATTACGCTAAAGGGTTGGCGCTTCAGCGATTCCTGATCCGCTCGTAACCCTGTAACGCCTCGGTCCGACTGGTCTCCAGGTTCACCAGCGGCGGCGGATAGGCAAGCGCCGACCGCTCAGCCGACGGCATGGCCCAAGGCTGATGCAGCCATTGATGGGATAAACCCGCCAGTTCCGGCAGCCAGCGACGGATGTAAGCGCCTTCCGGGTCGAACTTTTCACCCTGACGGACGGGATTGAAAATGCGAAAGTAAGGCGCCGCATCGGCGCCGCAGCCGGCGGTCCACTGCCAACCCAGGGTGTTGTTGGCCAGATCGGCATCCACCAGAGTATCCCAGAACCAGCGCGCACCTTCCTGCCAGGGAATACGGTAGTTCTTGGTCAGGAAGGAAGCCACCACCATCCGCACCCGGTTATGCATCCAGCCCGTCTGCCACAGTTCCCGCATACCGGCATCGACCAGCGGAATCCCGGTGCGACCCTGCTGCCAGGCGCGCAATAATTCACCGTAATCCTGCCGCCAGGGATAGCCATTGAAGCGTTCCTGCAAGGGCCGATCCGTGGTATGCGGCCAGTGATACAGCACATAATGGGCGAATTCCCGCCAGCCCAGTTCCCGCAGATAGGTTTCCGCCGCCTTCTGTTGCAGGGGATCGTCTTGCAGGTGATTGCCGACGGCAACCCAGATCTGGCGGGGGGAGATTTCGCCGAAGTGCAGATGGGGGGACAGGCGCGAGACTCCGTCCACGCCGGGATAATCGCGCGTCTGGTGATACCCCTCCAGGATGGTCGAACAAAACTGCGCCAGTCGGTTCAGTGCGGCCTCTTCGCCGGGGCGCCAGGCCGTTGCCATGCCCTGATCCCAGGGAATACGAGGTAACAGCTTCAATGCTTCCAGCGGCAAAGACTCCGGCCAGAGGGATGGCGCCTTGCAATCCGCCGGGATGGGCAACGGTGGGGGAGGGGAGATCGAGCGGATACAGGCTTGCCAGAAACGGGTGAAGACTTGGAACGGTTCGCCATTGTCCTTGAGGATGCTCCAAGGCTCGAACAGCAATGCCGCATTGAAGCTTTCCACCTGCACACCATCTTCCCGCAAGGCGGTTTTGATGGTCTTGTCGCGGGCGATGCCGGCGGGTTCATACAGTCGATTCCAGTAAACCGCCGTAGCGCCGGTTTCCCGACACAGCGCGCGTAATTCATCCAGGCTGTTACCCTGATGACGGATGACCAGCCGGGAACCGTGCTGTCGCAGCGACTCAGCCAGAGCCGCCAGACTGTGATGCAGCCACCAGCGACTGGCGGCGCCGGGCGCCCAGGGCGCTTCCTCAGCCAGAGTATGGATGTAGACCGGGATGATGCTGTCGTGAGTCGCGGCGGCATGGCTCAAAGCCGGGTTGTCATGCAGCCGCAGGTCGCGGCGAAACCAGATCAGGGCGGTACTCACCCTCAAACCACCACCCGCATCAGGTGCCCGTTAAAGAAAGCCTGAATATTCTCCGCCAACTGCTGCACCATGCGCTGGCGGGATTCGCGGCTGGCCCAGGCATTATGCGGCGTGACGATCAGATTGGGAATATCCGGCTCCAGCAGCGGATTGCCGTGTACTGGCGGTTCCTCCGTCAGCACATCCACGCCGGCCCCGCCCAGGGCGCCCAGGCGCAGCGCCTTGGCCAGTGCCGCCTCATCCACGATGCCGCCACGCGCCGCGTTGATCAGCACTGCGTCGCGCCGCATCAGGGCCAGTTCCCATTCGCCGATAAGACCCCTGGTTTCCGGCGTAAGCGGGCAATGCAGGGTAAGCGCATCCACCTGCGGCAGCAAGGCATGCAGAGGAATACGTCCCTCCTGCGGCTCCACCGTGCCGGGCCGCTGCGCGATCAGCACCTGCATGCCGAAGGCCTCGGCGATACGCGCCACCGCCTTGCCCAATTCGCCGTAACCGACGATGCCCAAGGTTTTACCGGCCAGTTCCCGGATCGGATAATCCAGCAGGCAGAACTGGCTGGCCGTTTGCCAGCGACCTTCCTTTACCGCTTGGCGGTAATCGGGCAGGCGGGTGAATAGCGCCAGCAGCAAAGCGAACACCTGCTGGACGACGGAAGGCGTGCTGTAGTTCTGGCAATTGCAGACGGTAATACCGTGTCTGGCCGCCGCGCCCAGGTCGACATTATTGGTTCCGGTGGCGGCCACGCAGATCAGTTTGAGCTGCGGCGCCTGCGCCAGGACCTGTTCGTTCAGCACAACTTTGTTGCTGATGACGACCTGGGCGGAGGCGATACGCTCCACCACCTGTTCCGGCCGGGTGGCGGGGTAATGACGGAGTTCTTTAAGGCTGTTATCCAGGGCGCTGAAGTCGATATCGCCCAGATCTACGGTCTCCTTATCGAGAAAAACACCGAGCATGCGGGCAAGTCCTCTGGGTGGAAATCGGGAAAGGGTAAACTAAGGGGCGGTTCGCGAACCACCCCTACATAATAGAACCACCCCTACATAATAGGGTTACCAACCTCAAGTGCGTAAGTCCTGAGATTATAGACTTCGTCATAACGTTGAACTTGACAAGTCCGCCGCCAATCAATCCAAAGCGTATAGTACTAATAAATCCGGAGTCTTCATGTCAGGTGAGAAAAAGTTCGACCACGCGCAAAAACCCTGTACGGGTATCCTGTTGACCAATCTGGGCACCCCGGCGGCGCCCACCGCCGCTGCCGTGCGCCGTTATCTGGCTGAATTTCTGTGGGACCCCAGGGTGGTGGAACTGCCCCGTCCGCTGTGGTGGCTGATTCTGCACGGCATCATTTTGCGGGTCCGGCCAGCCAAATCGGCCCGTAAGTATGAAAAAATCTGGACCGACGAGGGTTCGCCCCTGCTGGTCATCGCCCGCCGGCAGGCGGAGGCCATCAGCAGGGAGCTGCAAGCCAGTTGTCCAGGTTCGGTGAAACTGGCTCTGGGGATGCGCTACGGCGAACCCTCTATTGCCGCCGCCTTGCGGGAATTGCGCGCTGCCGACGCCCGGCGCCTGTTGGTGTTGCCCCTGTACCCGCAATATTCGGCCACGACCGTTGCCTCCACCTTCGATGCCGTGAGCAGGGAATTACGGATCTGGCGCTGGCTGCCGGAACTGCGGATGATCGCGCATTATCATGACTATCCTCATTACATCAGCGCGGTCGCCCACAGCATTCTGGACGCCTGGAGCGAGGCAGGGCCGGCAGAGCGCTTGTTGTTCTCCTTTCACGGCTTGCCCAAGCGTAACCTGCTGGCCGGCGATCCCTATCATTGCGAATGTCACAAGACCGCCCGGCTGGTGGCGGAGGAATTGAATATGGCCGAGGGGGATTGGGCGGTTTCGTTTCAATCCCGCTTTGGCGGCGCGGAATGGCTCCAGCCTTACACCAGCAAGGTGTTGCAGGATTGGGCCAGAGCCGGGATAAAGAACGTGGCTGTCATCTGTCCTGGTTTCCCCGCCGATTGTCTGGAGACTCTGGAAGAAATCAATATGGAAAACCGCAAGCTGTTTCTCGATGCCGGCGGTGAACAGTTCCGTTATATCGCGGCGTTGAACGATAGCGAGCGGCATATCGAGATGCTGGTCAAGCTGATCCGGTTGCACGGCAGCGGCTGGCCGGAATTGACGTCCGGTTTCGATCCCGTTGTCGCCGCCGGATTGCGGGAACAGGGCCGGCAGCGCGCAGTGGCCCTGGGAGAAACCTGGATTGCGCTTCGCAAGCTTCGCTCCATCCAGGCTACGCCAACTGGCTGCGTAATCCCTTCATCCGCGTTAATCTGTGGTTCAGACAGGGATAAGTGCCCTAAATATTCTCAGGAATGACCTGATAGATTTTAAAACCCCGCGCCAGATAATTCGCCAAAGCCGCCGGATGATCCAGATCGCAGGTATGCACCCAGACCCGCCGGGCGCCCCATTCCCAGGCGGCGCTAATAGCCGAACTCAGCAGGGGACCGCCATAACCTTTGCCGATGAATTTCGGCGTCAGTCCGAAATAAACAAGCTCGACATTAGCGCCATCCTGCCACTGCAATTCGTAATAACCGACCGGCGCGTCCTGCTTTAAGCCGATAAAGGTGCGGAGATTGTCACTCTCGGCATAGTCCCGCCATTGCGCATCGCTCCAGCGGGTGCGATTGGTCCATTCCCAATCCTGGCCGACCCAGTGATAGAAAAATTTATTGAACTGCCATTGCTTGACGACGGCATCTTTAATGACGAATTCGGAATCGGCAGAGAGTTTGGGAATTAGCCAGGCTGGAGCGTTCATTTCAAGAAAGGTGGTCGCCATGTCACACCCATCAATTGGCTGCCACCCGTAACACCTTCGCTCCCCGGATTTTCCGCTCTTTCAGTTCCACCAGCGCCTGATTCGCCTGTTCCAGCGGATACTCCTGAAATTTCGGCTTGATCGGAATACTGGCCGCCAGTTCCAGAAACTCGCTCACATCCGTCCGGCTGACATTGGCCACACTCTTGATTTCCTTTTCCATCCATAAATGAGTCGGATAATCGAGTTCCAGCAGGCTCGATTTGTCTACGTCTTCCTTGCGGATGGCGTTGATCACCAGCCGTCCGCCGGGTTGCAGATTCTTCAAGGCCTCGACGATCGGCTTCCACACCGGCGTCGTATCGATCATACAGGCCAACTTTTCGGGAGGATCTTCTTCGGTATCGCCCGCCCAGGCTGCACCCAGTTCCCGCGCAAACTCACGTTCACCAGGGCTTCGGGCGAAGACGAAAATGTCGGAATGGGGATAGCGCTGTCTGGCCATCATCAGCACGAGGTGAGCCGAAGCGCCGAAACCGGTCAGACCCAGATTTTCGCCATCCTTGAGGCCGGTCAATTTCAGCGAGCGGTAACCGATGGCGCCGGCGCATAACAATGGCGCGGCTTCCGCATCGGTAAATACCGCCGGGATGGGATAGGCGAAATCCTCGGGGACGGTCATATATTCGGCATAACCGCCGTTGACGTCCCGGCCGGTCGCCCGGAAGTCAGGACAGAGATTGTCATCACCGGCGCGACAGTAGTGGCACTGACCACAGGAGGAATGAATCCAGGCGACACCCACCCGGTCGCCGGCCTGGAACCGACTTGCCTGCTTACCCATCGCCTCGACCGTGCCGACGACCTGATGGCCCAGCACTACGGGAAGCCACGGCGGCGGCGTTCTGCCCTCGATCTCGTCGAGTTCGGTATGACATACTCCGCAAACTGTGACTTTGAGCAATAATTCATGCTCGCCCGGAATTGGAGCGGGCAGGGTAACGAGTTCCAGCGGGGTTTTGTTCTCATGCAGGCTGACAAGCCGGTTCAATACCATCGCTTTCATGGCTGTTAACTCCTGTGTGGCGCGATCTGTCTGGAGGTAACTATACCCCCTTGTGGAGTAGTGGAGTAGGGTGGGCAAAAAGCGCGCGGCGCTGTGCCCACCGGGGCGACTGGTCAGGCGATCAAAGAAACTCTGACCCTGACCATATCCCAGACAGAAGCTTCCGGCCTGGTCTCAAGCACTTTGCAGGTGAGGGTGGCGCCTTGTTGCAACAGGCGGCTGATGTGCCGGTTGTCGCTGCGGGGAACGTAACCCAGCTTGCATTCACCATAAAAAACTTCCACCGCAAATGCATCGTCCGGGTTGGTGGGCTCCGCGACCAGGCATAACTCCTCGCCCGGCTGGAGACGCCGGACGACATGCTGTATGTCGTGATAGGCCAGCCCCGCTAGCCGAAATTGATTCATCAGATATTTCTTAGGGGCGGGTTGAGCGGCAGCCGGATGCGCCAATAAGCCCAGCAGCGGCAGGGACGAAAGCCACTGGAGAAATAAGCGGCGATGAAGTTTTTGCATGGCGGAACTCCTTAGTTGTTACCGATGCTTAGAGCCTGTATAAAAACTAACACTATGACAATATTAGCTAATTGTAAAACATCTTGACCAAAGGTTTCTATATGGAAGCGGATGGCAGATTTGACATCTGTAAGCGCTTCTTCATAGGTGTCACCTTCACCAACAACAACACCTTTCAGCCCAACCGGATAAGCAACATAACCGTCAGTATGCTTTTCAATTACAATTTTGAACTGCTTTTGCATAGGTAAATCCTTACTGGGCTTAACGTCTAAAAGTTGAGCGTCATCCCGCGATCAGCGCGGGATACGAAGCGCCGCGTGGTGGTGACGCTACAACGCTGGTTAGGAAAAACCTGGATTGCGCTCCGCAAGCTCCGCTTCATCCAGGCCACGCTGGGGCTGATATTAGCTTTCTGTGGATTCCAGTATAGGTTTGGGAGGGCAGGATACCACCTTAAGCTTGGACTTTTTTTCACGCTCTCTGTAGTCGGCGCAGATCGCCGCTACATCGAAGCCAAACTTCGCAGCGTGCTCCTGCCTGATTTTGTGAATCTCTTCCACAATCGGATCTTCAATCATCGAATGAACCTCCTAATTCTTCGGGTGAACACAGCACCGGGCAGCGATAGCCTGATTTTTCAACAAAAGTCATAATCTTGCCCTTCGTCTCAGCATTGTTGATGTGCTTAAAATTCCAGGTCAGCAGGTAAGCCATGCCATGAACCGAGGCTATCGCAATATGAAGCGCATCATCAACACTGCCAATGGGTAAAAGTTGAGCCGATAAGACGGTGAGCACGCGGGCTCTGGGTCATCGTCAACCCGAGGGCACGGCAATGCTCCTCGGACGCTTTCGAGTAAGCGACCAAGTCGTTCTGATACTGTTCCGCGAGATGTTCACGAATGGCGTGAATTTCAGCGACGATAGGATCGTGCCATGCCCCAGTTGTATTCATGATGATATCTCCATCAGTTCGAATGGCGTTACCAGTTCCGGCAGCTTGTAGCCCCTGGCGGCGCATAGACCGCGCATGACCGGCACCTGTACCGGGTTTGCGATATGAGTGCAATTCCACGTCACAAGAACGTCCATTTCATGATACGCAGCGCAGGCAATGTGCAGCGCATCCAGCCCAGCCTTTGAAGATAGGCCGCCTCCGAGTAACAAGAATTCCGCCAGTTCGGGGATTTCCGGTGGGATTGGCAGTACCGGAATGGGGCGCAATGCCGCAATACGTTCCTCGGCAGCAATTGGATCGCCGGCGCTGGCTTCTTCGACAACATAGGGCGAAATAAACGACAGAAACGCGGCTCGACCGGTGTTCCACCACACTCGAGTGATCTGTTGGCAAGCCGATCTGATCGTGTCGTTACTTGGACGAGCCACCAAGTAGCTGATCACGGATGTTTCGATGTAGACCCTACGCTTCATGATAGTTTCCTTGATACAAGAAAAACGGAGCTGTTCCCTATTATGTTATCTGACCCCGTTTTCCGTTTCTCCATCCAGGCTACGCTGGTTCATTCTGAACACCCGCTCTCGTTCGACTCGATCTCAGCAATGAACTCGTCGATTGCCACTGAATAAGGAGTGGCCTTGAACAGCCTTTCTCGCAAGAAGTTCTTCCATATGACTCGAACCTTTGGATTGAGAAGAAACTGCCTACGATATTCCGTTAGTTGTACCTTCTTTTCACCACTAATTTTATGAAGAGCGCCGCCGGCATCAAGATGATGATTGACGTAGACAACTTCCAATGCACTTACTCCGTGCTTAGAGAACTCATCAGGATCTATGCCGTGCAACTGCAACAAGTCTGGGTTGGCGGCCAAAATTTCGTTGGCCTTGGCTAACAACTCGTAGTTCGTGCTCCAACTTTGGGCGTGCCGTTGAGCATTTACCGCGGCCCTCGCGATAAACACTGCATAGAGCGCCACCAAAGCCGACATGACGCTTATTGCCAAATTGACAATGTCCTTGGTTTCCACTGCTGTCTACTCGTCAGGAAGATTTCTTACTCGGCCGCTGCCAATCGGCAACCGTCTTCTGCGGTGCGCGGGTAAGCGAAAGGCTGTCCGCCGGCACATCTTTGGTGATAGTGGAACCCGCACCCAATGTCGCCCCCTCCCCTATTTTGACCGGCGCCACCAAGGCGACATTGGAACCGACGAATACTCGATCTTCTATTATCGTTTTATGTTTATTAGCGCCATCGTAATTGCAGGTAATCGTACCGGCGCCGACATTGACATCGGCGCCAATCTCGGCATCGCCGATATAGGTGAGATGGTTGACCTTGGAATCCTGCCCGATCCGGGCTTGTTTTATTTCCACGAAATTGCCGACTCTGACCCCATCGGCCAGCCGGGCGCCCGGTCGCAACCGGGCAAAGGGGCCGACACGCACTCTCCGGCCGATCTGCGCCTCCTCGATCCGGCAATGGGACAATATCTCGGTATCATCGCCCACCACCGTATCGCGCAGCACACAATGCGGACCGATGGTGACCCGGTCTCCCAGCCGCACCTCGCCTTCCAGGATGACATTGACATCGATCACCACATCCCGGCCTGCGATCACCGTACCGCGTATATCCACCCGCGCGGGATCCCGCAGCGTGACGCCATTCAACATCAGCGCCTCCACCTGGCGGCGCTGATAATAGCGCTCCAGTTGGGCCAGTTGCAGACGATCATTCACACCCAGGACCTCTTCCGGCTTATAGGCCCTGAAGGCTTCCACGCCGATGCCTTCGCTCACCGCCAGTTCGATCACATCCGTCAGATAATATTCACCCTGCGAGTTATGATTCTTCAGCGCGGCCACCCAGGCCCGCAGGCGTTGCGCCTGAACCGCCAGGATGCCGGTGTTGACTTCGTGGAGCAACCGCTGTTCGGCGGTCGTGTCTTTCTCCTCGACAATTCGAATCACCTGGCCCGCAGCATCGCGAATAATCCGGCCATAACCGGTCGGATTGGCCAGTTCCACCGTCAGCAACCCCACATAGCCCTTATCGGCGCTCTCCAGTAGAGGCCGCAGGGTTTCGGCCCGAATCAGCGGGACATCGCCATACAGCACCAGCACAGTATCCCGATCGGGAATGGCGGGCAGGGCCTGGCCGACCGCATGACCGGTCCCCAACTGCTCCGGCTGTTCCACCCAGTCCATCCCCGGCAAATCGGCAAAGGCAGTCTTGACCGCCTCACCGCCATGACCGTAAACGACAAAACAGCGCACTGCTTCCAGGCAGCACGCTGTTTCGATGACATGAGCCAGCATGGGTTTGCCACCGACCCGGTGGAGCACCTTGGGCAAGTCGGACACCATCCGCTTGCCCTTGCCGGCGGCAAGAATAACGACCGCTAGCGGCATCGGCAAAATATCCTTTAATGCCGATTCTTGCGCAGCTTCTCGATCGTCCTGAGCTGGGCGATGGCTTCCGCCAGATCGGCCTCCGCCCGGGCATATTCATAATCGCCGCGCTTGTCGGCCATCAACTGCTCGGCATGCCGCTTGGCCTCCAAGGCCGCGGCCTCATCCAGATTGCCCGCATTCTCGGCGGTATCGGCCAGGATAGTGACCACATGAGGTTGCACCTCCATCAGGCCACCGGATACATAAAATATCTCTTCTTCTCCATTCAGCATCCGCAGCTTGACCGGCCCGGGCTTCAGCCGGGTCAGTAACTGGCTATGGCGGGGCAGGATGCCCAGCTCACCCAACTCGCCTGTCGCCGTCACCAGCGTCACCGGGCCAGAGAAGATTTCCCTGGAGGTACTGACAATGTCTACATGAATGGTCATCGCCATGGCGTCACCTTGAGATCCGACCCCCCTGGCGGGGGGTCAGTTTGCATTACAGTTTACCGGCCTTTTCGATCGCTTCCTCGATAGGACCGACCATGTAGAAAGCCTGTTCGGGCAGACTGTCATACTCACCGTTGACAATACCCTTGAAGCTCGTAATGGTTTCCTTGAGAGGCACGAACTTGCCGGCGGTGCCGGTAAACACTTCCGCCACGAAGAAAGGCTGCGACAAAAAGCGTTGAATCTTACGGGCGCGGGACACGATCAGACGGTCTTCATCGGCCAGTTCGTCCATGCCCAGAATGGCGATAATATCCTTCAACTCCTTGTAGCGTTGCAGCGTGTTCTGCACCGCGCGGGCGGTGTCATAATGATCTTGCCCGACGACCAGCGGATCCAACTGACGGGAAGTGGAATCCAGCGGATCCACCGCCGGGTAAATGCCCAATTCGGCGATCTGCCGGGACAGCACGATGGTGGAGTCCAGGTGGGCGAAAGTGGTGGCCGGAGACGGGTCGGTCAGATCGTCAGCCGGGACGTAGACCGCCTGGACCGACGTGATGGAACCCACCTTGGTGGAGGTGATGCGCTCCTGCAACATGCCCATTTCCTCGGCCAGCGTCGGCTGATAGCCCACCGCCGAAGGCATCCGGCCCAGCAGCGCCGAACACTCCGTACCCGCCAGGGTATAACGGTAGATATTGTCGATGAACAGCAGCACGTCGCGACCTTCATCGCGGAAGAACTCGGACAGCGTCAGACCGGTCAGCCCCACCCGCAGCCGGTTGCCCGGCGGCTCGTTCATCTGGCCATAGACCAGGGCTACCTTATCCAATACATTGGATTCCTTCATTTCATGATAGAAATCATTGCCCTCGCGGGTGCGCTCGCCCACGCCGGCGAATACCGAATAGCCGGCGTGCTCGATGGCAATGTTGCGGATCAGCTCCATCATGTTGACGGTCTTGCCTACCCCGGCGCCGCCGAACAGACCGACCTTGCCGCCTTTGGCCATGGGACAGAGCAGATCGATCACCTTGATGCCGGTTTCCAGCAACTCGGACGCACCGGACTGCTCGGCAAAACTGGGCGCTTTGCTATGAATCGGCCGTTGCCCCTCGGTCTCCACCGGTCCCTTGTGATCGACGGGCTGGCCCAGCACATTCATGATGCGCCCCAGGGTGCCCTTGCCTACCGGCACCGAAATCGGCGCGCCGGTGTTGGTGACTTGCAACCCCCGCTTCAGACCATCGGTCGAACCCATGGCGATGGTGCGCACCACATCATCGCCGAGCTGCTGCTCGACCTCTAAAACGAGGTCCACCGCATCGACCCGCAGGGCATGGTAGATTTTCGGAATCGACCCGCGCGGGAACTCTACGTCCACCACGCCGCCGATGACTTGCACAACCGTTCCAGAACTCATCAGGTGAATTCCCCCGTAACGCGTGAAAAATCTATACCGCCGCGGCGCCGCCTACAATCTCGGCGATTTCCTGGGTGATGGCGGCCTGACGGGCCTTGTTGTAAATCAGTTGCAACTGGCTGATCAGATCGGCGGCATTGTCGGAGGCGCTCTTCATCGCCACCATCCGCGCCGCCATCTCACAGGCCATATTTTCCACCACCGCCCGATAAACCCGCCCTTCCAGATAACGCCGCATCAACATATCCAGCAGGGAGTGGGCATCCGGCTCATAGATGTAGTCCCACTGATGGGTTTTCTGCACCTCTGCCTCGGCCTCATCCGGCAGACCGGGCAGCAATTGCAGGATAACCGGACGCTGGGTCATGGTGTTGACGAACTGATTACACGCCACATACAGGCGGTCGATCCGACCTTCCTGGAAGGCCTGCACCAGGACCGTCACCGGTCCACGCAGCACCTCGGGATCGGGCATATCGCCCAGATTGGTCGCCGCCGCCACCACATTGACATTCAGGCGCTTCAAAAAGGGAACCGCCTTTTTGCCGATGACACAGGCGTCGATCTCGATGCCCTGGTCGTGCCATTGCTTGAAATCGCGCAGCAACGCTCTGAACAGATTGGTGTTCAAACCGCCACACAGGCCGCGATCGGGGGTAACGACCAGATAACCGACCCGTTTCACCGGCCGTTCTTCCATAAAGGGATGATGGTATTCGGGATAGGCAGCAGCCAGATGCGCGACGACCGTCCGAATGCGCTCGGCATAGGGACGGGCCGCCTGCATGCGATCCTGGGTCTTACGCATCTTGCTGGCGGCCACCATCTCCATGGCTTTAGTGATCTTCTGAGTATTCTGGATACTCTTGATCTTGCTACGTATTTCTTTGCCGACAGCCATGGTGCACCCTTTTACCCGACATAGTTGGCTTTGAAATCGTCCAGCGCCTTTTTGAAGGCCGATTCGATCTCATCGTTGTAATCACCGCTACTGTCGACTTTGGCCATCAAGTCCTTGTAATTGCCCTTCATATGGGACAGTAGCGCCGCTTCGAAACCGCTGATCTTATTGAGCGGCAGATCGTCCAGATAGCCCCGGTCGACCGCGAACAGATCGATCGCCATTTCGGCGACGCTCATCGGCGTATACTGCTTTTGCTTGAGCAGTTCGGTCACCCGCTGGCCGCGTTCCAACTGCTTGCGGGTGGTCTCGTCCAAATCCGAGGCGAATTGGGCAAACGCCGCCAGCTCGCGGTATTGAGCCAGGGCCAACCGGACCCCACCGCCCAGTTTCTTGACGATCTTGGTCTGGGCCGCGCCGCCCACCCGCGATACCGACAGGCCGGGGTTGATGGCCGGACGAATACCCGCGTTGAACAGGTCGGTTTCCAGGTAGATCTGACCATCGGTGATGGAGATCACGTTGGTGGGCACGAAGGCCGACACATCACCCGCCTGGGTTTCGATGATCGGCAAGGCGGTCAGCGACCCGGTCCTGCCTTTGACTTCCCCATTGGTCAGGCGCTCCACTTCATCGGCATTGATGCGGGAAGCCCGTTCCAGCAGGCGGGAATGGAGATAGAACACGTCACCGGGATAGGCTTCGCGCCCCGGCGGCCGTTTCAGCAGCAGCGATACCTGCCGGTAAGCCCAGGCCTGCTTGGTCAGATCATCGTAGATAATCAGCGCATCCCGGCCCCGATCCCGGAAATATTCACCCATTGCACAGCCGGAATAGGGGGCGATGTACTGCATGGCCGCATGGTCGGACGCGCTGGCGGCCAACACGATGGTATGGGCCATGGCGCCATACTCTTCCAGTTTGCGCACCACGTTGGCAACCGAAGAATTCTTTTGCCCGATTGCCACATAAATACAGATGATATCGCCGCCCTTCTGATTGATAATGGTATCGATGGCGACGGCGGTCTTGCCGGTCTGGCGGTCACCGATGATCAATTCCCGCTGACCGCGGCCGATGGGCACCATCGAGTCGATGGCCTTCAGACCGGTCTGCACCGGCTGGCTGACCGACTGCCGCTCGATCACGCCCGGGGCGATCTTCTCGATCGGCGAGCTGTAAGGGGTATCGATCGGCCCCTTGGCGTCGATGGGCTCACCCAGCGAATTGACGACCCGGCCGATCAAGGCATCGCCTACGGGCACTTCGAGAATACGGCCCGTGCATTTGACGGTGTCGCCCTCGGACAGCTTCTCGTAATCGCCCAGAATCACCGCGCCGACAGAATCGCGTTCCAGATTCAACGCCAGACCGAAGATGTTGGAGGGAAACTCCAGCATTTCGCCCTGCATGGCGTCATCCAGACCATGGACACGGGCAATGCCGTCGGCCAGACTGACGATGACCCCTTCGTTGCGCGCCTCGGCGCGCACCTCGAATTTCCCGATTCGCTGTCGGATCAGTTCGCTGATTTCGGATGGATTAAGTTGCATAGTTTTCCCCGTTACTGGTACAGAGCAGCACCCAGTCGTTGCAGTTGCCCACGCACTGAACCGTCGATAACCAAATCGCCTGCCCGGATAATCGCTCCGCCGATCAGCGACTCGTCCACTCTGCAATGCAGCAGGATCGAGCGTTTGAGGCGTTTTTCCAGGCCCTGGGCGATCTCGTCGCGCTGGGCATCGTCGACCGGAAAGGCGCTTATCACCTCGGCATCGACAGTCTTTTCCGCTTCCGCGCGCAGCTTCTCGAACAGAGCGACGATAGGCGGTAACAAGGCCAGCCGGCGATTTTGCGCCAGCAGCACTATAAAACTGCGTGCCTCCTCCGGAATTCCATCGGTACAGACTTCACTACAGATATCGAGCAGCAAATCCGCTTTTTGCTGGTAACCCACCTGCGGGCTGATCAATAGTTGGCGCATGGACGGATCGGCGGCGACAACCGTAGCCGTTTGTAACAGATCGGACCAGCGTTTTAATTCCTGCGTAGCAAAAGCCTGTTCGAAGGCGGCGCGGGCATAGGGTCGGGCGACGGTTGTCGTTTCAGCCATAATTACCGTCCTCTGTCAGAGTTGAGCGACCAGATCGTTGACCAGCCTGGCATTCGCCTTGGCGTCGACCTCGCGGCCAAGAATCTTGCCCGCTGCTTCGACCGCAATAGCGGCTACCTGCTTGCGCAACTGCTCCCGCGCCCGATTCATTTCCTGATCGATTTCGGCTTTGGCTGTTTCAAGCTGCCGTTGTCCCTCATCGCGGGCATCGTTCTTGGACTGCTCGACGATCTCGTTGGCGCGTTTCTGCGCCTGGGTGATGATTTCCGCTACCTGCTTTTTGGCCTCTCTAAGCGTTTCCGCCGCCTTGGCGGACGCCAGTTCCTGCTCGCGAACGCCGCGCTCGGCCGACGCCAAACCCTCGGCGATGCGCTTCTGGCGATCTTGCATGGCCTGCATCAGAGGAGGCCATATGTATTTCATGGTGAAGGCCACCAGCAGGATAAACGTGATCATCTGCCCAATCAGGGTAGCATTAAAATTCACGTCTTACCCCCTCTTGGGTTGCTCGGAAAGGTCAAGTTAATGACCACCCAGTGCTGCTGTCACCGGACCGAGGAAAGGGTTGGCAAAGGTGAAGAACAGCGCCAGACCGACACCGATCATGGACACCGCATCCAGCAGACCGGCGACGATGAACATCTTGACTTGCAGGGTGGGAATCATTTCCGGTTGCCGGGCCGAACCTTCCAGAAACCGACCGCCCAGCAGACCGAAACCCAGCGCGGTGCCGATAGCACCCATGCCGATCATAAAAGCCACAGCGATAGCAGTCATAGCCTGCACACTGGCGATTACATTAGCAGCGTTTTCCATTCTTTCCTCCGAAACGTTGTCGTTGATACACAGGGTTACAGGATCAATGGTCTTCGTGCGCCATGCTCAGGTACACGATAGTCAAGACCATAAAGATAAAAGCTTGCAAGGTGATGATGATCAGGTGGAATGCCGCCCATGGCCAACTCAGCGTGAATTGTATCCACCAGGGTAATAAAGCGATCAGGATAAAAATCAACTCACCGGCATACATGTTGCCGAACAGACGCAGACCCAGCGAAATGGGCTTGGCCACGTCTTCTACAATTCGCAACAGCACATTGAAGGGACAAAACCATATGCCGAACGGCTGGGTAAAAATCTCCTTGGTAAATCCGCCAGCGCCTTTAACTTTGATGCTGTAAAAATACACCAGGAAAATGACGCTGAGTGAAAGTGCGAAGGTGGAATTTAAATCGGTGGAGGGCACGACTTTGAAATGTCCAACACCTAAAGCGCCCATGATCGAGGGTATCAGATCGACTGGAATCAAATCCATAAAATTCCATAACCATACCCACACGAAAATCGTCAGCGCCAGCGGACCGATCAGGGGGTTTCTGCCATGAAAGGAATCCTTGACCTGGGTGTCCACAAAATCTATGAGGATTTCGACGAAATTCTGCAATCCGCCTGGAACACCGCTGGTCGCATGCCTGGCCGCCTTCCAGAACAGCCAGCAGAAAAAAACGCCCAAAGCCATGGAGACCAGCAGGGTATCCAGATGGACAGTCCAGAAACCATGGCCCACATGCAAGGGCGTCAGATGGTGGAGAATATACTCGGTGGAGCTAGGGGTGCCGCCTTCAGTCATGACGTCGTTCCCGTATCTGTGATCAGCAATACCAGCCAATATGCCATCAAGGTCGCCGTATATGTCAAAAACAGGGGGAGGAAGGAGACCTGCAACCAGACGATAGCGATGCTGAACAGAACGACTGTCAGCCCGATCTTGAGCGCTTCGCCCAGATAGAAACGCGTGGCGATTTTCTCGGCCGGCGTGCCCACCGGTAGAGAAAATACTTGTCGCGCGAAGTAGAGTGTCGCGATGATGCTTATCCCCCCACCGACAACGGCGGAATACGCCGCTTTTACATTAACAAGAATAAGACACGCCACCGCGGCCAGAAGCGTGATCGTCGCCTGAATGACGACTATTCTTTTTGTTGCCCTTTTAGCGCCTGCAAACGGTTCAGGTCTACCCATTTTAAGGGTACTCCATCACCAGTATTAACGGCCTTGCAATCATTGGCTTTGCTCGGCTACCGGAACCATTATGCCACTAACGCTGTAAAGTATGTTCGATATTATAAAGACTTACACTACATAGGTCAATGCGCAAAATGCCTCATTTCACGCGGTTGAGGATCCCATCGAGCTCGTCCAGGGTGTTGTAGTGGATGACCAGCCGGCCCTTGCCCGAGGCGCCGTGCCGCACCAGCACCCGGGTGCCCAGCCGGGCGGAGAGATCTTCCTGCAAGTTGCGAATATCGGGGTCCGGCGCCCTGTTGGCCGAGGGAGTTGCCGGACCGTTCTGCAGCCGCTTCACCCAGGCTTCCGTTTCCCTGACCGATAGGCCGCGCCGAGCCACCTGCCGGGCCAGTTCCTGCTGCAGGGTGGGTGGCAGCGGCAGTAAGGCCCGGGCATGGCCCATTTCCAGCCGCTGATCCTGCACCAGTTGCCGCACTTCTTCATTCAGTTCCAGCAGCCGCAGCAAGTTAGTGACCGTCGCCCGCGATCTACCGATGGTTTCGGCGACTTGCTGATGGGTCATGGTGAATTCTTCGATCAGGCGTTTCAGCGCCTGGGCCTCTTCCAGCGGATTCAGATCCTCCCGCTGGATGTTTTCGATCAGCGCCATCGCCATGGCCACCTGATCCGATACTTCACGGACCAGCGCCGGCACCTCCGGCAGTCCCGCCAACTGGGCCGCGCGCCAGCGGCGCTCGCCAGCGATCAGCTCATAGCGTCCCGCCACCGCCGCCCGCACCACGATGGGCTGCACCATACCCTGGGCGCGAATAGAGTCGGCCAGTTCCTGCAGGCTCTCCTGGCGGATATTCAGCCGCGGCTGATAGCGGCTGCGCATAATCTGCTCGATAGGCAGCAACCGCAGGATTTCCTCGATGGCGGCGCCGCCACCGATCACGTTAAGAGGACCTAACAGGGCATCCAGACCACGCCCCAAGCCACGTTTCTTTGCCGCCACGCTCGTACCTTTCACATACCTTTATTAATAATGATATTAATAATGAATGCCTCAGCCTACCGCCCGCAGTTGCTTGCGCACCCGTTGTTGTAATTCTTTGGCCAGTTCCAGATAACTTTCCGCGCCCTTGGAGGTTTTATCGTACCCGATCACCGGCTGTCCATGGCTGGGCGCTTCGGCCAATCTGACGTTGCGGGGAATCAGGGTCTTATAGACGATGCTGCCGAAGTGCTCCAGCAATTGGGCCGAGACTTCGTTTGCCAGGCGGTTGCGGGGATCGAACATAGTGCGCAGCAGACCCTCGATCCGTAGCTTTGGATTGGTGGTGCGACGGACTTTCTCGACCGTATCCAGCAAGGCCGACAACCCTTCGAGTGCATAATACTCGCATTGAATGGGTATCATAACCCCTTGGGCTGCGGTCAGGGCGTTCACCGTCAACATGCTGAGAGAAGGCGGACAATCGATCAGAATATAATCGAACTCATGCTGGATCTGGCCGAGCACTTCGCGCAGCCGGTGCTGGCCGCTGTCGGCGTCCAGCAGGGCCACTTCCGCGCCGGTCAAATCGATATTGGCGGGCAGTACCTGAATGTTGGCCGATTCCGAGAACTGCAAGGCGTCCCGTACGGCTATCTGGCGCAGCAGGACTTCATAGCTGGTCGCCTTGGCGGTACGCTTATCGATGCCACAACCCATGGTGGCGTTGCCTTGCGGGTCCAGGTCGATGAGCAGCACGCGCGGCTTGAGTTTGGAAGCCGCCAGGCAGGCGGCGAGATTGACCGCCGTGGTCGTTTTTCCCACTCCGCCTTTTTGATTGGCGATTGCAATAATGATAGCCATTAAACCTCTGCCCGAGTTTTAGCATCCGGCGATACAAGGTGAACCAAGTGACGCTCGGCATCCAATCCCGGCACCTTCAGCCGGTAGACACCCACTACCTGCCATGCGGGAGATAAGTGTCCGAGTTCTTCATGAGGATAGACGCCTTTCATGGCCAGCAAACAGCCGTCCGCCGCGCACAGGCGAGCGCTATCCGCCGTGAACTCCGCCAGCGTGGTATAAGCCCGCGTTACCAGGCTGGCGAATTTTATCTCAGGATAATAATCCTGAAGCCGGCAATGCACCACCTTGACGTTAGTCAACTGGAGTTCCGCGATCGCCTGCTGCATAAAGCGGGTGCGCTTACCGTTACTGTCCAACAGGTAAAATTCCCAGTGGGGTCGGGCGACGGCCAGAGGAATCCCCGGCAACCCGGCGCCACTGCCCACATCCAGCACGCGCGGTCCTCGCACCCAGGACAGAATCGACAGGCTGTCCAGCAGATGGCGGCTCACCATGTCTTCAGGACGGCGCACGGCGGTGAGATTATAGACCCGATTCCAGCGCTCCAGCAGCCCGATATAGGCGCACAGGCGGGCTACGGCGTCAGCCGGTACTGGTAGGCCGAGAGCGCGAATTCCTTTGGTAACAGCTTGTTCGATGGGATTCACGGGATGATGCCGCGGGTGGGGCCGGTGGCTGCCGCACTCCTTATTAATACTTCCCAACCGGAGCCTACTCCCAATCGAAATATAGATCATGAAAATGATGTTTTTCAGGGTCGTATTGCAGCAGTTCGCCGTTGTCGATATCGAAGTACCAGCCGAACAGGCGCAGGCGCTCGGCTTCCATGGCCTCTTTAATAAAAGGAAAGGTCTGCAGATTGGCCAGCGACACCAGAACGCCAGCGCGTTCGCAGGCGCGCTGTTGAAATTCGCTGCCGGCGCCCGGCCAGCGCTCCAGCACCTTATCGCGGGCGGTGGCGACGATTTTTACCCAGGGGCCGATAAAGCCTTCATCTCTTTGATCATACCCTTCCATCAACGCCTGGATACCCCCGCAATGGGCATGTCCCAACACCACGATGTTCTTGACCTGAAGTTGACACACGGCGTACTCCAGGGCGGCGCTGGTCCCATGATGGGAACCGTCGGTCTCGCAGGGAGGCACCAGATTGGCCACATTGCGGACCACGAACAGATCGCCGGGGGAAGCATCCGTGATGGCGCCGGGATCGACCCGGGAATCGCTGCAGCCGATGATCAAAGTCTTGGGGGATTGGCCGTGTTGCGCCAACTGATTGAACAGCCTGCGATTTTCTTGAAAGGCTTTACTGCGGAAACGGCGGAAGCCTTGTAATAACTCTTCTATCTCGGCCATGGAACGGAACCTCGCCAGTCGTGCTAAGCTGATGAAAAATATCTCGGCCTGAGTTGTCAATGATAATGTTTCATAGCGTTGACTGCGAACTGTTTACCGGGAGCCGCCTCCATGTTTTGCGCGATTTACAAGAGTCCCAAGAAGTATGACACCTATTTATATGTCACCGCCAGGGACGACTTCAGCCGCGTACCGGAGCCCCTGCTTCAGATGCTGGGTCAACCGGTCCATGTCATGGATCTGGATCTGACAGCGGAGCGCAAGCTGGCCCAGGAGGATGTGGCGGAAGTCATGCGGAATCTGCAAGAACGGGGTTGGCATTTGCAGATGCCGAAGAAGGAGGAATGGTTGAGCACGCATTGAAAGTGCGGCGATTCCCGCCGGCGAGGATTCCGGCGCCACCCTTTCCCGCCGGCGAGGACGCCGGCGCTCCCAGGAATTCAATCCTTGAACTGTGGAGCGCGCTTCTGCATCGTCGCCAGTACCGCCTCCTGGGTATCTTCCGACAACAGCATGGCGGCGTTCCAGGTGGCCACGAAATCGAGACCCGAAGCGATGGTATGGTCGCGATTGTAATTCATTACCTGCTTGATGCCACGCACGGTCAAGGGTGATTTGGCGGCGATGGTGGCGGCAATGACCTCTACCCCTTCCAGCAGTTGTTCCCGGTTGTCGAATACCTGATTGACCAGGCCCAGTTGCAGCGCCTCGCCGGCGCCGAACTCGCGCCCGGTAAACGCCAGCTCCCGTACCTGTCCCTCACCGATCAGATAGGGCAGGCGTTGCAGGCTGCCGACATCGGCGACCATGCCCAGGTCCACCTCTTTCAAGGCGAAGCGGGCTTCCGCCGAGGCATAGCGCATGTCGCAGGCCGCCACCAGATCCAGCGCTCCGCCGATACATAAGCCATGAATCGCCGCCAACACCGGCTTGCGACAGCGTTCGAGAGCGTTGAACACCGTTTGCAATTCCACGATCAGACAGCGCAGCCGCTCTTCTCTCCGGCCCGGCTCAAGCTGGCCGACTTCCGCGAGAATAGTCTGGACCAGTTCGAAATCGATGCCGGCTGAAAAATGGTTGCCGGCGCCACTCAATATCACCACCCGCACTTCGGGGGTCCGATCCGCCCATACAAATGCTTCGCCGATTTCGCGCCATAATATGCCGTTCAGCGCATTGGCCTTGTCGGGGCGGTTCAACTCGATTCGGGCAATGTAATCGGCGACTTCTACGTTTAAGCAGGAAAAAGTTTCCATCTGTCGTCCTCATTTCCCTAAGCAGTCGTTCGTAGGAGCGAGCTTGCTCGCGAATCGCATTTGGGCAGCAACTCGCCTGGATTCGCGAGCAAGCTCGCTCCTACAGGTGAACGATTCGCGAGCAAGCTCGCTCCTACAGG
>CAIMUS010000154.1 GCA_903844665.1 uncultured Pseudomonadota bacterium
AATCCCCAACAACTCCTTCACCAACGGCGTTTGGGCTGCTTCGGGAATGTCCGGTAACTGCACTGGCTTGCTCATAGCTCTACTGTGCCATCAATGGCAGGCTCATGTCCAGCGTCTTGCCCCCGGTTATTGAGAAGTTACATTTGCTGGAGTAAAAAACAATGGCCAAGATCTATGTTTCATCGACGTTTAGTGACCTGCAGGAATGTCGGAAAAAGGTGCGGCTGGCAATAAAGAGAATGGGACACGAGGATATAGCCATGGAATACTATGTGGCCGAGCATCGGCGTCCACTGGATAGATGCCTCGCGGATGTCAGGGCGTGTGATTTATATGTAGGTATTTTTGCGTTCCGCTATGGCTATGTTCCAGATGAATATGATAAATCAATCACCGAACTGGAATTTCGCACAGCAGTAGAAAATAAGAAAGATTGCCTCATCTTTCTCCTTAAAGAAGGAGCTTCCTGGCCTGTCGATCAGATAGAATTCCAAGCATACGAGAGAATTAAAGCTTTACGTGATGAGCTTGGTAAGAAATATCTTGCAGGTTTTTTTACTGGCGAAGATGATATCGAGGCCCGTATTCTGGAGGCGATCAATAAGTGGGAAAAAGAACGAGGGATTACTGTAAAGAGCGAACATACCGATTGGGATGCTTATAAACAAGCGGTTTTCGAGGAACATCGCTGGGTTCGTCTGGCCGTAATCGCTGGCGCCAAACAGGATCGTATTGCCCGCATTCCCTTAACAGATATTTTTGTGCCTCAACGGGCAGAGACCGGTTTGCCCACTTACGAGGTTCCAGATGAAGTCATCCACTATAAGCGACGCCTGTTTACCATTCAACCAGAGCAGAAAATCGAAACAGAAATGGAAGTGCAGTCCTTAGAAGAGAAAGATGATGTAGAAGCATTGGAAGAAGCATCTCTTTTGACTGGTGGTTTCCCGGAACCCGTATTGAAACCCGTATTGAAACCCGTATTGGATATATTAGCGCGAGAACAAACTCAGGTCATTCTGGGAGGGCCAGGCAGCGGAAAAAGTACGCTGCTGCATTATGCGCTTCTTAAGTTATGTGACTTGAATTACGTTGATGAAGCACCAACCTCGAATTTGCAGAATTTACCAATTCCATTTTTGATAGAGTTACGGCAATATGTAATTAAAAAAGCATCGAGTTTTATAGATTATATTGTAACGAATGCAAAAGAAAAATATAGCGTATACCTGCAAGCAAAAAATATTGAAGCTTTGCTCGGTGAGCAAAAACGCGCTTTGGTTTTCTTTGATGGTTTGGATGAAATATTCGATCCTGCTGAACGTTTCGAGGTCATTGGCCAGTTCAAGACATTCGCTCGCCAATACCCTCAAGCTCAAATTGTCGTTACATCGAGAATTGTTGGTTATGATAAGACCGAGTTGGGAGTTGCCGGCTTTGAACATTACACTTTGCTAGATTTTGATGTTCAGCAGATTCGTGAGTTCATACCCAAATGGTATCAGTTCTATACCTGGGAAGGCGATGAGCGTGATGCCAAAGGTCTCATTCAGCGGATTAGCGACAGCCCAAGATTAATGGACTTGGCTGGTAATCCGCTTCTCTTGACCATGATGGCGGTGATTTACAAGCATCAGGACCTGCCTGAACAGCGTTGGAAACTCTATGAAAGATGTACTGAAGTTTTGCTGGAAGATTGGGATATCAAGCGCAAGAGTTTCAAGCTAGAGCAGATTCTGCCTCTCGATATTAATATTCGAGGGCCTCAAAAAGCGGAAATCCTCCAGCGTGTTTCCATGTATATGCTGGAACATGGTCAGTCGGGAAGAGAGCTGAATGCCATTTCCTATCAGCCGCTTATGGCTATTCTAGCCAAGTATTTCAAGGAAAAGTACGATAAATCACAGGGTGACGCCGAAGCTATCGCTCAAGATATTTTATATCACCTGCGCTTACGGACTTATATTCTGGCTGAGGTGGGAGAGGGAATTTTTGGTTTTGTACATCGCACGTTCATGGAGTATTTTGCAGCTTGTCATTGTAAGGCGGAATTCAATACTAGAAAGTCAGACTATGGTTGGCTGACTAAAGAAATATTCGGTGTTTATTGGCAACAGGATGATTGGCAAGAGGTTTTGCTACTTTTGGTTGCTATGCTGGCTGATCAGAAGTCCCCAATACGTGAGGTAGTCGACTACCTGTACAAAGAATGCCAGGTAGATCCCCCATCGAATATCATATTTGCTGCGCGCTGTTTAGGGGAAGCTGGAATCATAAAAAGTCTGCATCAAGCGCAAAATATGGCCGCTGAAAAAGTAGTAAAAGCTATTGTAACCCATGTAACAAGGTTCGAGGAAAACTGTGATTCAGAATTCGTTAATACTGGACTTGTCGCTATATCTATGCTAGCTCCTATGATTGATATAACACCTCAAATGGAGACAATAATTAAAAACTTCGATGATTTTGAAACTTTGCAAGAGCAGGTGGTAGCTCGGCGGATAAGCTTTGCGCTAAGATCCAAAATTCAACCTGAATACTTGGATTTTGCGTTTAACCCCGCCTATATTGAGATCTTGGGTTCTTTGAATAAATG
Source organism: uncultured Pseudomonadota bacterium (assembly GCA_903844665.1). Classification (GTDB taxonomy): domain Bacteria; phylum Pseudomonadota; class Gammaproteobacteria; order Competibacterales; family Competibacteraceae; genus CAIMUS01. Next base: position 2,597 of record CAIMUS010000154.1, read on the forward strand.
GCTCTATGATAACCAATCGTATTGGGGTGACGATGCTGACCTCTGATTACAGCCACTGGGGTCAAGACCCCGATATAGAACCGTCAATCCCTGAGACCTTCTAACTCGGGTTGCAACTGTACCTGTTTCCCTAGCCGCATTTTGGTTTCCTGGTAGCGTCGTTCAAGGTTGTTCCAAAAATGGGCAGGCAGGTTGAACACACTTTCTAACTTTACTGCAATATCCGCTGTTATCGGTGTTCTCCCCTCAATGATTCCATCGATCGTCTCGTCAGACAAACCAGTAAGCTCAGCCAGTGCTGAGGGGGAAAGGTTCCGACTTTCCATCTCTTCCTCCAGAATCTCTCCAGGAGATACTGCATAGTCAGGGATAAATTCATTGCGATTAATCATGGTTATATCAAGAAATCTTTCTCGTACCCACCACAGACTGATCCACCAGCACCGGCCTGAGAAACCGCCCGGTATGACTCTGCGGATGCTTCGCCACCACCTCCGGCGTGCCCACGGTCACCACTTCGCCGCCCCGGTCGCCGCCTTCCGGTCCCAGGTCGATAATCCAATCGGCGGTCTTGATCACCTCCAGATTGTGCTCGATCACCACGATGGTATTACCCCGGTCGCGCAGTTCATGCAGCACCTTCAGTAATTGCTCGATGTCGTGAAAGTGCAGGCCGGTGGTCGGTTCGTCCAGAATATACAGGGTCCTGCCGGTATCCCGCTTGGATAATTCCCGCGCCAGCTTGACCCGCTGCGCTTCGCCGCCGGACAGCGTGGTCGCGTTCTGGCCAAGCTTGATATAGGACAGGCCGACATCCAGCAGGGTTTGCAGCTTGCGCGCCACCGCCGGCACGGGATTGAAGAACGCCAGGGCATCCTCCACGGTCATTTCCAGAACCTCGTGGATATTTTTGCCTTTATAGCGCACCTCCAGAGTTTCCCGGTTATAGCGCTGACCATGGCAGACATCGCAGGGCACGTAGATATCCGGCAGAAAATGCATTTCCACCTTGATCACCCCATCGCCCTGACAGGCTTCACAGCGCCCACCTTTGACGTTGAAACTGAACCGCCCCGGCTGATAGCCGCGCGAACGCGCTTCCGGGGTGGCGGAGAACAACTCGCGAAGGGGGGTGAACAGGCCCGTGTAGGTGGCCGGATTGGAGCGGGGCGTGCGGCCGATCGGGCTTTGATCGATGTTCACCACCTTGTCCAACTGTTCCAGTCCCCGGATATCCTGGCAGGGCGCCGGCGATTCGTTGGCGTTGTTCAGGTCGCGGGCCACGTAGCGATACAATGTGTCATTGATCAGGGTGGATTTACCGGAACCGGAGACGCCGGTGACGCAGGTCAGCAGACCCAGGGGAATCTCGACATCGATCTGTTTCAGATTATTGCCGCCGGCGCCGAACAGCAGTAACGCCTTGTTGGGATCGCGGCGGGTGCGCCGGGCGGGCAGGGGAATACGCCGCCGTCCCGCCAGATACTGGCCGGTCAGCGAGGCGGGATTGGCCATGATTGCGGCGGGTTCACCCTGCGCCACCACCCGGCCGCCATGCACTCCGGCGCCCGGTCCCATGTCCACCACATGATCGGCCGTGCGGATCGCCTCTTCGTCATGCTCGACCACGATCACGGTGTTGCCCAGATCGCGCAGTCGCAGCAGCGATTGCAACAGGCGGGCATTGTCGCGCTGATGCAGCCCGATGGAGGGTTCATCCAGCACATACATCACCCCGACCAAGCCGGCGCCGATCTGACTGGCCAGCCGGATGCGTTGCGCCTCGCCGCCGGAGAGGGTATCGGCGCTGCGCTCCAGGGTCAGATAATCCAGGCCCACGTTGACCAGGAAGCTCAAGCGTTCCTGGATTTCCTTGACGATCTTGGCGGCGATGGCGCCGCGTCGCCCCGGCAACTGTAATTCGGCGAAAAACGCCTGCGCCTCGCCGATGGGCAACGCGGCAATGTCCGGCAGACTCCTGCCGGCGACATAGACATGACGGGCGGAGGCAGTGAGGCGTGCTCCCTTGCAGGCGGGACAGGCGCGGGTGCTCAGGTATTTGGCCAGTTCCTCCCGCACCAGCACGGAGTCGGTTTCCCGATAGCGCCGTTCCATGGTGGGAATGACGCCTTCGAAGGCATGCTGGCGCACGCTAAGCTTGCCCCGCGAGTCGGAATAGTCGAAGGCGATGCGCTCCCCCCCGCTGCCATACAGGATGATCTGCCGCAGCCGCTCCGGCAGATCCTGAAAGGGGGTAGCCACGCTGAAATCATAATGTTTGGCCAGCGAACTGATGAGCTGAAAATAATAGGCGTTATAGCGGTCCCAACCGCGCACCGCGCCCCTTGCCAGGCTGAGATGGGGATGCGTCACCACCCGTTGTGGATCGAAAAACTGCTTGACCCCCAACCCATCGCAGGTCGGACAGGCGCCCACCGGATTGTTGAAGGAAAACAGCCGGGGTTCCAATTCGCTCAGGCTGTAGCCGCACTCGGGACAGGCGAAATTGGCGGAAAACACCAGCTCGGCCGAGTCAGGGGTGTCCATGAACGCCACTTTGGCCAGACCGCCCGCCAGCCGTAAGGCGGTTTCCAAAGATTCCGCCAGGCGGATGCCGAGATCGGGCCGCACCTTGAAGCGGTCCACCACCACTTCGATACTGTGCTTGCGCCGCAGATCCAGCTCGGGCGGCGCATCCAGTTCGACGACTTCGCCATCGATGCGGGCGCGGATAAAGCCCTGGGCGCGCAGATCCTCCAGCAGTTTGATATGCTCTCCTTTGCGTTCCTTCACCACCGGCGCCAACAGCATTAACCGGCTGTCCTGGGGCAGCGCCAGCACCTGATCGACCATTTGGCTGACCGTCTGCGCGTTCAGTTCGATCCGATGCTCGGGACAGCGGGGAATGCCGGCGCGGGCATAGAGCAGGCGCAGATAGTCGTAAATCTCGGTAATGGTGCCGACCGTGGAGCGGGGGTTATGGGAGGTGGATTTCTGCTCGATGGAGATGGCCGGCGACAACCCCTCGATATGATCGACATCGGGTTTTTCCATCAGCGCCAGGAACTGGCGGGCATACGCCGACAGCGATTCCACATAACGGCGCTGGCCTTCGGCGTAGAGGGTGTCGAAAGCGAGGGAGGACTTACCCGAACCGGACAGACCGGTGATCACGATCAACCGGTCGCGGGGCAGGTCCAGGTCGATGTTTTGCAGGTTATGGGTGCGGGCGCCGCGGATGCGAATGGTAGCCATGATTTTCCCATGCTTTACGGAACTGTTAACATAGCGTCGTCAAACCAACCGACCGACTCGGTTAATGCAGGGTGATATGGGGTTCCCGGTCATTTTAACAATGCGTTTCCCTGGGGTCGGGTGGATGTTGTTCCCATGGTTCGGTTTTCCTAAGTGGTAATAGTCCAGCACAGGCCGATGCAGATCGGTTTTCAGAGGTGAGTCAGTATGGCCGGCAGCGTCAACAAAGTCATTATTATCGGCCACCTGGGTAAGGATCCCGAGGTGCGTTATATGCCCAACGGCGGAGCGGTCGCCAACGTCACGATTGCGACCAACGAGGTCTGGAAGGACAAACAGAGCGGTGAGCAACAGGAACGCACCGAGTGGCACAACGTGGCGTTTTTCGGCCGGCTGGCGGAAATCGCGGGCGAATATCTGCGCAAGGGCCGGCAGGTCTATGTGGAGGGCAGCCTGCGCACCCGCAAATGGCAGGACAAGAACGGCCAGGATCGCTATACGACGGAGATTATCGCCTCCGAGATGAAGATGCTGGGCAGCCGCGAAGGGAGCGGCGGCAGCGCCGCCTTCGAAAGCCGCGAGACGCGGCCGCCGCGGCCGGCGGAACCGACGTCTGGCGCCGGTCCGGCGACGCCGGCCCCGGCAGCGGGGCCGGGGCCGGGGCCGGGGCCGGGG
>CAIMUS010000155.1 GCA_903844665.1 uncultured Pseudomonadota bacterium
CACAAGGTTGATCAGTTGAGGTTCACCGTGCCCACGTTTCATGTCGGTATCGATGTTGCCAAGCCAAACTGGACGGTGCTTTCCGGAAAAAACGTCGATCCAGCTCTTTATAGTGCTTGACATGGATAACAGTATCTACGCGCTGCTTGACGAGGATGGTAGGTTGTGGTAGAGATATGCGGAAGCTGTCTAATCACTTGTTAGGGAGACCTTTGACGTTGCTTGGTTTTAAGCATGCCCCCCAAACTTAGAGAACTGGTTCGTGACCTGGAAAGAGCAGGCTTTGTTAGTCGAGGTGGGAAAGGAAGTCATAGAAACTACGAACACCCAAAAGGCAGTCGTATCACTATTTCTGGTCAACTCGGCGATGATGCCAAACCTTACCAAGTGCGTGAGGTGAGAAAAAAGATTCAGGAGTCATAGTAATGAAAGAGAGTGCTCGCTACGTGAAGATTATTGAATGGTCTGATGAAGATGAGTGTTTTGTGGGTCAATGCCCAGGCATTATTGGCCCTTGTTGTCATGGTGATGATGAAACACACGTTTATGCTGAGCTTTGTCAGGTTGTTGATGAATGGATCGAGATCATGAAAAAAGATGGAAAGTCCTTGCCATTACCCACTGTAGGCAGAAATGTGGCGGATAAGATTCTGGAGGTAGCCTAACCAAGCGCTCCAGCCGACCGGCTGAGCTTAGGGCGTTATGTGTTTTGAAGGAGATTCGGGTCATGCCGAAAGCCGGGTTTATCCCTGATAAACTTAAGCCGTGGATCGAAGCCCGCCAACGATATCGTCTATCGCATGCTCAAGTACAAATGGCCCGCGAACTTGGGATGAATCCGAAGAAGCTCGGTAGCATCGCGAACTACCGGCAAGAACCCTGGAAGATGCCGCTTCCTCAATTCATCGAGTACTGTTATGAAAAGCAGTTCCGTCGAAAGCAACCACAGGACATCCGCTCCATTGAGGAAAAGGAAGCCGAGAAGCGAGTACGGCAGAATTCCAGCCCGACCATGTCATAAAACTGGCTTCCGGAAGTACGGCGCAGTTCGTAGGTTGGGGTGACGAAGGAACTCCAACGTAATCCCCCACCCTGAAATGTTGGGGTTCTTTCCTCACCCCAACCTACGCGCTCCCAAGGCCCGGCCGGAAGGCGCGCCTAACCCGACCTACGGGGATTTTGACATACTGGACGAAACCCTTATTGCAGCGTACCCTGTAAAAATTCGTACCTATGCCGCCAGTGGAATGTTATGACCACACTGACCTTGCAAAAAAAGTCTCTTCCAGCGGGAGATACTTTACCTTACGACGACGGTGAACCCTTGGAATCGGATTGGCACGTCATTGTCATGAACCTGTTGATCGGGATCCTGCGCTATTACTGGTGGGATCGTCCGGATGTCTATGTCGCCGGCAATATGTTCGTCTATTTCGATCCCGATCAGGTCAAAACGCGCAACTTTCGGGGGCCGGATGTGTTTGTAGTCAAGGGAGTCAGGCACAAGAACCCACGCAAATCCTGGGTGGTGTGGGAAGAGGATGGGTTGACGCCCGACTATGTCATAGAACTGGCTTCCGAAAGCACTGCGAAGTTCGATGTCACCGCCAAACGGGCGATTTACGAACGGGAACTGCAAACGCCGGAATACGTCGTCTTCGACCCCCTGACGCAGCGATTACGCGGCTGGCTGCTGGATACACGGGGCCGCTATCAGGAATTGGCGCCCGATGGTCGCGGTTGGTTGTGGAGCGAGCAGTTGGGCTTGTGGCTGGGCAAGGCGGAGTATCTGATCGGAGGGCACACCGAGCCGCTGCTGGTAGTGCGGTTTTTCGACCCGGATGGCCGAATGCTGCCCACCGAAGCGGAAGCCGCCGTCGCTCAGTCTCAGCGGGAAGCCCGCCGTGCCGAGACCGAGGCTCAGCGTGCCGACGCGGAAGCCTGCCGCGCCGAAGCCGAGGCCCAGCGTGCCGAAACGGAAGCTCGCCGCGCCGATGCGGAAGCCGCCGCGCGACGCGCCGCCGAAGCGGAAATCGCACGCCTTAAGGCGCTTTTACAGCAACAATAGGGGGTAGTCCTGAAAACTGAGTAATTCATGACGCCGCTATCCCTTCCCCCTGGAGGCTTACAAAGGTAGATATAGGTATAAAGTTAACAGGAATAACCTGTGGGAGCGGCGCCCTCGCCGCGATAACTGGCCACACCCCGTGGCGCTACCGGGTTGATCGCGGCGAGGGCGCCGCTCCCACAGGGCAGAGTTGTCGACCATTCGGCGCAATACGCTGGCGCTATTGTGCCCTACGCGCTAATCCATTTTAGCTGACATATCCAGAGTGTTCATTAAGTCATGACAAGGTTCGAGGTTAACAGTGTCATCATCCCGTTGTACGTCACCAGTGCACAGATCTTCCTTCAACTCAGCATTGGAGCTTTGGCACTTTCAATTACCTTTCGAGAAAAGGTACTGGGCGAGAAAGGACCTATAAGCGTAGAGATTCTTTTGGTCTCGTCTTGGCTCTGCTATTTGTTAGCAATTGGGGCTAGCGCCTTCTACCAGTATCTTGCGATAAAGTTTTTAGACTCTGTTTCAGATCACTCTGCCAATATTGATTATTTCGAACCTCTGGTTCGCGCGCCCAGTAAGGTTTACGGCATAATGCTAGTGTTTTTCTTTCTAGGATCAGTGCTGTTGGTTGTGTCGTCGGCAAAGCAGCTATTCCATAGACCCAAAAATGTCAGCTAACAAGGCGCTTAACACAGACACGCTGCTAAAACGGTGCGCTGGTTACTGCCAATGTTATACGGCAAACATCATAACTACTCGACAACATAGGACTCGCCGATGAGGAACGCTACGAACAAATCACAGGCTCACTTGTTTTCTGGATGGCAAGGACACCAACGGGAACCTGTGGTTGGCGACCTGTACACTCGCGACCATGTATTCATTCACTTTGACCGCGCGGAAAAATTGTATTCGGACTGGCCGACTCCGACTTGCATTCTCTCCGATGGTCCGTATGGTGTGAACGGTTTTCCCGGCGACAATCATAAGGCCGAATCTCTTGCAGAATGGTACGAACCGCATATCAAGGCTTGGAGCGAACACTCCACCCCGGAAACAACGCTTTGGTTCTGGAACACCGAAGTGGGCTGGGCTACGGTGCATCCTGTGTTGGTAGCACACGGCTGGGAGTATCGCTGCTGTAACATTTGGGACAAAGGTCTGGGGCATGTTGCGGGCAATGTGAACACGCAAACTCTACGCAAATTCCCCATCGTTACCGAAGTTTGCGTGCATTATGTTAAAGCAGCGACATTTCGAGTCAGCGATCAGTCGTTGACGATGCAAGAATGGCTTCGCCACGAATGGAAAAGAAGTAAATTGCCATTCCGGCTGGCTAACGAAGCGTGCGGAGTGCTGAACGCGGCTACGCGAAAATACCTCACGCCCGATCATCTCTGGTATTACCCACCCGTGGACGCTTTTGTGAAACTGGCGCAATACGCCAATGAACATGGTGACCCGGCGGGACGGCCCTATTTTAGTATTGACGGAAAAATTCCCATTCCGGGCCACCGATGGGCTAAGCTTCGGGCCAAGTTCAACTGTGATGTGGGCGTAACGAATGTTTGGCGGGAGCCGCAGGTCAGCGGAACAGAGCGGATTCAGGGAGAGCGCAACGGCATGAAGTACAAGTTCAAAAGCCTTCATGGAAGCCAGAAACCTTTGAAGTTCATCGAATTAACCATCCGAGCATCGACCGAAAAGGGCGATGTCGTGTGGGAGCCTTTCGGTGGGCTATGTCCAGGTGCGATTATCTCCTACCATTTTGGCCGTCAATACTGTGCTGCCGAGATCATTCCGGAGTTTTACCTCGCCGCTGTGGAAAGGTTGGCTACAACATGACGAAGCAGAAAAATCACCCTGC
>CAIMUS010000156.1 GCA_903844665.1 uncultured Pseudomonadota bacterium
CATCTTCGCCGGCCTCAGGGCATCGACGCCAGTCAACAGCCGGCAAAATGCCGGCGCTCCCAGGGAATCCCCGTAGGGGCGGTTCGCGAACCGCCCCTACGGGCTCAGCCTGCAAAGTGTCCCGACTTAAGTGGATACCCTATACAGGCTCTAAAGAAACAAAGCCACTCGCAGCCCGGAGTGCGGTTCGTTCCAGCCATCAACCTTCATTTCAACACTTCCTGGACCATTTTACTCCCGGCCACGGCGGCAGGCGCGGCCGCAAGCATGGCGCGCACTTTCTTCGCCAGGCTGGCTTTACGATAAGGTTTGGGCAATAATTCCACCCCGTCCTGGACCTGACCGTTGTGGATCAGGGCATGCTCGGTATAACCGGAGGTGAACAAGACCTTCAACTCCGGCCGGATCTGCCGCGCTTCGCGCGCCAGATCCGCGCCACTCATGCCACCCGGCAGCACCACATCGGTAAACAGCAGAGCCACCGCCGGCCGTTCCGCCAACAGCCGCAAGGCCGTCCAGGCGTCACCGGCTGCCACGGTCTGATACCCTAAACTGTGCAGCATATTGACGGCAAGCTTGCGGACCTGGGCATCGTCTTCCACCACCATAATGGTCGCCGCCGTGAACTGCTGCGCCGGCTCGGTTAGCAGTTCTCCCGGTGGCGCGACGGTCTCCGTCTGCGCCTGGGGCAGATACAGGCGGACGGTCGTACCCTGCTCCTCTTCGCTGTAAATGCTTACATGTCCCCCCGACTGCTTCATCAGTCCGTACACCATGCTCAGGCCGAGACCGCTGCCCTTGCCCACCGGCTTGGTGGTGAAAAACGGTTCGAAGGCGTGTTCCACCACCGCCGGGGCCATCCCGACCCCGTTGTCGCTGACGATCAACATCACATAAAGTCCAGGTTTGACATCCTCATGGCTGGCGGCATAGTCGGCATCGAGCCAGGTATTGGCGGTTTCGATGCCGAGAACGCCGCCCTGGGGCATGGCGTCCCGGGCATTCAGAGCCAGGTTGAGCAGGGCGTTTTCGAACTGCGCCGGGTCCACCAGCGCCAGCCAGAGATCGTTGGCCAGATCGGTCCGAATCTGAATGGTTTCGCCCAGGGTGCGCTGGAGTAAATCCAGCATGCCTTTGACCATCTTATTGAGATCGGTGGGCTGGGCCCGCAGCGGTTGCTGGCGGGAGTAGGCCAGCAGGCGTTGGGTCAGGGTGGCGCCTCGCTCCGCCGCCGCCACGGCCCGCTGCACCAGATCTTGCAAGGGCGGATTGCCCGCCAGTTGTTCGTTCAGTAATTCCAGATTGCCCAGCACGATGGCCAGCAGATTGTTGAAGTCATGGGCGACACCGCCGGTGAGATGGCCGATGGTTTCCATTTTCTGGACCTGCCGCAGGCGCGCCTCGGCGGCCCGGCGCTGGGTGATGTCGCGGGCAACCACCACGACCGCCGGCTTGCTGCCGGGCGGCGCTTCGAGCGGCGCGGTGCGGGACTCGAACCAGCGCCGGCCGGCGGCAAGCTCCAATTCGTATTCGGCGATCTGGATCTGCCGGGTCGCCAGCGCCCGCCGGATGATGCCGAGAAAATAGCCGGCCATCTCCGGCGGATGCACCTCGCTCAAGAGTCTTCCTTTGAGCGCAGCGGTATTGGTTCGGGAGAGGCGGTCCTGACCGGTCATGACCTCGATATAACGGCCATCCTCATCCAGTTCGCACAACAGATCCGGCACGGCATTGCCGATGGCGCGCATGCGGGCCGCGCTTTCCTGCAAGGCTTCCTCGGCCTGTTTGCGCTCGGCGATCTCCTGGGTCAGGATCGCATTCGCCTGTTCCAGTTCCGCCGTTCGCTGCGCGATCCGTTGTTCCAGCGAGGCGTTGGCCTCACGCAGGGCCTCCCGCGCCTGATGCATGGAGGCCCGCATGCCGTTGAAGCTGCGGACAAGATCGCCCAGTTCATCCGCCCGTTCGACGGGAATATCCGCCGTCAGCCTGCCTGCCGCCAGTTCCTTGGCGGCCTGGGAGAGGGCGGCCAGGGGCTGGGCCAGGGCCCTGGCATTGCGATGGGATACGGCCCGGGCGACGATCAGCATGACGACGATCAGCAGCACCAGCAACCAGACCGTAATCGCACTGGTGGACCCGGCCGCCACGGCGCCCCGATCCATTCCCAGGGTCGCCTCCTTCGCCATGGCGGCCGCCAGGTCGATTGACCGGCCGGCCAGCGGGGCGGCCTCTTGCTCCATCCAATAGCGGGCTATGTTCCAGGTGGCGGCGCTGCGTTCCTGAATGAGCTTATCGGACAGGCCGGCAAAAGCCTGGAGATCGGCCTGCAAGCGCTGTAACAGATAACCCTGTTCGGGCGTCAGCAGCGCCTGTTGTGCGTCGACGGCGTTAAACACGGCGCGCGTCGCCTGCCAACTGTCCCGAAAGCGCTTGGCATACTCCAGTCCTGTTTCTCCCAGAATCTCCCGTAGTTGCAATTGCGTGAAGATGAACAGCCGTTGCAATTGCGCCAACTGGATGAGGAGTTCGCGGCGTTCCGGCCCGCCCGCCTGGCCCTTTTCCTGTTCCAACAGCGCCACCAGTAAGCCATCGATCGAGGTGGCCAGCGGTTGCACTTCGAATAGATAAGTCACCCGGGCCGGTTGATTGCCGGGCGTGCGGGCGACATCCTTCACCCACCACTGGGATTCCTTCAGGTCGGCGAGCAGGGTCGCAAGCTCCGCAAGGCGGGCCTGCTGGCGGGGCTTTTGCAAAAACTCCCGCTGCGCCTTCAGCGAAGCCATCGCCGGCTCGATCTCTTCGTTCCAGGCGGCCTGCCAGTCCGTCAGGAAATATTTATCGCCGAGGTTGACCCAACTGCCGAGCGCGGCGATGGAGTGCTGCACCCCGGCCAGCACCCGCAACGAGGCTTGCGACAACGGCCCGCTCTCATCGGCCAGTTGGATCACCTGGGAGCGCAGGACGAAGGTGGACGCCAGGGCGATACCCAGCATTCCCAGCCCGATCAAGGTCACGGCCAGATGCGATTTAAGCATCTGGCGGGCCAGCAGGGGTTGCTTGTGCCAGGGATCGAACAGGGAAAGCAGCCTGGATTTCACTTTCCAGCCCCTGGGGCGCCGTGGGCCGCCGTCTGCCGGGCGAGCTGAACCAGTTGCGCCTGCAACATACCCACCCGCTGATAGACATCGGCGGGAAACTTCCGGCCCGCATAGAAGATCTGGCGGGGTGGCGTGGAGATGCCCAATTGCTGCCGCAGGAAATCCAGTTGCGCCACCACCAGGGAGGCGAGCAGGAAGACATCGCCCGGAGTGATCTGGGCTTTATCGAACGGCTGGGGTTCCACTACCGGCGCCGGCAGACCGAGGTTGCGCAGCGCCTGGATCAGGTATTGCAGGCAGGCGTTCAACTTCAAGTAAGTATCGGCGGGTTGCTTGCCTGGCTCGAACGGCGGCTCTTCCGGCAGCCGGACGGCGTCGGGATAGCGGGCCAGCAACTGGGCGGTATAAGCCACCGCCAGGGTGACCTGCATATAGCTGTCGCTGGGCGAAAAATGCCGCTCCAGCACCAGGTTCAATTGCCGATTGAGCGCAAAAATCAGCGCAAAGGCATCACTTGCCGAGGCCGTCGGCGGGACTTCGGCGGACCCAACGGGAGGTGGGGGCACCAGGGCATAATTAGCCTCGATTTGCGGGTCCGCCAGCACATTTTTGAACACCTGATAAGCTTCCTGCAGCAGCGGCAGAGCATCGTTCAATTGAATCGGCGTCGGCGGTTGCGGTAAGGGCTTTTCCACCGTCCGCATGAATTCGAACGCCAGCCGGTTGGTTCGCTGCACTAAGGCCAGGGCCTGGAAATAAACGTCATAAGGGGTGGCGTTGCGAAGACCGATATCCAGCGGCGGTGGTTGCGCTTCTCCCATGATGAGCCGCAGCCGCTCCAGGTCCTGGCGAAACGCCGTCAGACAGGTGAAGAGTTCATTGCAGGCGGGACCCGACGCCACCGTGGGATTGTCCCTCGGTTCGGCCAACTCGCTGAAGGCAGGATTCGCCAGACTAAGCGCTACCGCCAATCCGATTGATAACTTGAGCCACTGCATGGTCGGGTTCCTCAGCCAGTCTTGCCACTGCTGAGAACCTCGCGCAACTTGGCGAGGCGGATCGGCTTGGTGAGCATGGTGACCGAGCGCAGACCCTTGAATTCGGCCAGACGCCTGGCGTCCGTGGCGTAATCGGGACTGTAACCGGTGATGATGATCAGGTTGGCGGCGTAATGCTGCTGCATCAACCACAAGACCACTTCGTTGCCGTCCATGCCCGGCATGACCATGTCCAACACCACCGTGGTCGGCTGTAACTCGTGATAGGCGGCCTGAAACGCCTTGCCGTTGGTGGTGACCCGGACTTCGTAGCCGAGATCGGTGGCCACCTTGCGGACGAATTCACCAAATTCCGGCTCGTCATCGACGACCAGCAGCCGGTTATCGGTCATGATAATGTGCTCCTTAAAACCTTACGGATAATAAATTTTTAGGAAGTCGCTGCGCGCCGTGGATTACGGCCAACACATCGATCTGTTCTTCTTGCATAAAGGGTATGGCTCGCAGGTTGCGGGGATTGTCCCGCTTGTGGAGCAGGATACCATTCCCGATAATCTACAGGTACTGAAACTGAAACGGGTGTAACCAGTCGCTCGCTCCTACAGGCGCCTTGAAGAGGCTGTTCACGAACCCACCGTATCATAAGGACTACCACCATGCCGACTATGACTAGCGAGCCGTTGGTGTTGTCGCCGCCGGCGGATTTCCAGACCCGCTTTCCCGACGTGGTCCGCCTGGCGCAGCACCTGTCGCTGCGATACGTCCATCATTACGTCGTCAGCGAGCAGGAGTTGCACCGTCGGCGGCGCTCTGTGGCGCACCGTGGCGGACGCCGCCAGGCTGGACGCCGCCAGGCCTGCGGCTGGCACGGCCTTACTGCCGCTGGTGATCGAGAGTGCCGATCCGCTGGTGCAGTCGCTGCCCTGGGAATGCCTGCATCATCCGCAATACGGCTTTCTCGGTCAACACCGCGGCTTCACGCTGAGCCGCCGGCTGGCGGCGGCTGACACGCCGCCGCAAACGCTGCCGGCCGGTCCGCTGCAAGTGCTGCTGTTCACGTCCATGCCCGACGATCTGGACGCGGAGAAGGAACGGCTGGATGTGGAGAGCGAACAGGCCAGGGTGCTGGGGGCGCTGGACCCGCTGATTCAGGATGGACGGGTGCAACTCACCACCCCCGATGACGGCCGCTTTACCCATTTCCAGGCGCTGCTGCGGCAACAGTCGTTCCACCTGGTGTTTCTCAGCGGCCACGGTGAGTTCCGCGAGGACCCGCTGCGCCGTGAACCGCCCAAGGCGGTATTCATCTTCGAGGGTGAGGACGGCCACGCCGAGCCGGTCGAGGGTGGGCGCCTGGCGCAGGCGTTCATGGGGAGTGCGGTGCAGGCGGTGGTGCTGTCCGCCTGCCAGTCCGGCAAGTCGTCCTCGGACGCCCTCGGCGCCAGTCTGGCGGTGCAACTGCTGAACAGTGGCTTGCCGCATGTGGTGGGGATGCGTGAGTCCATTCTGGATCTGGCCGGCATCCGCTTCGCCCAAGCCTTGTGTACCGCGCTGGGTCGCCAGGAGCGGTTGGATGTGGCGTTGCAGGAGGCGCGCGCGGCGATTGCCCAACCGCTGGACCTGGCCGGTGCTCAGCGGGATGCGGCCAAGGCCGGGCAGGCGGAATTGACTTGGGGGCAATGGTGCCTGCCGTTGCTGTACAGCCGGGACCCGGCGCGACCGTTGATCGACTGGGCGTTCCAGCCGGCGCCGCCGAAACCGCCGTTGTTGCGTTATGAGGAACTGGCCGGTATGCCGTTGCCGCAGACCTTCATCGGCCGGCGGCGGGCGTTGCGGGAACTGGGCCGGGAGTTGCACGGCGGCGGGGCACGCCAGTGGCTGATCACCGCTGCCGGCGGTCAGGGCAAGACCAGTCTGGCGGGGCGGATTGCCCAGCGGCTGGAAAGCGACGGCTATCTGGTGCGGGCATATACGGCGCGGCAGGAACAGCCCTGGCAGGGGTTTGTCGCCGACTTGACGATGGCGCTGGAACCGGCGTTGCGGGAGCAGGTGGACCGGCAACTGGGCCGACTCCCGCCCCTGAATCAGGCCAAGCTGCTGGTGCGGGCGTTGCTGCAACAGACGCAGAACAAGCTGGTGCTGGTGCTGGACAATCTGGAGAGTGTGCAGGACCCGGCGACCAATCGAATGACCGATGACGCTATCGCCGTCTGGCTGGCGGCCTGTCAGCCGGTCGCCGGGAGTCCGGCGCCCATCCTGCTGCTGACTTCCCGCTGGGTTATCCCCGGTTGGGAGGGCCCCAGCCGCGGACACTATCCGTTGCCGCCGCCGAGCTATGGCGATTTTCTGCGCTATCACCAGCATCTGGCTGGCGCCCGCTGGGAGTTGGAACGGTTGCGCCGTTTGTACAAGGCGCTGGCCGGCAATTTCAAAGGGTTGGAATTGTTCCACGGTTTGAGCCAGGTGGCAGCGGATGAGGATGCCTTTCTCCAGCAACTGGAACAGGCTCAAACGGGGCTGCAACTGTATATGGCGGTGGCCAAGCTGTTCGGCTATCTGCAACCGCCGGAACAGGAACTGCTCAATCGGCTGCGCGCCTATCAGGCGCCGGTCATTGTCGATGGGGTGCGGTTAATTGCCAGGGAGTTGGAGAAACCGGAAGATTTATTGCGGCGGTTGACCGGATTATCGCTGGTGGATGTGGAGTGGGAGCCGGAGTTGGGGATGAATCGCTATCGGCTGTCCCCGGTGATAGCGGATTGGCTGGCGGAGCAGCGGGAAGCACCGGCACTGGCGCTACGCCAGAAAGCGGCCCGCTATCAGCACTGGGTGTTCGAGCATCTGCGGTCCAACCTGGATCAGATGCTGATCGCTCATGAGGCGCTGCGGCAAGCCGAACTTGACGAGGAGGCAGCCCGGTTGGCGCTGGATGAGGTTGTGCTTCGCTTTGACCTGTGGGGTCTGTATCACACTTTGCTCGAGGAATGGCTGCCGGCGTTGCGAGAGAGCCAGGATCAGGCGATGAAGGGATTGGCGTTTAACCGGTCCGGCAAGATTTGCGGCGCTGTCGGCGAATATGCTGACGCCATGAAATATCTGGAGGAGGCGCTGGCGATCTGTCGGGCGATTGGCAACCGTGCGGGAGAAGGGGCGACGCTCAAGAATATCGCGGTGATTTATGATGCCCAAAGCGACTACGCGCGAGCGTTGCGGTATCTGGAGGAGTCGCTGACGATCTGCCGGGTGCTGGGCGACCAGGCGGGTTTATGTGGGACATTGTTTAATATGGGATGTATACACTTTATGAAGCAGGAACTCGATCAAGCCATTGCTGCCTTTGTAGCGGCTTACCGGATTGCCAGGGATATTGGTTATGCGCAAGTTCTCAGCGCATTGGATAAGCTGGCGAAGGAAATGGGTGGCACTGGTCTGGAATACTGGGAAGCGCTGGCACAGCAACGGCCATCCGAAGAAGCCGGCGGATGAGGGTGGATTTTGTTCCCGCCAATCGCCATGTCTGGATGTCTGCCGGCAACCACCGCCATGGAAAATGAACCTGTTCGAGGAGAACATAGCCGGCGTAGCCTGGATGGAGCGGAGCTTGCGAAGCGCAATCCAGGTTCCTCCTGCGGGGGGCTGTGCGCGAGCCGGGGGTGGAGCGGTTGGACTTCTTCATCCTCTGTGGAAAAATGTGTTTATTGAGGTTATCAAAAGAGAGTGATGCCATGACACCAGAAGAATTGCTCCAACGGGTAACGGTCGATCCGGCTGTTTGTTCGGGTAAACCCTGTATTCGTGGCACACGAATTTATATCGCCATCATTCTGGATGCGTTGGCAGAGGGACTTACGCCCGAAGAGATTATCGATCACTACCCCTTGCTCAAGCTTGAGGATATCCGCGCCGCGGTAGCCTATGCGGCTGAAATGGCGCGAGAAAACATCTGGAAGGTAGCTTCGTGAGAATAAAACTCGATGAAAACCTCTCTCATCACCTGAAGGTGTCGCTTGCTCCATTTGGCCTGGATATGGCAACTGTAGCGGATGAGTGCCTCCTGGGACGACCTGACGTTGAGGTAGGAGTCGCCGCAAAAAAAGAGGGCAGGATGCTCTTTACACTGGATGTAGAATTTGCCGACTTGCGGAAGTATCCACCTGGCAGTCATCCAGGGATATTTCTATTTCGGCCTGGGACAATGGGGCCTTTGGCGGTTAATCGATTCATAATCGAGTTTGTCAGGAAAACAGAGTTAGCGAATTTTATCGGTTGTACTGTTATCGTCGAGCCTGGCCGTATACGCCTACGGCGCCCTCCGCCGTTTGAGGATTCTTAGCTGTAAGGAGTAATGGAAAATTGAGCAGTAAGCGAGTGGTGCCGGAAACGCTACGCTTTGGCTCCGCTTATTCCGACCTACTGAAATAATCAAACGCCCGATCATTCCCGGCATGAGGAATAGTAACCAATGTTACAAGATAAGATATTGGCAGAATTGGAAAAAATACCGGAAGCAAAACTTGCTGAACTGTATGACATTATTTATCGCTTCAGACTTGGGTTGGAGCGAGAACAGCGGGAAAATCCGACTATGAAACTGGCTGGCGCGTGGGCGGATATGCCTGCTGAGCGGTTTCAGTCATTATTGGATGAAATCGGAACACGACGGCAACAGGCGTTTTCCAGGAGACGAACCGGCGGTGCCGGCGAGGACGCCGGCGCTCCCAGGAGAACTACCAGAAAGCAAAAACCCCGGAACTCGGTCCGGGGTTTTTGTTTGCGGCAGTAACTGCCTTTGCCCTTTTTCGCCTTGACCACCCGCTGGCGGTACAGCGGCGTCATCACCAGTTGCTTGGCGGATTGCTTGCTCATAATAATTCACCTTGAATCAATCGCTTAAAATCGCTCTCCGATAGAGATGCCCGGTTGGCTTTATAATCGCCGTCATGCCCTACCCATTCCATCGATAATCCCAGCGCGACCGCCGGACGGAGGATAGCATGACCAGCAAAGCCGAAGAAAAAAAAGCGTTACTCATCGACAAAATTGTCACCGCTGTTAGACAGCGCCTGCCCGCCGACGTTGCGCCTCTGGCGCAAGTCTTCGCCAGCCAGTATTTCACCTGGGTTTCGCCGGAAGACCTGCTGGACGATGAGCCGGAAGATCTCTACGGCGCCGTGCTCGCCCATTGGAACTTCGCCCGCCAGCGACAGCCGGGAGAGGTTCTGATCCGCGTCTACAATCCCGACTTCGAGGTGCACGGCTGGCGCTCCACCCATACCGTCGTCGAAACCGTCAACGACGATAGGCCCTTTCTGGTGGATTCGATAACCATGGAGCTGAACCGTCATGGCCTGACCGTACATCGGACCATCCATCCCGTCATGCGGGTGCGGCGCGACCCGACAGGATACTTGCAGGAAATCCTGCCGCACGGCAGCGAAAACGGCGGCGCCGAAGCCTTCATGCACTTCGAGGTGGACCGGCAGAGCGATCCCACTTTCCTGGAATCCTTAAGCCAGAACCTCCGCCGGGTGCTGGACGATGTCCGGGTCGCCGTGGAAGACTGGCAGGCCATGCGCGGCCGGTTGCTGGAGATCACCGCCGGACTGGACAGCGCCAGCCTGCCGCCGCCGGCGCGCACCGAACTGGACGAGATCCAAGCCTTTCTACAGTGGACGACGGACGGCAACTTCACCTTTCTCGGCTACCGCGACTATGACCTGCTGGACCAGGAAGGGGAACTGAACTTACGCGCCGTGCCCGGCTCCGGCCTGGGGATTCTGCGTGACGACCGCGCCGATCAGGTATCCCGCAGCTTCGCCATGCTGACCCCGCAGCAGCGGCGGCTGGTCTACGCCCCTACCCTGCTGATCCTGACCAAAGCCAGCGCCCGCTCCACCGTGCACCGTCCCGCCAACCTGGATTACATCGGCATCAAACGCTTCGACCAAGCCGGCAAGGTCCTGGGCGAACAGCGGTTCCTGGGGCTGTACACTTCGCTTGCCTACAACATGCGACCCCAGGAAATTCCGCTGCTGCGCCGCAAGGTGGAGCGGGTGCTGGAGCAGGCCAGCCTGTCGCCGGTCAGCCATTCCGGCAAGGTGTTGCGGCATGTGCTGGATACCTTTCCCCGCGACGATCTGTTCCAGATCGGCGAGGCTGAACTGTACGACATCGCCATCGGCATTCTGCACTTGCAGGAACGCCAGCGGCTGCGCCTGTTCGTGCGCGAGGATGTCTTTGGCCGGTTCGTGTTTTGCATCGTCTATGTGCCGCTCGACCGTTACAACACCGCCCTCCGACTGCGGCTGCAGGCCATCCTGCTGCGGGCGTTCAACGGTCTGAGCGCGGAATTCTCCACCCAGTTTTCGGAGGCAGTGCTGGCGCGGGTGCTGTTCACCATTCGCACCACGCCGGGACAGATTCCCGAGTATTCGGTAACAGAACTGGAGGAACGGCTGCGGGAAGCGCTGCTATCCTGGGAAGACGAACTGCAACAGGCGCTGCTGGAACAATGCGGCGAGGCCCAAGGTAACACGCTGTTGCAGCGTTACCAGCAGGCTTTTCCGGTGGCTTACCGAGATGACTTCAACCCGCGGATCGCGGTGCACGATATCCTGCGGCTGGAGAGCGTCGGCGCCGAGCAGCCGCTGGTCATGCATCTGTACCGCGCCCCGGAAGACCCGGACCGACTGTTGCGCTTCAAGCTGTTCGGGCGGCAGCCTATCGCCCTGTCGGCGGTATTGCCGATGCTGGAGAAGCTGGGTTTACGGGTGTTGCAGGCCCGTCCATACCAAATCACCGCCGGCGCCGACACCTTGTGGATACTGGATTTCGATATGGTGGAAGACCAGGGAATGGCCGTGGATGTGGTCCAGGTCAAGGAGAATTTTCAGGCGGCTTTCGCCCGGATCTGGAGCGGGGCGATGGAGAGTGACGGCTTTAACCGCCTGGTGCTGGGCGCGGGGCTGAACTGGCGGGAAGTGGTGATGCTGCGGGCCTATTGCAAATACCTGCTCCAGACCCGGGCGCCGTTCAGCCAGGCGTATATGGAACAGACCCTGGGCAAACATCCGGCGATCGCCAACTACCTGGCGGAATTGTTCCAGGCCCGCTTCGATCCCCGGCTGCAACTGGATCAGGGCCGCCGCACCACGGTGCTGGGCGTAGCCATCGAAGAAGCCCTGGAGCAGGTCAGCAGCCTGGACGAAGACCGGATCCTGCGGCGCTTCTGGAACCTGATTCAGGCCACTCTGCGGACCAATTTCTTCCAGACCGACCCCCAGGGTGGACCCAAGGAATATCTGGCTTGCAAGCTGAATCCCGCCCAGATCGATGAGTTGCCCAAGCCCCGCCCAATGTTCGAAATATTCGTCTATTCGCCGCGGGTCGAGGCGGTACATCTGCGCGGCGGGCCGGTGGCGCGCGGGGGCCTGCGCTGGTCCGACCGCAAGGAGGACTTTCGCACCGAAGTGCTGGGGCTGATGAAGGCGCAGATGGTGAAGAACGCGGTCATCGTGCCGGTCGGCGCCAAGGGCGGTTTCGTGGTCAAGCGGCCGCCGGCGGATCGGGCCGCCCTGCAGCAGGAAGGGATTTACTGCTACCAGACCTTGATTCGCGGCCTGCTGGATCTGACCGACAACCGCCAGGGGGATGCCATCGTCCATCCGCCCCAGGTGGTGCGTTACGATGCCGACGATTCCTATCTGGTGGTGGCGGCGGACAAGGGCACCGCCACCTTTTCCGATATCGCCAACGGCATCGCCAGGGAGTATGGCTTCTGGTTGGGAGACGCCTTCGCCTCCGGTGGTTCCGCCGGCTACGACCATAAGAAGATGGGTATCACCGCCCGCGGCGCCTGGGAATCGGTCAAGCGCCATTTTCGGGAACTGGGCAAGGACATCCAGAACCGCGACGATATCACCGTGGTGGGCATCGGCGATATGGCCGGCGACGTGTTCGGCAACGGCCTGCTGCAATCCCGCCATCTCAAACTGGTGGCGGCCTTCAATCATCAGCATATCTTCCTCGATCCCAACCCCGAGCCGGAACTGAGCTATCGCGAGCGGGAACGGCTGTTCAAACTGCCGGGATCCACCTGGGACGATTACGATAGAGCCTTGCTGTCACCGGGCGGCGGCATCTATTCCCGCGCCGCCAAAGTGATCCAGGTTTCTCCCGAAGCCCGCGTCGTGCTGGACCTCAAGGGGGAATCCTACACGCCCAATGAACTGATCCATCATCTGCTCAAGGCGCCGGTGGATCTGCTTTGGAACGGTGGCATCGGCGCATACATCAAGGCCGCTACCGAAACTCATGCGGAAGTCGGGGACAAGGCCAACGATGCGCTGCGGGTCAACGGCGGGGAGTTGCGCTGCAAGGTGGTGGGGGAAGGCGGCAATCTGGGCTTTACCCAGCGCGGCCGGATCGAATACGCCCTTGTCGGCGGCAGAATCCTGACCGACGCCATCGACAACTCCGGCGGCGTGAACTGCTCGGACCATGAGGTCAATATCAAGATTCTGCTCGATCAGGTGGTCCGTAACGGCGATCTGACCGAAAAGCAGCGCAATCAACTGCTGGTTGACATGACCGGCGAGGTGGCGGAATTGGTGCTGCGACAGAATTACCAGCAACCCCAGGCGATCGGCCTCAGTTCGGCGCGGGCGGCGGACGTGCCGGGCGATTACGCCCGGCTGATTCGTAACCTGGAGAAGGCCGGCAGGCTGGACCGGGCGCTGGAGTATCTGCCCGGTGACGAGGAACTGGCCGAACGGGAAACTGCCCGGCAGGGCTTGACGCCGCCGGAAATCGCGGTGCTGCTGGCCTACAGCAAGATTTACCTGTATCAGGAACTGCTGGCCTCCGATGTGCCGGAAGACCCCTATCTGAAAAACGAACTGCTGGCCTATTTTCCCAGGGCCATCCAGCAGGCGTTCAGCCAGGAGATGGAGAGCCACCCGCTACGACGGGAAATTATCGCCACCCATATCACCAACAGCCTGGTCAACCGCATGGGCGCCAGTTTCACCTTCCGGGTCTGGGAGGAGACCGGGGCAAGCTATCCCGACATCGCCCGCGCTTACACCGCCGCCCGCGAGATGTTCGACGCCCGCCGGCTGTGGAGCGCCATCGAGGCGCTGGATAACCAGGCGCCGGCGACTGTCCAGAATGCCATGCTGTTGCACAGCCGGCGGCTGCTGGAACGGGCCTGTCTGTGGCTGCTGCGCCACCGCCGGCCGCCGCTTGCGATCGAGGCGGTGATCGGCCAGTTCAGCGCCGGCATCGCTACGATCAGGAACAGCCTGCCAGAGTTATTAAAGGCCACCGAGCAGGTGGAATTGCAGGCTGCCTGCCAGCGTTTTGGCGACGCCGCCGTGCCGGCGGAACTGGCCCAATGGGTGGCCAGCATGGATGCGCTGTACTGTGCGCTGGATCTGGTGGAGGTGGCGGAGCGGGCGCAGTTGCCGGTGGAGACGGTGGGGGCGGTCTACTTCGATCTGGTCAACCGGTTGGAGTTGAACTGGCTGCGCCGTAATATCATCGAACTGCCCACCACCAGCCACTGGCAGAACCGGGCGCGGGCGGCCCTGTTGCAGGGACTGTACGATCAGGGCCGGTTGCTGACGGCGGCGGTGCTGCAGGCCACCGACGACACGCTGACGCCGCCGGCGCGGCTGGAGGCCTGGATGGAGCAGAATCGACCGGGGGTGGAACGCTGCCGCAACAGTTTTGCCGAACTGCGCGCGGCTGGACAGCCGGATCTGGCGATGCTGCTGGTGGCCTTGCGGGAGACGGTGAACCTGGCGCGGGGGAGTGGAGGATGAGTTGGGCTTATGCCGATCGTCCAATCCTGTACACACTGAAGATGAGGAAAAGTGAAAAAGATCAAAGACTAAAGGGAAAAGATCCTGGCCAGGCGAAAACCCCCGCTGGGGCCCCCGTCGTGCGGGTCCCCGCCGACGCGCGCAGCCCCGCGCACCCCCCGCGGTTCGGTGTTCCACGAGCCGCCCCGCAGCACACACGGGCCGCTCGTACCGGGTTCCGCGCAGCGCTGCTCGCTCCCGTCGTAATTCTCGCTATACACCGAACAGGTCCACTCCCAGACGTTGCCGTGCATGTCATGCAATCCCCAGGCATTAGGTGGAAACTGGCCAACCTTGACGGTCTTTTGCCGATAAACACCCTTACGTCCGTTACCATAAACGTAATTGCCGTTATAATTGGCTTGGTCTGTGCTGATGGTGGCGCCGAAGTAAAACGGCGTAGTCGTTCCCGCCCGTGCCACATATTCCCATTCTGCTTCCTTTGGCAACCGGTACTCCTTGCCCGTTTGCTTACCTAACCAGTCCACATATGCCATCGCATCGTTCCAACTGACACAAACCACCGGTTGATCGTCAGTTTGCGAGAATCCTGGATTGCGCCAGTTCTTATCGGCATCCTGCTTCCATTCACTCCCAGTCAAGTAATAACAACCACCGCTCTTCTCAGCTTCCGTCTTATATTTGGCTTCCTCCACAAAACGCTTGAATTGTCCTACAGTCACTTCATATTTGCCGATAGCAAAAGACTCCACCTCTACTTCATGCTGACGCTCGTTTTCTTTTCGTTCTGACTCATTATCTGGAGACCCCATCTGAAAACGGCCACCCGGAACCACCACCATCAATGGCCCCTGGCTGTCGTCTTTGAGCGGATCACGGAACTCGACATCTTGCTTCAGTGCCTGGGCTGTCTGTTTTTGCAGATCCTGCACCTGCTGCGCTGGCCAGCCGTGAATATTTTCTATAGGAGGAAGTGGTGATGCTTTAGGCACTGCACTTTGCTGAGGAGGTGGAGAAACAAGTGGGTTGGATTTTTTAGGTTCAGTGGATTCAGTGGTACCGTTTCCTTGCGCTGAACCCCTTGACACGGGTGAGTTTGAGACCGGCGCCTTCTCAAACCATACTTTCCCCAGATGATACACACCGGCACCTCCCACCACACCTAACACCAGCACAATCAGCAGTTGTACCCAAACACGCTGAGGCGGTACGGCTAATGATGGTGGTGAGGGAGAACTTGGCGACGGCGACGGAGGTTGTACTACCTGTTCGGCTGAGGGTGGCTTTGAGGGTGATTCTGGTGGCGGTGGCGGTGATGACACAGGCAAGGGTCGAATCGCCATCAGCTTTTCCGCAATGCGCACCAGTTCCGCTTCCTGCTGCGCCGGCGGCAACATGGATAATGGTGTCTTGGGATCACAGGCGGCCTGGAAATGCGCAATGGTCGTTGCTTTGTAAAGACTGTGCCGCACTGGCACCCAGAGAATGGTCAAGCCCCCTTTCCTGGATGCTTCCAGCAGCGGCGGCAGTTCATCCTTATCGATAAATTCAGACGCCAGAAAATGCGGACTGACCAATAGTACCGCCACCTTGGCCCTGGCCAGTGCCTTTTGTATCTCCTCCTTCCACATCTGCCCCGGTTGGATGCGCGTATCCGCCCACACGTCCAGCGTTCCCTGCCGCTGCAACGGCGCCAGCATGATTTGCAGTCGCTCCAGCCACTCACTGTCGGCATGGCTGTAGCTGATAAAGACCTGGTCACGGGTCATGCGGTGGAACTCCCCTAACGTGTTCTTACTGGCCTAAGAATGGGCGGTATCACGGTCTACAGGAATGATAGTCACTCGTGGCGAATTAAGGAAAGCGTCAAGCTCAATCCGGTTACGATCTTCCCGCTTACCGGCTGCAAAACCTGCGAGCAATTCACCCAAGACAACCACACTGATTCCTATCCGGTCGA
Organism: uncultured Pseudomonadota bacterium; assembly: GCA_903844665.1. Taxonomy (GTDB): domain Bacteria; phylum Pseudomonadota; class Gammaproteobacteria; order Competibacterales; family Competibacteraceae; genus CAIMUS01. The sequence continues at coordinate 15,881 of CAIMUS010000156.1, forward strand.
CATGCCGTAGCGTTTCAACTGCATCTTTCTCTCCCTGCTTGAAAGCCACATAAGCATTGGTATCCAGCAGTATGCGTATCACCGCCACAAATCCTCTTCTATGCGCTCGAAATCCTGTTGTGTTTCCAGGAATGCCGCCGCTTCCTCTGCCGTCCAGGTACCGGCCAGATGGTCGAGATCGTGATAAATTGATTTTTCAGGTGACAGCCCGATGCCGCGGCGCAGCAACTCCAGAATCAAAGCGTTCATGCTGATGCCACGGCGTTTGGCCTCTTGCTTCAGCAAGCTGGATGTTTGCTCATCGATCCCACGTATTGATAGCATTGTCATAACAACCTCTTCGTTAGCACAGCATATTCCGCCGCATGTCTGGAAGTCAGGCAGGTTGACATAGAACGCGGACGTTATCGCTGTCACAGGCAGGCGTCAATTTCCGGCTGGCTGGCTTATCCCAACCGGCGTTTGCCTGTTTGTCCGCCAAACACTTTCTCAAACCAAAAAGCTTTCTGGTTTCCAGCAAACCAGGCTCTATTCTGATCGGTCTCCAAAAGAGCAAGCTGTGACATCTCGATTTCATACCGAGTACAGATGGCAATTAGCTCTCTCAAAGCAGGACCGTCCACTTTCTTATCATCGACCTCTATTTCGATGTTATCCCCCACTCCTCGAATAGCTTGAACGCAGGAGATACTTTTCAACCACGCGAAGAAAACATCTTCGTCTTGATCGGAATAAAATTTTACTTGGCTTGCAACTAGCGTACTCATCGTCTACGTCCGCCTGGATATACATTGGTATGAGTGCCATCATCAGGATTCTGTACATCCCAATGCGGTCCTCCGTGTGCCCGACCCCCTTTACCTGTTGGACACCAAACTTTTCCCTTATCATCCAACCAACCTGATCCAGCGCCATTCGGGTTAGGTGGCCAGTCTGGCGGTGTTGGGCGATGCCCGGCCGCGCTGGACGGCCGACACCGGAGGCAGGAACAGCCGCCCCCACGATTCGTACCGGTATGGGTCGGCGGATCAGAACAATTCGGGTTGCCGTTCGTAGGGAATTGGGAATACGCCGATAATTACCCAAGGATTGGGGGCGCGGAAATGGTATTGTTGCGTTGTGCCGAGAAAAAAGTGCAGATCGCTCTGGCGGAACTCATCCAGATATTTGGCACGCACTTTTACCAGTGCCGCGCTCTCATCACCGTTGCTTCCTCGCAGACAGTTCCAGAAAAGAGCACCCGCTTCCCAATCCAGAACCTGCATCTCGCCGGCTTGGCCCATTTCATCCTCGAAACGGTAGGAGAAGCTGTAGGGTAGCTTAAGGATCGGCTGGAAAGCCTGGCGCCACGTCTCTTCCGAGAACAGGTCTCCCTGGCGGGTGCGCTGGCGCATGTCTTCCAGCTTGGTCAGATCCCATTCCCGCTCCTCCTCTTCCCAGATAAACCCCTTGATTTTGGTTGGCTTGAAGACGGCCAGCGACAAGACATTCGCCTTGGCGTCTGCAATCAACGGCTGCAATCGAGTATAGACTGACGCAGTCTGGAGCAGCAGGCGACGCCGTTCGCGCCAGTGGTGTTTCGTATCAAGGTGCCCCATCGGCTTAAGGTCATTCACGTCTACCGGATGAAATGTCTCAGGACGGGGATCGGAACGGCTCTTCACCAGATTGCATTCCACCCAGTCAAACTTGCGGTATTGTTCCGACTCATTCAGCCGCCGGAAGGGAACCGGATAAATTCGGACCCAGGAGCCATCTTCTCGCACACCCGCCGTGCACACGGTTTCTCCATACTTACGCGAGAGTGTAGGGTAGGTCTTAACCGTAACCAGAATTTTTTCCCTGGGCATGGGTTTTTCCAGTTTATAGATGGGTGGCGGCGAGTTCCCGCCCAAATCGTTGTTCCAATGCCTTGGCCACGCAATGCCGATGACATTGCTCGGGACGGCGTTCGAAGCATGTCAGCGCTACGCGCTGTTGTTCCAAGCGCACCCAGCGCGCAATGCGTTCCAGCGCCTCCTCCTGAGCCGGTAGATCATGGTGCTCGTAGTCGGCAAAAAGGGCATCATAGTCCGCCTGCCGCTCCAACGTCCGGCGCCGTTCGGAGGCGATCCCAAGTTCAGGCAGGTGCTCGTAGCGCACTCCCACACTGTCGCAGGCACGGCTCAACGTGCTCTTCGAGAAACCATACTTGCGGCTTAACGCATTACGCCGCACATCACACAACAGCGTGATTCCGGCCTGGATAAGGCGGTTCAGGTAAGCCTCAAGACTCCGCCCCTGGTAGCCGATGGTGTACAAGCCAAGTGGGAGGGGGACCGGGCGTGCATCCCGGATGGCCTGAAGCGCCGCCGCATCGTCGGCCAGTACCCGATTCACTATCTTACTGCGGATAGCGTAATAGGGATGGCGGCGATAGATATATTTCACCAGTTCATCGCCGCGTATCCCGGCATGGCAGCGGGCAAAGCGGTCTATTCTCACCTGGTCGGCCGTGCCCAGCCGAGCCTCGCGATGGCCCGCCTCGGTCAGGCTCCATCGCTCCCCGTCAGCCAGAAGACCTTGCTCGATTAGCCGTCGCTTGTCCGCATAGGAGGTGAAAGAAAAACCGCCGAAGCGATAGGGTACGAAGTCGTAGGTCGGCTCCGTTTCTTCTTCCTGAACGTAAAGGAAGAGCAATTTCTGGAAATCCAGGCTGCTCACATTCCCTCCCAGTGCATCCAGGAGAGCAAGAAGTCGTCTATGGCGTTCAAGAAGCATGGCGGTAATTATCAGTTACGTCAGAAAACATCTCCCCTTCATTGAGAAGGTGGCAGGTAGGGTGTAGATTGTCACGCTCAGTAACAGTAGCCTGGATGCAGGCCGGAGGCCGGAATCCGGGGTGGGGGGGGGCGGACCCCGGATTACGCTCCGCAAGCTCCGCTCCATCCGGGCTGTGCTGGCTACCTTACTTTTGCAAGCGTTCCCTGCCCGAACCGGGGAAGGACAACCCATCTATAGAATGGAGTTTTTAATCCTGTGCCTTGAGGGTCTGGCCGGTAACCCCTTTGCTGTCGGGACCCAACAGATACAGATACGGCCCCATTATCGTCGCGGGATCGGTCCATTCCTCGGGATTGGCCGATGGGTAAGCCTGCAAACGCAACTGAGTGCGCACCTTACCAGGATCGATGCTGTTGACCCGGACCGAAGTATTGGTCTCCAGTTCATTGGCCAGCATCTTCATCAGCGTCTGCATGCCGCCCTTGGAGACGCCGTAAGCGCCCCAGTAGGCGCGACCCTCCTCGCCGACGGCATCCATCGTGAAGACGATGGAGGCGTCTGGAGACCGCGTCATCAGCGCCAGTACCGCCTGAGTCAGGAGAAAAGGCGCATTCAAATTGACCTGCAACACCCGGTACCAGAGCTCGATATCGTAATGGATGAGGGGCGTCAGCGTACCCAGCCAGGCGGCATTATGCAGCAACCCATCCAGGCGGCCGAACTCGGTTTCCAGGGTCTGGGCCAGATCGCTGTAGTCCTTGGGGGAGGCGCCTTCCAGATTCATCGGGTAAATGGCCGGCTTAGGATGTCCGGCCTGCTCGATTTCATCATAGACCCCTTCCAGTTTGCGCAGCGTGCGCCCCAGTAAGACCACGGTGGCGCCATGAGCGGCAAAGCGGCGCGCAGCCGCGCGGCCAATACCATCACCTGCGCCGGTGACCAGGATCACCCGGTCTCGCAGAAGATCAGGGGCAGGGTTGTAATCATGCATCGGTTTATCCTCCTGGCCGGCTACAGCCACTTGTCAGGTTTTCTCAGGACATTGTAGCTCAAGTTGCCGGCCGGTAGTGACGTTGCCGGCGGCGTTCGCGGTTGATGATTACCCATAAGTTCCCTCCCCCCTTAACCAGTGAACGGGCAACTGCACTGGCATTAGAAAGCAAAAAGTTAAAAATTGTTGCTAAAGAAAGTTCTTAGGGAAAAGTGACCGCGGCAATAAGCTCTGTTAAATCAAAGTGATTTTCCTCCTTATCAAGGGATATTTCTTCTCCAGGCAGGTTGAGAATGGATGGCGCCCATATTGTGTCCTGCAACTTCTGCTAAAATTGGATTCTATGTAAAAGTATGGCTCCGGCGGTTTGGAGCAAGGGGAGAGTACTTTAATCCGGGCCTGCAAGGGATGAGGGGATGATACCCACCTGGTATGGCCCGATTATTGGCTTTATTGCTGGTAACAGCACTTATCAGTTTGGCATGAAAGGGGAATAGCACAGATGCTGACTCATCGCGATATCGATTTACTGCCGCTGGACGATCAGGCGGTTACCCGTGCTTCGCATGAGTATTACCGGGCTTTGCTGAGCGGTATGCCGGAAGATGAACGGCGCCGGCTGCGGCAGATTTGGTTAACCGAACTGCAGCGCCGCTGGCCGGGTCTGGCATTGAGCTAAGCTGCCAAAGCTGTAGGCGCCTTGCAGCTTTGCAAGGCGCCGGCGCGCAAACCGTCTCCGGTTGCGATCCTTATCGTTGCGTCCCATCCAACAACTGCTGCTCACCCGCGCGCATCTCCGTTTTGCGGATGGTGGACATAGGACTGGCGCTGGTATCGACCGACTTCGCCTCTCCTTTCGGCGGCGGGCGGTCACCGTAATGGACATGTCCCTGCTCATCCTTCCAGGTGTACACCGATTCATCGGGGTTGACCGTCAAGGGTTGGGTGCGCGCGCCCACGGGTTCGGCCCGCGCGTCGGCGGGCGGCTTGCTACCGTAATGGGTATTGCCCTGGGCATCCTGCCAGCGGTAAATCTCTTCCTGAGCGGCCGCCGCCAGTGGGCATGCGGCCAACACGAACAGCAGCAACAGCGACTGCATCAAAATCACCTGCAAACGGGTGCGTAAAATCAACTATTACTATTAGAAGTACCGAAAAGGCCGATCGTTCCTGCTAACGGCTAAGGAAGCCTTTAATTTTTCTGAGAACGCCTGGGCTTACTCCGTCCTCGGCTTTGCTTTCCTGGCCACAGTTACTATACTGGACTTTGGACAAACCTGCCCTTTTCCGCTTTGACAAAGCGGCCATTATACCTGCACCAATCGCCCCAATCCCTGTCCAACAGGCAGCTATTCACTTCAGTGCTGTTAAGGCTGCATTTCCGTCCATCATGACCACCGCCCTCGCCGCCAACCATCGCTTAGCCATCGCCGGCATGAGCTGTGCCGGCTGTGTCAACGCCGTGGAAAACACCCTGCGCCAGGTTCCCGGCGTCATCGAAGCGACCGTCAATTTCGCCGAACACACCGCCCAGGTGGTTGGCGCCGTCGAGACGCAACGCCTGATTCAGGCGGTCAAGGACGCCGGTTACGATGCGGCGGAACTGCAAGGTCCCGCGGACGAATTCGCCCAGGAAGCTTCCGAAGAAAAACATTACCGGCGGCTGGTGCGCAATACGGTGGTGGCTGGCGTGCTGGCCGCGCCGCTGATGATCGCCGAAATGGCCGGCTGGCTGCCGGAATTGGATACTCCCTCGGGTCGGCTGTTCTGGATACTCACCGGTCTGCTCACCCTGGCGGCCATGGGGTACAGCGGCGGCCATTTCTTCGTCAATGCCTGGAAACATTTCCGGCATCATCAAGCCAATATGGATACCCTGATCGCCCTGGGCGCCGGCGCGGCCTGGCTCTATTCGATGCTGGTCGCCCTGTTCCCGGACAGCGTTCCCAGCCTGGCGCGGCATGCCTATTTCGAAGCGGCGGTCACCATTATCACGTTGATCAATCTCGGTTCGGCCCTGGAAAGCCGCGCCCGTGGCAAAGCTTCCCAGGCCATCAAACGGCTGCTCGGGCTGCAACCCAAAACCGCGCGGGTGGTCGGCCCCGACGGGGAACGCGATGTGCCGATCGAGGAGATCGGCCTGGATATCGTCATCCGGGCGCGGCCCGGCGAGAAAATCCCTCTGGACGGCGAGATTATCGAAGGTCACTCCACGGTGGACGAATCCATGCTGACCGGCGAACCCTTGCCGGTGGTTAAACAAGAAGGCGATCCGGTCACCGGCGGCACGCTCAACAAGACCGGCAGTTTCCTGTTCAAGACCACCCGGGTCGGCAGGGATACGGCCCTGGCACGGATTATCGAACTGGTGCGGCAGGCTCAGAGCAGCAAACCGGCCATCGGCAGATTGGCCGACCGGGTCGCTGGCGTATTCGTACCCTCGGTCATGATTATCGCGGTGCTCACCGCCCTGGCCTGGTTCAACTTCGGTCCCGATCCCCGGCTGAGCTATATGCTGGTCACCGCCATGACGGTGCTGATCATCGCCTGTCCCTGCGCCTTGGGGCTGGCCACGCCGATTTCGATCATGGTCGGCGTGGGCAAGGCGGCGGAATACGGAGTGTTGATCCGTAACGGCGAGGCGCTGCAACGGGCCGGGCAACTGACTACCATCGTGCTGGACAAGACCGGCACGGTCACCACCGGCCGGCCCACGGTGACCTCTCTCGTACCGGCTACGGGCTGGTCGGAAGTGGAACTGTTGCGGCTGGCGGCGGCGGTGGAAACCGGTTCCGAACATCCGCTCGCCGAGGCGGTCGTCGAGGCTGCTCGTGGCAGAGGACTGGAACCGCCGGTTGCCCACGCGTTCGAAGCTCTGCCGGGACAGGGGGTACGTGCCGAAGTGGAAGGTCATACCGTATTGTTCGGCAATCGGACGCTGATGGAACGCAACACGATTGCGCCCGGCTCCATGTTACAGACGGCGGCAACACTGGCATCGCAGGCGCAGACACCGATGTTATTGGCGGTGGACGGACGGATCGCCGGGATCGTGGCGGTGGCCGACCCGATCAAGCCTGACGCCAAGGAAGCCATTCAACGGCTGCATGCGCAGGGTCTGAAGCTGGTGATGCTGACGGGTGACAATCGGGCGACGGCACAGGCGGTCGCCGCCCAGGTCGGCATCGATGAAGTTGTGGCCGAAGTTTTGCCGCAAGACAAGGCCGGTCGGGTGAAGGAGTTGCAGCAACGCGGTCAGGTGGTGGGCATGGTGGGCGACGGCATCAACGATGCCCCGGCGCTGGCCCAGGCCGATGTCGGCTTTGCCATCGGCGCCGGCGCGGATGTGGCTATCGAAAGCGCGGATCTGATTCTGATGCGCGGCTCCCTGCACGGGGTGGCGGACGCCATTGGCCTGTCCAAGGCCACCTTACAGAATATCCGGCAGAATCTGGTGGGAGCCTTTATCTACAATACTTTAGGAATACCGGTTGCCGCCGGCATCCTGTATCCTTTCATTCACCTGCTGCTCAATCCGATGATCGCCGGCGCGGCCATGGCCCTGTCCTCGTTTACCGTGGTGAGCAATGCCAATCGCCTGCGCTGGCTCAAGCCCGGCGGGAAGACGGCATGAGTACGGTGCTGGTCAACCTGGCCGGCGTAATCTTGATCGGCCTGATCTTATGGTGGTTTTGGGTGGCGCGTTCATGAAACAAGTTAATTATTTGCAACCCTCCTGGGCGACCCGTTTGGGTGCGGCTCTCGCTTTGATAGTTACCCTAACGGTAGGCGCCTTGCTGGCCTTCGTCTTCTTCGCCGTCGCCGCGGCGGGCGCGGTGGTGCTGGGGGGCTGGCTGTGGTGGCAGGTTCGCCGCCTGCGGCGGCAGGCCGAGTCCGAATTTATCAAGGCGGACTACACAGTCGAAACCGAATACGAATTGCTGGAGGATCACAGCCGGCGGGATGCCGGATCGAAACGCTGATCTACAGTCCCCTGGGAGCATCTGTCTCCCAGTCGGGCCAATTTGACTGCCATTATTCAAACCGGTCAACGCTCCAGCCGGATTCCCATGACGAACTGGGTAAACGTCGGGCGACGCTACGCTTTTGCCCGACCCACGACTGTCCTGCCTTAGGTCGGCAGCCGCTGGCGGGCGGTGTTTTATGCGCCCTGTTCGAGAAACCGGCTGGTAAATCCCGATCCGCTCACTAAAATAAGCAAACCATACAGCGAATCTGAAATCATGGCAGACATTATCGACGGCAAAGCCTTCGCCGCCAACCTGCGCATCGCAATCGCCTTGCAGGTGGCGGATATCCGGGTGATCTACGGTGTTACCCCAGGTCTCGCCGTGGTGTTGGTGGGCGACGATCCGGCCAGCCAGGTCTATACCCGCAATAAAACCCGCCAGGCGCGGGAGACCGGCATGGCCTCGTTCGAGCACCGCCTGCCGGCCAACGCTTCCCGGCAGCAGTTGCTGGAACTGATCAACCGCCTCAACAAGGATGCCCAGGTCAACGGCATTCTGGTGCAGTTGCCGCTGCCCAAACAAATCGATGTCGAGGCCGTCATCGACGCCATCCATCCGGCCAAGGATGTCGACGGGTTCAAGCCCGTCAACATGGGTCATCTGTTGATCGGCGGGGAGGGTATGGTTCCCTGCACGCCGCAGGGCTGCCTGATGCTGTTGAAAAGCCGGTTCGGAGATCTAAGCGGTCAACATGCGCTGGTGATTGGTCGTTCGAATATCGTCGGCAAACCCATGGCGGCGTTGTTGCTGCGGGAAAACTGCACCGTCACCGTCGCCCACTCCCATACCCGCGACCTGCCCGAGGAATGCGCCCGCGCCGATATTCTGATCGCCGCCGTGGGTCAGCCGCGCTTTATTCAGGGTGAGTGGATCAAGCCGGGCGCCACGGTCATCGATGTCGGCATCAACCGGATCGATGCCGGTGATGGCAAAACCCGTCTGGTGGGGGATGTGGATTTCGAGGCGGCGGTCAAGGTGGCGGGCGCCATTACGCCTGTACCCGGCGGCGTCGGTCCCATGACGATCGTCTGCCTGCTGTTGAATACGCTGACGGCGGCCTGCCAGCAGCACAGCATTCCGGCGCCTTCCCTGGGGGGCGCTTTTCCGAAAGCGCCTTAAGCTCGTAACTGTCTGAACCGCAGATTGACGCTGATTAATGGATTACGCAGATAGACTCATCACCACCATCTTTTCATCTGCGCAATCCTTTAATCTGCGTTAATCCGCGTCAATCTGCGGTTCAGCCTTCCTTCAGCCAGGCCCTCATGCCAGAGAGTATACTGATCCTGTGTCCCAGCCTACCGCCAATCACCCTTCAGGACTCTACGTTCGAACCCTCGGCCGGGGAACCGATCTCGTCCTCGTGCATGGTTGGGGAATGCACTCCGGTATCTGGGAGGATGTGATCGAGGCGCTGGTGGACCACTACCGGGTGACCTATCTGGACCTGCCCGGCTACGGTTACAGCCGCTCCGCCGGCAGCGGCTCCAGCCTGGAAAGCCTTAGCCGGACCATCGCCGCCGTCGCTCCACCCAAGGCGGTCTGGATCGGCTGGTCGCTCGGGGGAATGATCGCCCAGCGGCTGGCCATCGATGCGCCGGAGCGGGTGACCAGACTGGTGCTGGTCGGCAGCTCGCCCTGCTTCGTGCGCCGCCCCGATTGGCCGCATGCGCTGGATTGCCGGATGCTGCATGCTTTCGCCGAGAACCTGAGCCGTGACTACCGCGCTACGTTGAAACGCTTTCTCGCCCTGGAGGTTCATGGCGGCGAGCATGAGGTGGCGTTGCTGCGGCAGTTGCGGGAGATCGTCTTTCAGCACGGCGACCCGGATACCGAAGCCCTGTGCGTGGGTCTGACTCTCCTGGAAACCGCCGATTTGCGCGGCGAACTGGGACGGATTGCCTGTCCTGCTTTATTATTGCTGGGGCGGCGCGATAATCTGGTGCCGGTCGCCGCCGGCGAGGCCACCTGTCGGCTGCTGCCGAACGCGCGCCTGCATATCTTCGAGCGCGCCGCCCATGCACCGTTTTTCTCCCACCTCGGTGAGTTTATCAGCCACTTGCGAGCCTTTCTGGATGACTGAAGATCGCTCCTTTTACCTGGACAAGAAACTGATCCAGGAATCCTTCAACCAATCGGCCGCCCACTACGATGAAGTGGCGGTGCTGCAACGGGAAGTGGGCAACCGTCTGCTGGAGCGGCTGGAATTGGTGCGCCTGACGCCGCAGACCATTCTGGATGTGGGCTGCGGCACCGGTTTTACCACCACCCCGCTGCTGAAGAAATACCGCAAAACCCAGGTGATCGGCCTGGATATCGCCTTCAATATGCTAACCATCGCCCGTCGCCGCGTCCCCTGGTTCCGCACCCTGCATTGTCTGTGCGGCGACGCCGAGGCGCTGCCGCTGGCGGACGACAGTTGCGACCTGCTGCTTTCCAATCTGACCCTGCAATGGTGCGGCGATCTGGACCGGACATTTCGGGAATTCCGGCGGGTGCTCAAACCCGGCGGCCTGCTGCTGTTCACCACCTTGGGACCGGATACCCTGATCGAGCTGCGCCGCAGTTGGGAAGCCGCCGACGGTTATAACCATGTCAACGCCTTTATCGATATGCACGATATCGGCGACGCCATGGTGCGCGCCGCGCTGGCCGGGCCGGTCATGGATATGGAGTCCATTACCCTGACCTATCAGGATGTCTTCACCCTGATGCGGGATTTGAAGACACTGGGCGCTCACAATATCTCCGCCGGTCGCGCCCCCGGTCTGACCGGCAGGCGGCGGTTGCAGGCGATGGGTGCCGCTTATGAACAGTATCGCCAGCCCGATGGCCTGCTGCCGGCCACCTATGAAGTCGTCTATGGCCATGCCTGGGGGCCTGCAAAGAAACTGTCCACGCCGCGCCCCGACGGCCAGGCGGTGTTTCCCCTATCGCAACTGCGCCGCCGCCGTCCCGCCGGCTGAAGCGCCAGGGTGACGAGGTAAGGGATGAAGCTCATCAGCGACTGGTTCCAGCGCCACTTTGCCGACCCACAGACGGTTCTGCTGGTGCTGCTGCTGGTCATCGTTACCGCCGTGATTCTGTTGATGGGCCAGATGCTGGCACCGGTGCTGGCGGGGATCGTGCTGGCCTATCTGCTGGAAGGGCTGGTGCGGTTTCTCCAAAGGCTGTGGCTGCCGCGGCTGCCGGCGGTCTGGATCGTGTTCATTCTGTTTTGCGCCTTCGTGCTGTTTCTGCTATCGGTTCCCCTGCCCTTGCTGTCGCGCCAGTTGATTCAACTGGCGCAGCAGTTTCCCAGTATGGTGCAAAAAGGCTATGCCCTGCTGGAAAGCCTCCCTTCCGAATATCCGGACATCTTCACCCAGACCCAGGTGTTGCAATTAACCACCACCCTCAATGACGAGATTACCAGACTCAGTCAGAACATCCTGGGGTGGTCGCTGGCTTCGGTAACGAGTGCGATCGCGGTCGTTGTCTATCTGATCATGGTGCCCTTGCTGGTTTTCTTTTTCCTCAAGGACAAGGACCGTATTCTGGCCTGGGTGCGGGGTTTCCTGCCCACGGATTACACCCTGATCCAACAGATCTGGCAGGACGTGGATGCGCAACTGGGTAATTACATCCGCGGCAAGTTCTGGCAGATTCTGATCGTATGGGCGGCGGGTTTTACCGTTTTCGCCCTGATGCAACTGCAATTCGCCATGCTGCTGGGCCTGATCGTGGGCTTGTCGGTGATCGTGCCTTATATCGGCGCCATCGTGGCGGCCCTGCCGGTGGCTATCGTTGCTTTTTTCCAGTGGGGCTGGAGTTCGGATTTTTTCTGGGTGCTGGCGGCTTACGCCATCATTCAGTTTATCGACGGCAACGTGCTGGTGTTTCTGCTGTTTTCCGAGGTGGTCGATCTGCATCCCATCGCCATTATCGTCGCTGTGCTGGTGTTCGGTGGCCTGTGGGGATTCTAGGGGGTGTTTTTCGCCATTCCCCTGGCGACGGTGGTGCAGGCCGTGCTGAAAGCCTGGCCGCGGCGGGACGAGAAGGTCAATGCCGTTCCGAGTTCATCGGGCACACCTACTACTTGAGGAGTTCGAATGCAAACCATGATGCATCCAATCGATTGGAAAACACAGTGAGCGATTTAGACACGGTACGCCGGGAGGCCGCGGAAAAAGCCTATAGAGAGGCCGTATTCGATCTCATACGCCAAGGTGAAATCTCTTGCGGCTACGGCGCCGACTTATTAGGGACGAACCGTGTCGATATGATTGAACAGTTACGTCAACAGGGTATTCCAGTAGCCGACTACCCGGTGGAAGCTCTGCGCGAAGAAGTGCAGGAAGCTATGCAGGATTTCACTCACGAAAGGTACCACTCGGGCTGATGCAGATTGTCTCCAACACCACGCCTATCAGTGAGCTTTACGGCCATGATTATCATTTCGGCCAGGAGGAACCTGGATTACGCTTCGCAAGTTCCGCTCTATCCAGGCTACGCTTGCTATCTCAAACGGGATCACAGCCTTGAACGCCCTATCGATTGAACTACCTGATGAACTGGCCGACACCAGCCGGGTGGTGGCGCAGCGCCTGGGACTTACCCAGTCTGAATTGATTCGCCGTGCCCTGGTGAACGAACTCGAAAAAATCCAGAGTGATTGGGAACTGGACACGATGGTAGCAAGCTTTGAAGCGATGAAGCTTGATCCCGCCTATCTTGCTGAAGCCGAGGAATTGGATACGGGTTTGGAGACACCTTTACCCGAGGAAGCGGATGAATGGTGGAAAAACTAATCCGGGGCGGGGTCTATCTGGTCAGGCTTGATCCGGTTAAAGGCGCGGAGATTGGCAAACTTCGCCCCGTCACTGTACTTACCACACAAACACTTCTGGATATAGACCCGCCAATGATATTCGTCTGTCCTCTCAGTAGCCGGTCCGAACCTGCCTATCAGTCTCTTCATGTTCCCATCTCGGCCCGCGATGAATTGCAAGTGGACAGTTTCGGCCTGGTGGAACACTGCCGTGCAATCAGTCGTCAGCGCGTCTTGAGCCACAGACTGGCCCAACTGACTGATCAAGAACTCGATGCCATCGTGCAGAAGCTACAGCGCCTGGTAGGAGCCAAATAGCGTCGACTGCGCAAGAGCCAAGTCAACTCGCACACGACCGGGATGGTAACCAGGAAATCATCCGAGTTCTCTTTCGGCTGATCGATCAGCCTGCCTGCGATAGGCGATTGCTCGGGATCGTCCGCCGTGAGATAGCGCAGCAGGACGTTGGTATCCAAGGCGCGCGAACTCATCGGCGCTGGCTGCGAATACGGTCGTCGTCTTCGATCAGGGCGTCCATCAACCCGGCGTTTTCGTCTACGACCTTGGCTGCCTCGGACGCGGTAGATTTCAGAAACCCATAGGCGCTCCGGTGGTCGCGGCGGGATCGCTTTAGCTCAACGAGCCCGTTTTTCACCACGAACTCCACTTCATCACCGCTGTGCAGGTCGAGGAGTTGTCGCACCGCTTTCGGTACTGTCACCTGTCCTTTCTGGGTAAGCGCTGTCATAAGTCACCTCCGTAAAGTAATAGTTACTTTCCTGATAGAAACTCATGGAAAGCTTTGAAACCGGCACCATATTGTCCGGTGAGAAACCGGGTTAAGATGTTCAGCGACCCGACGTAGTCGGCATCGTCCGAGTACCCACACCTCAGACACTGAAACACCTTTCCCACCCGATTTTCCCGCTGAGTATGGGAACAGGTCGGAACAGGACATGTTTGACTGGTTTTAGCGGGGTTGACCGTGCGGAAGCGAACACGGTTCTCTTCCGCACGCATCTGAATGACTTTCAGCAGTTCCCGATAATTCCAGTGACTCAACGTCTTTCTAAAACCTTTACTCCGCTTGCCTTTGCCTTTTTTAAGACTCTTTAACCGTTCAACCACGATCAAACCGACTTCCTTAGGCAGTTGATTAAAAAATATCTTAACGATCCGGTGTAAGTAATAACTCAACTCCTTTTTAGCGCGTTTATACGCTTTGGAATGTTGCTTTTTACGTTTTATTTTATTGATTAGAGCTTTGATTTGGTCGCCAAACCACGATTTGTTACTGGCCGTCAACAGGCTATTAATTCCAACGTCAATACCGAGTGCGTATGGCGATGTGCTTTTCTGTCCAACCTCCTTCTCAAAGGAAATCTGGATATACTCTCGGTGGACGATAATAGAAGTTGCCCAGTTCCAATCCGCGTACTGGTTGAAGTGGAAATGCTGTTTTAACGGAATATAAAAACTGTCTCCGGTTCCGGTCGAGTGAATTTTCAACCAGAGATCAAAGTGATTGCGGCCCGATTCCAAGCCAACGACTTGGGAAGACCAGATACATTTCTTGCCGGTATGTCTGGGTTTTGTGCTCTTCGCTTCCTTGGCCCCATTCACCATTCCCAGGGCTTCCCTGGCCGCGCACTGACGCATTCTGGCGGACAACCCGCTAGCCGGAATCGCATAGAGGTCTTTCGTCAACTGCCCCGCCACAAAATCATTTTCCCAAAACATATCAATAAAGATATTAACGACCCTACTATATTCGTTCATTATTTCATAGAGCCGTTGCTTTTTAGATTCAGTGGCGAACTTGAGGGTACACTTAGAACTTCTTTTAATCTTCATGTTTCAGCGCCTTAATCAGATGAGGCTCCCCTGGCATAACAACCCACCACCTCCGATTTTTGTTTTCCAGTGCTTTCCTCTATTAAAATCTTGCCAAACTTATTTTTCCTTGCAGCGGCGATTTTACCAGCCTTGAAATAGTTCCAGGCGGTCCGGTAGGAAAACCGATGTTCTTGCGCAAACTCTCTTAGTGTCTTCATAAGTTTCTATGCTATACTACAACTTTATATTAATCAAGTGTTCTTATTCAATAGACATTATCGGAAACTAAAAAGAATTAATTATATTTTATCAAAAGTTGTGTTAAGTTATTGAAAATAAATGGTTTTATTTCAATCGTATTAAATTCTGCCATTGTTTCCGATAATGTCTAATACCCAGTGTAAGATCTGTCGGGAGACGAAATCAAGGACTGGGTTGCCTGGACGAGTTTTGTAGGGTGGGCATGGCCCATCATTCGCGGTGGGCCGGTTGGTTAGGTGGGCCGTGCCCGCCCTACCGGGCTGCGCCGCAACCACATAATTGGCCCGCCGTTTGCCAACTCGGACCAGCCCGCGTAGGACGCATTAGCGCGGCGTAATACGCCGGATGAGGTGGATAAGCCGAAAGCATTCGGTGGAATACGGCCTAGCGCCCTATTCCGCTCTACGCGAGCTATTGGAATAAATCGAGCCTAGCCTCTCTTCCCGCGCGTCATCTAGTATCAAGGGCAGCGCCAGTTTTGGCCGCCTTGTGTGAAATACCGGTGCTTTTCGCAAACGTAGATGTGTCTTATATGACACCAGCCGACTGCTGGTTGACCACATATAGCGCATTGCTTCTCCTTTACGGTATTTTTACACACCCGTTTGCCATTTTTGACATAGCACTTGGACGCGGCTTCGGCTTCTTGAACCGGCAGAGCGAAAACACCACCGGCTAACAATACCAAAAGGGTAACAGTTACAATCTTTTTCATGCCTATCTCCTCGAACCTGTTTATTACACACATCTACGCGCTGGACGGATTTCCTCATAGAAGGGCGCATTAGCGTAGCGTAATGCGCTGTATGAGTAAGTAGGTCGGGCAAAAGCGCAAGCGTTGCCCGACCTTTTCCCGGTTCGGCGCGATGCACGTCGGGTACGTCCTGTGGCCCGACCTACCGGGCTAAAGAATTATTGGAGAAAAAGTTCTTTGGTGCTTGTACCACCACATTGACCATCACTTACTGTAGCAGTAACAACTCCCGACGCAACCTGACCGACCGAGATAACCCGTTGCCATGTGGCGGTCGCAGTATTGCCCGAAATTGAGCCGTTACTTGCCGACCAGCTAAAAGTCAAGGGATTATTGTCGGCATCGGAAGCAGAGATAGTAATAGTTGTGGTAGCGCCAATTAGTCGCCCCAGATCATCATAGCTATAATTGGTACTGGATTGAGTGGTATCAGAGATCACTGGAGGAGAATTTTCTGTCCCAATAGGACAATCCTCTTCCAATGCCGACCACGTCATTCTAAAGTTCTGATCGACTGCGCCATCACCATTGGCGTCTACCGCCAGATTGACGTGAACACCATCACTCTCGGCTGTTACCTTGACGCTGGAACTATTAGCCCCGGTAATAGTCATATTGCCGCTGGATGCATAGTCATTCTCGCCAATAGTCTTGAATGGCTCTGAAGTTTTGACGCCTACGGAGCCGCCTAAAGCAGTGCTGTCCATTTTATCAGCGTCGAAGGCGTCGCTAATACTGTCCTCATCGTCACGCTCAATGTATGTAGCGACATAATTGGACAGGGTGGTAATAGCATCATCAGCTTCTTTTCCTACCAGGGAGCCGCCTTTCATCGTATCCTCGTAATAGGGCGGTTGTGCTTTACTGACTAGAGTCAAGTCACCATCCAAGGTAGTTGAGTTATCCTCCTCCTTGACTGTAAAACTGCTGAAGGTATATTGGATCTCGCGATTAGCATCGCTAAGCGCTACAGCCTGCAACGTCACCTTTCCGCTTAAAATCCCCAACCACCATCTAAATTCACAATTCTGGAATTCGTAAGTGGCGCTCTCACCCTGGGACAGGTAACTATCGCCATTAGTATCGCTGAGATTCAAGTTTACCGTGCCGCCCTCGTTAGAACACGTAGGAGCCGCGGCAAGCGCTCTTACAGTCGGAGCCGGAGTCATTGACGCTAGTGAGCGTTTGATATGAGCCGGTGTTTTCTTGAGAGATTTCGAAGCAATCGCGGCATTGCTTGAGCTTCCCTCGGACGGTAACAGATCATCTCTCAAGTCTGTTATAACATCCCAAAGATCGTACTGCAGATAATCATAAGTATCAAGAGCTTTATTGCTCACTTTGGCAGCATTGTCTGTGGTGATTGGCAGTGTGAATTGATTGACGTTGCCACCTCCTCCGCCACCTCCATCTCCACCTCCTCCGCCACCTCCATTGTCATTCCCACCTCCATTACCGCCACCGCCACCTCCATCTCCACCTCCGCCGCCACCGCCATTGTCATTCCCACCCCCATTACCACCACCTCCACCGCCACAACCGCTCAATGCCAATACAAGAGCAGTTCCGCCGATTAATATCGGAAACAACTTCTTTTTCATGACTATCCCCTCGTTGCTATTCGATGAACTTTATTTCAGCTTATAGACGATGCGCTCCAGTTACGTCGCCAAGTCCATCGAGCACTTGACTTCGATTTGCACTGACTATAAGGTAAGACTCATAAGACATTTATATAGAAATTAGAGCAATCCCTACTTTAGTAGGGAACGCAGAGGGTCACCGGGTGGCAACGGAGAGAGAAAATCATGACGAGATCAAGGCAGGAACAGGCGCTGTGCGCGCTGGTGGAGACGCTCTTTGCGGACAAGGTCAGCCCAGAGGAACAGTGGCCGGAGGTGTTCGAGGCGCTTAGGAAAATTCTCCATTTTTCTAGCGCGGTCTTTATGCCGATCGATCCGGTCAACTGGACGCTGCAACCGGGCTACACCTATGATTGCCCTAACCTTACGGTGGATTATCTGGCCCACTACCAGCGGCTGGACCCCTATGTCACCGAAGCTACTTGCCTGAAAAGCTTTAATACTCCCGCCAGGTTTTCCGATATAGCCGATATTGCACGAGTGAGTCAGGGCGAATTTGGCTCATTCCTGCGGCAGGTGCCTTACTTTCATGCACTGGTGTCGGCGCCTTTGCTGCAAGGCTGTCCGCTCGGGGTGGTGAGCGTCCAACGGCGCCGCGAACAGCCTGACTTCGATGACCAGGAAATCCGGTTGTTCGGGTGGTTTGCACTGCAATTAGCGCGCGCCATCGATTATGCAAAGCTGCGAAGCCGGCCCGACAATCTGTCACCCTACGAAAATCGTTATAAGTTATTAGAAATTTCAAGCACTTATCACCCCCCCCCCCCCCCACAGAAATCGTCGTTTCCGGCACGGGTCGCCTGATCAATGTCAACGAAGCCGCTCAGTGGGTGCTGGCGGCGCTGCCAAAAGGTCAGATCTTTGCCCTGCCCGGTCCGAGCGGACCGGTACATATCTGGTATACGCCCGGCCAGGTCTATAGGGTTCACAGCCATGCCTGCCCGCCGGAGAGTCTGCTTTCGATGACCCGGTTGAGCGCTCTGCCGATGCTAATGCCGCGCTATCGCCTGCCGGCAATACTGAAGCTGCCGAAATTGGGCCAGCCATTCATTACCCTGATCGAACCCTTGCCCCAGGCTCCCACGTTACCGGCACGATTGGAGAGCCTGAAGCTGTCGCCACGCGAACTGGAAGTCATCACTCTGCGGCTGCAAGGTTTGCTGATCAAACAGATTGCCGGGCGCTGCGGTCTCCAGGAAACTACAGCCAAGGAGTATCTGGCAAACGTTTACAAGAAAGCAGGCGTCCGTACAGGACGTGAGTTCATGGCGCTTATGCTCAGTAATGAGTTACAGCCACCGCTACGTTGATACATGGATGCCCGGCAAAGCCAGGATCGGGTCGGGGTAACGGGATTGCGCCCGTTACCCCTCCCACACCACCGGACATGCGGTCTTCCGCATCCGGCGGTTGAACCCAGCGGCTTCACGTTGCCGCAAGATCCGATGGAACGTATAAGCCCCAACGCC
>CAIMUS010000157.1 GCA_903844665.1 uncultured Pseudomonadota bacterium
GCACGTCAGCGTTGCAGTGACGGGTAAAGCCGCTTGAGCTTGATCCGTGCATCCGCCGTCGTAAACCCGACTGATCACTGTGTACGCCGGTAGAGTTTGGCCCATTTATCTCGTCAAAGCAACGCTGACGGACCACTAGTCGATCACCCTCCCGGCTAACAAGCTGGCTAATCAACCATCCTGTTCAGACAAAGAGATACACCATGAAAACCACCATCGTTACCCCTGAGGAAGCCCGCGCCATTGCCAGAGAGGCTTACATCTATGCTTTCCCCCTGGTGGAAACCTATAAGACGCTTTATAAACAGGCGATTGATAAGACCAGCCCGGACTACAAGGCGCCGCTGAACCAACTTGGCCACGCCCGCACTGTTGCCACGCCGGAGGATAAGTTCGTGGTCACGCCGAATTCGGACACGCCGTATTCCTTCGCCTGGCTGGACCTGCGCGCTGAGCCGATGGTCATCACCCTGCCGAAGATTGCGCCGGACCGTTACTACTCGGTGCAACTGATCGATCTCTACACGCACAACTTCGGCTTTCTTGGCACCCGCCCATTCGGCAATGAGGGCGGTGATTTCCTGATTACGGGGCCAGATTGGCGGGGAGAAAAGCCCGCGGGGATCAGGGCAGTGATTCCTTGTGAAACCCAGATAATGTATGCCCTGTTTCGTACCCAGTTGTTCAACCCTGACGACCTGAAGAACGTGCACCAGATCCAGGACGCCTACCGGGTGCGGCCGCTGAGCCTTTATCTGGGCAATCCTGCGCCGACCAGCGCACCGGTGGTGGACTGGCCGCCACTGGCCGACGGCATGAGCGAGTCGGCCCAGGTGTTTGGCTACCTTAATTTTCTCCTGCAGTTTTGCCCCACGCACCCCTCGGAAAAGGAAATGATGGCGCGCTTCGCCAAGTTGGGCATCGGTCCCGGCAAACCGTTTTCTGACCAGGAGCTTGCCCCCGAAATCAAAAAAGCCATCGCAGAAGGAATTGCCGCGGTCTGGCAGGAGGACTTTGATGCCTTCATGAAGCGGGCCAATGCGGGTGAGGTGACCAGCGGCGACTTGTTCGGCACCCGGGAATTCCTGAAGAACAACTATCTCTACCGATTTGCCGGCGCGAAACTTGGACTCTTCGGCCTCTCCCGGGAGGAGGCGCTTTATCCTCCTTATTTTGTCGATGCGCAGGGCGACAAACTGGACGGTGCGAAACACGCCTACGTATTGCGTTTTGAGAAGGGGCAGCTGCCGCCCGCCGGGGCGTTTTGGTCGTTTACCATGTATGACGGACCGACGCAGTTCCTCGTGGTCAATCCTCTTAATCGCTACCTGTTGAACTCAACCATGTTGGATTCCTTCCAGTACGGCGCCGACGGCTCGCTGACGTTCTATGTGCAAAAGGATTCGCCGGGAACCGGCAAAGAATCAAACTGGTTGCCAGCGCCGGATGGCCCCTTTTACTGCATCATGCGCATCTACATACCCCAGCCCGCCGTGTACGAGGGCCGATGGCAACAGCCGCCCTTGCAGCGGGTGGCGGCGGTGCAGGCGACGGCTCAGGAAACTCCTGCCGTGAAAGTGACGCCTGAAACCTACATACGGGCTGAAAGTGATCGACAGTTTGGCGTGATCATCAAAATGGCAGGCGGCGTGAACCGGTTCTATCATTTCCGCCGTCCCACCCCTCTGGATAAACAGAATGTCGTGCGGATGAACCGGGACACGCTCTACTCGATGGCCATTGTGGATACCTCGAAGGGCGCCACGATCACCGTCCCTGAACTCCCGAAAGATCGGTATGTGTCGGTCTATCTGTTGGACAACGATCATTATTGCCCCTTCGTCATCTACCGCTCCGGCACGCACGAGCTGCCCAGGGACACCAAATACCTGGGCGTCGGGGTGCGCATCCAGGTTTTCAACCCGAAAGACGAAGACGAAGTCGCTTTGATCAACAAGCTGCAGGATCAGTTCATCATCAAGGCCGACAGCGCCGATCTGCTGCCGGAGTTCAAGTGGAACCTCCAGTCATTGCAAGCCCTCACGGACCAGTATAAAAAAGATTTTGCCCAATACAGCAATCTTAAGGGCATGATGGGGCCGCGGGGCCAGGTGGACGAAAAGACCCGCCATATTGCGGCGGCCGCGGCGTGGGGGCTTTTCCCGGAGTGGGATGCCACGTATCTGAATTATAGCGGCGGCCATGATTACAGGGTTTGCCACCAGGCGACCTATCAGGTTCCAGAAAACGAAGCTTTCTGGTCCATCACCGTGTATGGCAACGATGGCTTTATGAAGAGCGACAACAACATCATCAATTCCTCCAATGTGAAGCTGAACGCAGACGGCACGTTCACCGTGTATTTCGGATCGGTGGAAACCTGCGGCGATGTGCCCAACAGGTTGGATACCTCGGAAGGATGGAACTTCATCATGCGAATCTACCGTCCGGGCAAATCGGTGTTGGAGGGGGCTTATAAACTTCCTGCGGCCAAACCCGTGAAGTGAACCATTAGTTGCTGGGGCGGGATTTTCGGGGCCGTGCTCTCGATGGGACGTTTCAGCAAACCAATGCTCCAAGGGTCGAAGCAGCCAGCCCATTCTTTTTGAAATACAGAATGATTATTAAATATGGACAACCCCATCCTGCACTCTTTCGTCAGTTTGACAGTTTTTACCCTCATGCTCGCCCTGGGGGTCAACCACTCTTTTGAACAACTCACCTCTCTGTGGCGTCGGCCCGGATTGCTGCTCCGCTCCCTTGTCGCTGTGGTCTTCCTGGTCCCCCTGGTGGTGGTCCTTTTGTTATGGGTGTTTGACCTGCCGCCCGCCGTGGCCACCGGCCTCGCGGTGTTAGCCGCCGCGCCGGGCGCACCGCTCACGTACAAACGATCCCAAATGGCAGGGGGAGATCCCACCTACTCTGCCAGCCTGCAACTGACGCTGGCTTTGCTTGCTGTCGGTATTACCCCGCTCATCCTGGCTCTGTTTTACTCTCTGTTTGAGTTCGTAACCGAGGGAGTGACATTGTTCCAGGTGGCCCGGCAAGTCGGCCAGGTGACTTTCTTGCCGGTGATCATTGGTCTGTCGCTCCAGCAGTTTGCACCCAGGCTTGCTGAGGTCCTTCGCAAGCCTGTGCTCGTGCTGGCCAATATCCTGTTCATCTTATTACTTCTCATGCTGGTCCTTCTTCTCGCACTTGTGCCCGAGTTGCGGGCGATGCTCACTGTGGGGTGGCTGCCTACGGTGGCGATCCTGTTCATGGTGGTGGTCTCCCTGACCATCGGCCACCTACTGGGCGGCCCCCGCCGGGACCAGCGTTCTACCCTTGCCACTGCCTGCATTGCGCGCAACGTCGGGCTCGCTCTGTTTATCGCACAATTATGTGATTACGGGCAGCAGTTTATTCCCACGCTTTTGACTTATATGATTCTGGGAGGGCTCTTGGCCGTTCCCTATGCAGTTTGGAGTAAGCGCCAACTGACTTTGAGGCAGGAGAGCGAATCAGGGAAAAGCGACCTGAACCTGAGAGGAATGCTTTAAAAGAGGTAACCGTTCACCGGCACTCAGCTAAACCTGTAGGAACGAGCTCGCTCGGATTCGTTCGGATGGCGCTCAAGGTGGAAACTTCACCGCTCACTGTGGGATTCGCGAGCAAGCTCGCTCCTACAGAGCAGTTTTTCGGCGTTGAGCAAGTACTAATTCCACCTAACTGACCCTGGTGAACGGTTACTTTCATAGAGCACTGCGGAATGCGAACATGAGTTACCAGGATATCCCGGATTTGTTCAAAGCCGCCGCCGTCAATTGGGTGCACGATTGCGCCCAAAGCATGGGCGCGGCATTGGCCTTTTACACGATGTTCTCGATCACCCCCCTGTTGCTGATCGTGATTTCGATCGCCGGGCTTGTTTTTGGCGAAGAAGCCGCTCGCGGAGAAATTTTCAATCAACTGGACAGCATGCTCGGCACACCGGGGGCGCTAGCGGTACAGAGCCTCATCGAGAACGCGGACAAACCGACCACAAGCGTGCTGGCCTCCGTCTTCGGCCTTGTTTTTCTCTTCATTGGTGCGACGTCCGTCTTCGCCGAATTGCAGGACGCCCTCGATCGTATCTGGCGGGCGCCGGCAAGGACTGGAAACTCCGGCTTGTGGAGACTGCTGCGCGCCCGATTTCTGTCCTTCGGGATGATTCTCGGCATCGGCTTCCTGTTGATGGTGTCGCTGGCGTTCAGCGCCGGCCTGGCCGCGTGTTGTAAGTGTTGGAATCCGCTGTTCAGCGGATGGGCAACCCTCGCGAACACGATCGAACTCACTCTCAACGTTGTGCTGTCGACCGCGGTGTTCGCGATGATCTACAAGACGATGCCTCGGGTGCGGATCGATTGGAGAGATGTCTGGATCGGTGCGACAGTCACCTCGCTGCTGTTCGTCGCTGGCAAATTTCTGATCGGCGCCTACATCGGAAGGACCGGTATCTCGTCCGGCTTCGGGGCAGCCGCATCCCTCGTCGTGGTGCTGCTGTGGGTTTACTACTCCGCTCAGATCTTCCTGTTCGGCGCGGAATTCACATGGACCTACTCCCACCGGTTCGGTTCGCGCAAAGGACAACCGTTACCTGTCGCCGCTGCCGTATTCCCTGCCCCCAAATGAGTAACTCTCTCCCGGCCCAAGGACTATGAAGCGAATTGCCCCCAGAATTTGTTGGTTCGCGCCATGGCATTGACGTCAGTCCCCATCCCGGCAGACAGCCGTGGGCGCCAACTGTGCCAGATGTCCTTTATTGACCGCCCGAAGTTGAGTTTAAAGGGGCGGGACTTACGAGCCGGTTCGTGCGGGAGAACGGTCAGTGATTCTATCTCGATGTCCAAGGGACGCCTTGAGCGAAATGGATACCCCACCCCACCCGATTCGGTTAGGTCTTTTCTGGGAATTGCCTTATCATCAGACCCTGCCGGCATCACCCCCGTCTTACCGAAGCGCATGGCGCTGGGTTTCGGCGCGAAGCGCCTCTACCCAGCCTAAGCGTTTCGACGAAACCTATCGAGAAATAGCCTCGGTTATGTGCAGAGAGCAACCCATGACATCCAATCGCGCATTCAGTGCCCCGGCCCGCGGCCTGCTCGTCGCCGGGGCCTTCGCCCTGGTGGTAACCGTCCTTGAGTCCGCCGCGTCGATCCTTGTACCCATCCTGCTCGCGGTGTTCATCGCCATCGTTGCGACCCCGATACTACGTTGGATGCGCAGTCGCGGGATCCCGAAGTGGGGCGCCTTGCTGGTGATCGCCTTCGTCCTGCTCGATGTCGGCAGCCTGCTCGCGCTAGTGACCACCGGGGCCGTGGAAGGATTCAGGGACAGCTTGCCGACCTATCAAGAGCGGTTCATGACGTTTAGCCACCAGTTCGGCGGCTGGTTGGAGAGTGTGGGCGTCGGTGGTTCCCCCGAGGCGATACCGGACCTGCTGGATCCGAATAAGCTGTCTCACGGCGTCAGACTGTTCCTGTCCAACGCCAGCGGCATCTTCGCGATGGGTTTCCTGGTCCTGCTCGCCACGATCTTTATCCTGCTCGAGGCGCCCACAATCCCCGCCAAGTTGCGGGCGGCCTTTCATTTGACCGAAGAGGGCGACGCGCGCCTGAAACGGCTGCTGGACACCGTTAACCGCTACATGCAGATCAAGACCCTGACCAGCCTCGGTACCGCGGTTTGCGCTTGGCTTTTACTGTGGTTTTTCGGTATCGATTTCGCCATCCTCTGGGCGGTGTTGGCGTTCTTCTTGAATTTCGTGCCCGTGGTCGGAAACATCCTGATGATGATCCCCCCGGTCTTGCTCGCACTGATACAGACCGATCCGCAGACGGCGCTGCTCGTGGCAATCGGCTATCTCGTGATCAATACCGTGATCGGGAATGTGCTCGAGCCCCGGATCATGGGGAAGGGGCTCGGGGTCTCCACCCTGGCGATCTTTATCTCGCTCTTGTTCTGGGGCTGGCTGTTCGGCACCGTGGGCATGTTCCTCGCGGTACCCCTGACCGCCGCCGTCGTCATCGCCCTGGATGCAAACCCCCATACCCGCCCCTTGGCCATCCTGCTCGGCCCCGAGATCGCCGAGGTGGCGGCTCCGGATGCGGGCTCAGCTTCTCCACAGTCGACGGCGGAGCGGGACGACACAATAACTTGACATCCGGTTCGTTTATTGATCAATTTTGTAACGATCTGATGTACCAACAGATAAACCTCCCCCCGTCGCTGGAGGAAACCCGATGAGAAAAATTTCCGTGCGCGCCGCAATGGTCCGAGGGGCGGGATGCAAGTTTCTGCGGAGTTTCCTCCAACTCCCGGGCAATGACGAGAAAAGAGGATGGAAGATGGTGAATGCACGCTTTTTGGGGATGCTGATCTTTTGGGCGGCGCCCGTTCTGGCGCTGGCCATTGAAGTGGACAGGTCGGCGCTTGAAGGCACGACCTGGCGTTTGGTGAGTGTCGCTCATACTGATGGTCAGCTTCACGCCGTCCCGAACAGCGTTGAAGCCACCGCAACCTTTGCTAATGGCTCGGTGAGCGGCAGCGGCGGCTGCAATCGTTACACCGCCAGTTACACCGTGGATGATGGCAAGCTGACCATCGGTTTGGCGGCGAGCACGATGATGGCGTGCTCCGAACCCCAGACGGCCGTCGAACAGCCGTTTATGGCGGCACTGGCGGCGACGATGGCTTACAAAATCGAGGACGGTCAACTCAGCTTGCTGGATGCTGGGGGGCAGAAGATCGCGACCTTCAAGATGCAGCAACCGGTAGCGTTGAAGGGCGTCACCTGGCGGGCGACCGTTTACAACAACGGCCGCGGCGCCGCCGTCTCGTTGATTGACGGCAGTGAGATCACGGCGACATTTGGTACCGATGGCGTACTGAGCGGGTCGGCCGGCTGCAATCATTATCGGGCCGCCTATGTTACCGCGGGATCATCCATCACCATCCAGGCGCCGGCGGCGACGCGCAAGGCTTGTTCCAGCCCTGATGGGGTGATGCAGCAGGAAAGCCAATACCTCAAGGCGCTAACGACAGCGGCTACCTACGCGATCCAGGGTCAGCAACTGGAGTTGCGTACCGCGGATGACGCGCTAGTTGCTTTGTTTCAGGCCAGCGGTGGCTGAACGCTCGGTTCTCTCCAGCAAACCCGTCAATCGGCGGACCGCCCTGTGAGTACGTCGGAAAACGCCGCGAATTCCACCCGCCCAAGTGAAAGCGCGTTCCGGGACCAAGCGCCTGCTGGCTCAGTGAAATGAGCCTTATCGCGAAATGGTGTCAAGACCGCCGAGGCCACGTTACCGTGGCGGCCACCCGGTCCGCGCCGACGATGGCCCAGCGCACCTCGCCCTGTCGCAGCAGCGCCGCCGCCGCCCTATCGGCCAGCAGCGTGACCGACGCGCTACGCGCGCGGCTGAGCTTACCCGTTATCGCGCCGAGATAAGCTCGGCGCTTCTTGCGGGGTGAAAGTCCCCGTCGGGTAAGGGCCGGCCACCAACCCGTATCGAGTCTTGCGTCCGTGGCGGAGTTGCCGAAAGGCGGCGAACAAGGCGGGCGAAGCGTAGACAGAGTATCCTGTAGGCTATAGGGGTGACGCGCACCCTGAAGTGCTGGTACAGCTTCGAAATGAGTGGTTGCGGACGCCGAGGGGTTTAACATACACTGAAAACAATACAAGAAATACCCGAAATGGTGAGGGTATGAGGGTCCGCCGGAGTCCACAGGCCGTGGCATGCAGGAAGAGAAGCGTCAGAGAACTCGGGAAGCCCCAACGGGTTCTTGCCGTGGGGACAACTCGGAAAGGATATACTGCCAGGACTTACGCACGGCACCCAGATTTTCATGCAGCAGAGGATCTACGGGGTGGGCGCCTTGTACGCCTGGTAGATGAGGCCTGAATGCGAGTTCGATCCCCGCTTCGAAATCATGGCATCCAGGGTAGCGCGGGTATGCTCTCTCGATGTCAACACTCACCCGTCCCGGAGGTCCCGGATGAAAATCGACCGGACTGTTTGTTGTGCCGTCATGCTGGTCCTGACGCTTGCGGTCTTGTCGCGGGTCGAGGCCGGCGAGGTATTGGATGGTGTTAAGGCTCGCGGGCAACTGCGCTGCGGGGTAAGCGAGGGTATCCCAGGCTTCTCCGAACGCGATGCTGATGGACACTGGCGCGGACTCGACGTGGACTTCTGCCGTGCGGTGGCGGCGGCGGTCCTGGGCGATATGGCCAAGGTCGAGTTCATGCCGCTGAGTTCCACGGCCCGTTTCCCCGCGCTGCAGTCGCGCAAGATCGACCTGTTGCTGCACAACACCACATGGACACTCACCCGTGAGGCGGTCCTCAAGGTCCAGTTTCCGGGGATCCTCTTCTACGACGAGCAGGGTTTTCTGGTCCCGGTCGCGGCCAAGATTGCGACCCTTGCAGACCTCGATGGTGCGACCATCTGCATGGTGAAGGGGACGACACACCGGCGCAACCTGGAGACCTATTTCGAGGCGAAAGGCTGGTCCATGAAGCCGCTGGTGAGCGACTCGGCGCCCGAGGCCGCGGCGGCCTTCTTTGCCGGCCGCTGCCGTGCGTACACGTCGGACGCCGCGCAACTCGCCGGTATTCGGTTGCGGGCGCCGGCCGATCCGCAGGCCTTTGTGATCCTCCCCGAACGTATTGCCAAGGAACCACTCAGTCCCGTCGTCTGGGGCGGCGATCCGGAGTGGACGACGGTGATCCGGTGGGTCCTGAATACCCTGATCCTCGCGGAGGAATATGGCGTCACGCGTGACAACTTCGATGCGGTCATCGCGGAGAACAGGAATCTCCTGGTGCGGCGGTCCGCCGAGGAGAGGAACATCATCGCGCGCTCGATGGGTATCGAGCCCGGCTGGGGGATACGGGCCCTTCGGGCCGTCGGCAACTACGGCGAGATGTACGAGCGCAACGTCGGGCGCGACAGTCCGCTCAAGATCGAGCGCGGTCTCAACCGGCTCTGGAATCAGGGCGGACTCCACTATGCTCCGCCGATCGACTGAGTGACGCCCTGATGACCGACTTTCAGATTTATCTCACCATCGGCGTCTTCGCTGCCGTGATCCTCCTGATCGCGTTCGATCTTATCGACATGGCGGTCGCCGCTCTCCTCGGAGTCAGCGTCCTGATTGCGTTCGGTATCCTCGACGGCAGCGATCTGATGCCGATCGTGCACACCGCCAGCGGTCCGCTCGCTCTGCTTTTCGGCGGCATGGTAGTGGCGCGGGTCATCGGCAAGACGGGGATCTTCAGTTGGCTGGGAGATGCTGTCCTGCGCGCCACCGGCGGGAGCGGCAAGCAACTCCTGCTGCTCATCGTCGCGCTGGTCGCGCCCGTGTGCGCTGTGCTGCCGAACGCGACCGCCGTCATCCTGGTGGCCCCGGTCATCGTCGGCGTCTGCCAGACGCTCAAGGTGAACTTTGTCGGGCCCCTCATCATCACAGCCATCGTCAGTAACGCGGCTGGTATGCTCACTCTGGTGGGCGATCCCGCCACCTTTGTGGTCGGCAGCGCCATCGGGCTGTCGTTCATCGATCATCTGCGGATGGTGAGCCTGGGCGGCCTGCTGGCTATCCTGGCCGTCGTGCCGCTGCTGCCGCGCCTGCTGCCGGAGATCTGGGCGCTGCGGGTGACCCTGCCGGCCGAGCGCCCGCGGGTCGCCATCGAGCGACCGGCCTTCCTGGCGCTGTCGCTTCTGGTACTCGTGATTATGGTGGTCTTGTTCCTGATCGGGGAGTCCCTGCCGACGCACATCGTTCCGCCCGCCGTCGCGATCATCGGTGCGGCGCTGGCGCTGCTCGTGGTCTATGGCGTGCGCATCGAGCCCGTCGGCGAGGTGATCCGCGACGTGGATTGGAAAACGATTGTGTTTCTCGGCGCCATCTTCACGCTGGTCCAGGCCTTCATCAAGACCGAGCTGCTGCAAGGTCTGTCGATCCAGATTTATCACTGGTTCGGGGGCAATTTCATCGCGGTGGCGCTCCTGTCGCTGGCCGGCATCGGCGTGCTGTCGAGCCTGCTCGCAAACATCCCAGTGGTCGCCGCCGCGCTGGTGATGATCACGGGCTATTTTGTGGCGGCCGGGGCGGTGCCCGAGATCGCACTCGCCGTCGGCTTCACCGACTGGCCCAAGGCGACGCTGCCGGTGTTCATCGCCATGATGTTCGGCGGCACTTTGGGCGGCAACGCCACCCTGATCGGGTCCTCAGCCAATGTCGTCGCCGTCGGCATCTGCCTGGCCAACGGCCAGCGCGTGACCTTCATGCAGTTTCTACGCATTGGCCTGCCGATCGCGGTGGTGCAGTTGTCGGTCGGGGCGCTCTATGTCTGGGTGCTGGCCTCGATGCTGGGCTAATCTTCGCCCGGATGCCGCGGGCAGTTCTGGATTCGCCCCTTCACTCAGGGAGCCGCCAGGCTGAAATCTCTTCACCTCGTGGGAGGAACACCCTCGGCAACCCGTTCTGTGGTGACACGGGATGCGTTACCAGAAGGTTCCTTCGCGGCTGCGGGTTCTTTAAGGGTCCGATGACTCAACATGTAACACACGGTGAAGCCGGCGATGGCCGCTGCAATGTGTTTCAGCGTGTGACCGCTGACGACACTGCCCAGATGTAGAACCTTGGCATCGAACGTTTCCAGGAGCTTGCTCAGCCCATACCACCCGAACACCCAGTAGAGATCGTTGCCTCGGGTATAGCGCGACGGACTCAGCATCGCCAGCAACAGGACGACGACCATCGAATAGCCTTGCAGAATCCCATAAGGCAGCACATTGCCAACACCCGCCCGCTCCGTCGCCCGCCAGTAGATGACGGAGGCTGCCCCAAGCAGCAGCATCGGAACCAGCAACGCCAGCCCCGCCCGGATATTGATTCGATCGACAATCTGACTCGACACCAGCCCCATGAACGCGACCGTCATGGGCAGCCGGTCCCAGAACAGACTCTCATTGTCTGGCGCCAGGTGATAATAGCCCGATCCCGGGGCCGTCAGCAGTACGCCGAGGAAGAAAACGGCGTAAGGCCACCGCTCGCTCCTGAACTCGAATTGCGCCCGCCCCCCAAAGACAATGACCAGCCCCGCCATGCCCGCAATCAGGAATCCCAGGTTCGATACGACATCTAGAAAATTGTCGATCCCAAACACGTCGCGCTGATCGGCGAAATGATGGTATGCGAGAGATTGCGGCACTGGTTCAGTTTGATTATCCTCCAACTCATTGATTTCCATGGCTGCGACTTTAGTCCGCCGCTTTAGCCTCGAAGGCGGCAGCCTGTGGTGCAAACCACCGTCTTTAGACGTCGCGTCTTCAGGCGGCGGTTCAATCCGCCTGCGAAGCGTTTCAGGCGGGGGTTTATCCCCCCGCCAGCC
>CAIMUS010000158.1 GCA_903844665.1 uncultured Pseudomonadota bacterium
CAGTGCGGCTCTCGCCACTTGCCACTGGCGTCATTACAATGCCGCACTGGGGTGCGGCGCTCCCAGGGCGCCAGCGGCAACGAATGTCTGGATAACCATTATCGGGACCATACTAAGGTGTCCCGGCTTAAGTGGATACCCTTACAATGACTACTTGATGGATAACAACTCCAGCTAATAAAGCTACAGAGAACGGCCTTGAACGCATCTGAGCCACCCCCGGACGACTGCACGGTCATGTGGGTTCCCGACCGGCAACCGGAGCCGGTAGTACCGACGGTAGCGATTACCTATCCTCTGCTCGATGGCGGCCGGCAGACGACGCCGTTTACCGATACCTTTTGCGTAGGCCGCGGTCAGGATTGCGCGATTCGTATCGATGCGGATGAAGTCAGCCGCCAGCATCTGGAAATCAGCCGGCAGGGCGAGCGCTGGTGGGTCCGCGATCTGCACAGCAGCAACGGTACTTATCTGAACGATCGGCCGATCGAGGCAATACCGCTGGAAGGGACGATCCGCCTGAGTCTGGGCCAGGAGGGGCCGGTTATCGAAATGAGCGTAGTCAATTCGCCGGTCCCGCCGCTTCCGACGCCGGCTCCCGAGGCGCCACTGTCGGCGACCCAACTCACCCGTCGCTACTTCGACCGCACCTACCAGGGTCCGGTCGGTGAGCGTACCCAACTGATCCGGCAGACCTTCCAGCAACTCAGCCGCAAGCGCTCCCGGCTCCACTGGACATTGTTGAGCGTGGCGCTGATCCTGCTGATTGCCGTCGGCGGACTCGCCTCCTACCAATACCATCAGCTCCAGAAAGCCCGTGAGTTAGCGGTGGATATCTTCTACAATATGAAGGCCCTGGAACTGAAAATCGCCAAGCTGGAGGAAGCCCGCGATGAATCGGCCTGGGCGTCGCGGCAGTTGGAAATCGAAGGTTACCGGCGCCAGCTCGCCCAGTTGCAGGAGCGTTACCAATCCTTCGTGGAAACCATCGAAACAGCCAAGCCCATCCTCTCGTTACGGCCCGCCCTGGATAACGTGGACCGTATTATCCTGCATATCGCCAATGTGCTCGGCGAGTGCGAGTTGAATGTGCCGGACGGGTTCGCCGACGAGGTCAAAGTTTATATCAAGCGCTGGACGTCCACGCCCCGGTTGGCGGGCGCCATCCAGCGCCTGCGCGATAATAACTATGCGCCGACGATCTACCGGGAGTTCACCACCCGCGGATTGCCGCCCCAGTTTCTCTATCTGGCCATGCAGGAGAGCAATTTTCAGACGCAGATCGTCGGGCCACGGACCCGCTACGGCAATGCCAAGGGGATGTGGCAGTTCATCCCGGATACCGCCATCCGCTACGGCTTACATGTGGGGCCGCTACGGGAATTAGGCGTCTACGACCCGGATGACGAGCGCCACGATGCCGCCAAGGCGACGGCCGCCGCCGCCAAATATATTCAGACGATCTACACCACTGACGCGCAGGCCTCTGGCATGTTGGTGATGGCCTCCTATAATTGGGGAGAGGGCAATGTGATTCGGCTTATCCGCCAGATGCCGGAAAATCCCAAGGAACGTAACTTCTGGCAGTTATTACAACATTACCGGATACCTCAGGAGACCTATGATTATGTTTTCTACATTTTTGCCGCCGCGGTTATCGGCGAAAATCCGAAATTGTTCGGTTTTAACTTCGATAACCCTCTGCAAACCCTTACCATGACCGCTGGCGCCGGGCCGGGCGGCAAATCTCCCTGACCATCGCAGGGCGCCTGCAGTGATTAATCCAGGCAACAGACCGGCTGATGACCACCTCGACAGACTGGCTTGACCGCGCAACCCCATGCCACTTACGCTAACGATCATAAGCTCAGCGACGCCGGCGCCGATCCCCGCGACTACCTATGTCGTCGACTTTGGCCGCGCTGTCATCGGACGGGGTCAGGATAACGACTGGACGCTACCCGATCCTGAAAAAGTGCTTTCCAGAAAGCACTGCTATATCGAATCTCAGGACGGCGCCTACTCTCTTACCGACACCAGCGCGCACGGCGTCTTTATCGACCATTCCACCCAGCCGGTCGGAAAAGGGCAAAGCATCCTTCTCAAGGACGGTGATATCATCAGCCTGGGCAGATACGATATCCGGGTGAACATCACCCCCGCCACGCCGTTCGCCGCCGCTGCCGGAGAGAAAGCCCACCGTTCCGCAGCGTCAGCGCCGGTTACCACGCCTGAGCCTTTTTCGCTCGACGAGCTGTTATCCCCGGGTCCGAAGCGCGCTCCTTCATCCCCCAAGCCCGCTCTCCCGGAAGAGATCGACTTAAGCGATTTGCTGGAGGAGTCTGGAGGGGCGCGTCCCACTTCAAAGGAACTCATTCCGGAAAAACTGGATCTGGAGCAGTTGCTGAAGGGGCCTAAAGGAGCGCCGCCCGCGCCCGGTGAAATCATCCCCGAAGAACTGGATCTGAAAGAACTGCTCGGGGAAGCCGAACCGGCGCCGCCACCCCCCTCCGAGCCGGACAACATATCCCCCGAGCGGGCCTTCTTTCGGCCGCCCGAGCCCAGGACTGAACGTGCCCGCCCGGAGAGAACGCCAGCTCCGGAGCTGGACCTGTCCTCACCTCCCCTACCCGAGCCCACTGTACCGCCGGTGGCGGCGGCGCCCGCCCCGACGGCAACAGCGGTGGCCGACGAAGCCGCCGCGTTACAGGCGTTTCTGACAGGGGCGGGCTTGCCGTCCGATCTGCCGCTGGGCAGCGACACGCCCACCCTGATGCGGGAACTGGGGCTTGCCTTCCGCCAGACGGTGCAGGGTCTGATGGACATCCTGCGGGCCCGCTATGAGATCAAGAAAGTGATCGGCATCCGTGATTTGACCACCATCGGTCCAACGGAGAACAATCCGCTCAAGATGGCTCCCGATGTAGACAAGGCCTTGCGCCTGCTGCTCGGGCCGCGCGACCCGGCTTACCTCCCCATGGCGCCGGCCCTGGAGGAAAGTTTGACCGATCTTAAGGCGCATGAAATGGCTATGGTGGCGGGCATGCAGGACTCGCTCCAGTATCTGTTGCAGCGCTTCGATCCCGAGGTGCTGGCGGCCCACCTGGGACGGTCCTCATTGCTGGATACCGTGCTGCCGGCCTACCGCAAAGCTCGCTACTGGGAATTGTACATGCTACTGTATGCTGAAATCGCCAAAGAAGCTGAAGAAGATGTCTGGATCGTATTCGGCAGAGAATTCGATCGTGCTTATAAGGAATACTCGCACAACAAGCCGGAGGAGGGCCTAAACCGATGAAGCCGTGGTGGTTCATCTATCTGCTGGCGCTCCTGTTGACGGGCGGTTGCGGCAGTAAACCGCCGCCTCCTCCGGCGCCGGCCCCGCCGCCGCCGCCGACCCGGATCGTCGCCGAGCTGGTCGCCGTCGCCGACCTCAATCCCAATCCCTTGAATCAGCCTTCCCCGCTGCAACTCAGAATCTATGAGTTGAAAACGCCGGGGGCCTTCGAACGGACCGACTTCTTTACTCTTTACGAGCAGGATAAAACGGTATTGGGAGCCGATCTATTGGCGCAGGATCAACTGCTGATCAAACCGGGCGAGGTTCAGCGCCTGGAGCGTACCTTGCAAGCGGAAACCGGTTATATTGGCTTCCTGGCGGCCTATCGCGACATAGATCGGGCGCAATGGCGGACGGTCGTCGCCGTTCCGCCCAATAAGACCACGACGATCAAAGTCGACTTGGAGCGGCTTGGGATCATCGCCGGCGCCATCGGCCAATAGCCACGTAGGAAGAAGCCATGTCCTGGAACAATAAAGTGATCTGGAGCGAAGGGATGTTTCTGCGCCCCCAGCATCTGCAACAGCAGGACCGTTATTTGGAAGCCCTGGTGCGGGGTCGGTGCGCCGGCCTGCGCTCTTATGACTGGGGCTTTCTACACGTAGAGTTGAACAAAGAAGCGCTGGCCCTGGGTAAAATCGCTATCCGTTCCGGCCGCGGCCTGCTGCCCGATGGCACTCCCTTTAACTTTCCAGACGACGATGAGCCGCCGCCACCGCTGGACATCCCCGCTAATTTAGCCAATGCTGTCATCGCGCTGGCTCTGCCCTTGTGGCGGGCGGGACTGGCCGAGGCGACCCGGGAGGAGCAGGCGGAGACCGTCGTCCGCTACCGGATCGATATCTGGGAAGCCCGTGACAGCAACAGCGGCGTCGACACCAGCGCGCCGCTGGAGATCGGTAAGGTCCGCCTGCGCCTGCTGCCGGAACAGGCCATGCTGAAAGCCGAATGCGCCACTCTCGGCGTGGCCAGAGTGGTGGAAAAGCGCGCGGATCAGAGCGTGGTGCTGGATGAAGGCTTTATCCCGCCCTGCCTGGATTGCCAGGCCGTGCCCCGGTTGTCGGCTTATGTGAGCGAAATCCTGGGCCTGTTGCATCAACGCGGCGAGGCCCTGGCGTCCCAGGTCAGCGGCTCCGGGCGCGGCGGAGTCGCCGAAATCGCCGATTTTATGCTGCTCCAGGCGATCAACCGCTGGGAGCCGCTGTTCGTTCACCTGAACGCGATGCAGAGACTGCATCCGGAAGCGTTCTACCAGCTTGCCTTGCAACTGGCCGGCGAGCTGGCCACGTTCACCAGCGACTCCAGGCGTCCCGTCAGCCTGCCGGCCTACGACCACGATGATCTGCAAGCCACCTTTACGCCGCTGCTGCAGGCTCTGCGCGAACTGTTAAGCCGGGTGCTGGAGCAGAACGCCATTCCGCTCCCGCTCGAAGAGCGCAAATACGGCATCCGTATCTCTCCCATTCACGACCGCCCCCTGCTTACCAGCGCCAGCTTTGTCCTGGCGGTGCGCGCCGATGTGCCTTCCGAAACCTTGCGCAGTCGGTTCCCGGCGGTGGTCAAGCTCGGTCCGGTGGAACATATCGGCAAGCTGGTGCATTCCGCGTTGCCCGGCATTACTCTGCGCCCGCTTCCTGTAGTGCCCCGCCAGATTCCCTATCATGCCGGCTTCACTTATTTCGAGTTGGAGCGTAGCGGCGAGTATTGGCGGGAACTGGAGCAATCAGCGGCTTTCGCCCTGCAGGTCGGCGGCCAGTTTCCCGGCCTCCAGCTCGAATTCTGGGCGATCAGGGAGTAAAGCATGGCACAATACGACGACCCTTTCGGCGAGGACGACCGCACTATCCTCAAGCCGATACCCGGCGGCGGCCTTCCCCCGGCGGCGGCGCCAGCGGATGCGGCCACCCGTTTGATCCGTCGGCCCCTGGGAGGCGGGCTGCCGTCCCGCAGCGCCGGCCTGAACCCGCTGGAAAATGCGGCCTCGCCCTTGCTTGTTCTACTGGCGCGACTGAAGAACACGTCTTCGCATCCCGACCCGGTCGGTCTGCGCAACCAGTTGATCGAAGAGATCAAGAAGTTCGACGGCCGCGCCCGTGAGTTGGGCGTCACCGATCCGACCGTGCTCAAGGCGGCCCGCTATGTGCTGTGTACCGCCCTGGACGATGCGGTTCTCAACACCCCCTGG
This sequence comes from uncultured Pseudomonadota bacterium, assembly GCA_903844665.1. GTDB lineage: Bacteria > Pseudomonadota > Gammaproteobacteria > Competibacterales > Competibacteraceae > CAIMUS01. The sequence goes on from CAIMUS010000158.1 coordinate 5,526, forward strand.
GGCAGCGCCAGTATCTGGCAGCAGCAGAGTCTGCTCATTACCTTTCATAAAGAGGCCTGGGGCGGTGCAAAATTCTTCCAGTTGTTGGAGAACCTGATCAAGGACCCCGGCCGCAATCTCGATCTGTTGGAGTTGATGTACCTGTGCCTCTCCCTGGGGTTCCAGGGCCGCTATCGGGTGCTGACAGATGGCCGTAACCAGCTTGAGGAGGTTCGCGAGCGCCTGTATCGCACCATTCGCACCCACCGGGGAGACTTCGAGCGGGAACTGTCGCCCCACTGGCAGGGGGTGGTGGACCGCCGCAACCCGTTGCTCCGTTACGTGCCTCTGTGGGTGATAGCCGCTCTGGCGGGCGCCTTGCTCGTCGGCATTTACCTGTTCTTCAGCCTGCGTCTGAGCGGCGCCTCCGACCCGGTGTTCGCCGCTCTGAACGATATGGGCAAAGGCGTGTCGACGCCGGGCGATCGGCCGCGCCCGCCGCCGCCACCGCCGGACCGGCGCACTATCGACTTGCGAACCTTTCTCGAACCGGAAATCGGCCGTAAGCAGGTCGCTGTCGATCCCCGCCCGGAAGGAACCACGATTCTCATCTATGAGAAGCTGTTCGCTTCGGGCAGCGCCACGGTCGACCGCGCTCAGTTACCCCTGTTGCAGCACATCGCCGAGGCCCTGAATACCGTGGCCGATAAGCAGTTTCGGGTCATCGGCCATACCGACAATGTGCCGATCAAGTCCGCGCGCCTGGGTTTTCCCGATAATTACCGCCTTTCCCTGGCCCGCGCCGACGCGGTAAGAAGCGTGCTAATTGACGCTACCCATACACCCGACCGCTTTACCAAGGCCGAGGGCCGGGCGGATAAGGAGCCCATCGACGACAATGCCACGGCGGAGGGCCGCGCCCATAACCGGCGGGTAGAGATTCTGCTGCTGGCCAAAACAAGGAGAAACTGAGCATGAAAGGGCTGGCGTTCCTGAAACAACCCTGGCTGATTTCTCTGCTGGGCATCCTGGCGCTGGCGCTATTGATCTGGTTCGTCGGCCCTTGGCTCGCCATCGCCGGGCGGCAACCCCTGGCGACCGAGTTCAATCGCTGGCTGGTGATCCTGACGCTGTTCCTGCTCTGGGGACTGTACCAACTGCTCCGCTATCTGCTGGCGCGCCGCCGCAACCGGCAGATGCTCGAGAATCTGACCGGCGCGCCGCCGGACCCCACCCAACAGGCCAAAACCGAGGAACTCGCCGAACTGAAGGCCCGCTTCGACGAGGCGCTCGGGATTCTGAAACAGGCCAAACTGGATCGTCGCCGCGGCACGCCCTATCTGTATCAGTTGCCCTGGTACATCATCATCGGCCCGCCCGGCGCCGGCAAGACCACGGCTTTGCTCAATTCCGGGTTGCATTTCCCCCTGGCCGACCGCCTGGGCAAGGACAAAATCCGTGGGGTGGGCGGCACCCGCAATTGCGACTGGTTCTTTAGCGATGAAGCCGTCCTGCTGGACACCGCCGGCCGTTACACCACCCAGGACAGCCATCAGGCGGTGGATACCGCCGCCTGGCTGGGCTTCCTGGAACTGCTTAAAAAATACCGCCGGCGCCGCCCCATTAACGGCGTCCTGGTCGCCGTCAGCCTGGCCGATCTCATGCAGGCTACAGCGGCGGAACGCGCCACTCAGGCGCGTGTGATCAAGGAGCGGATTCAGGAATTGCACCAGCAACTGGGCATCCGCTTTCCCATTTACGTCCTCTTCACCAAAGCCGATCTAATAGCCGGCTTTACCGAATTCTTCGCGGATCTGGGCAAGGAGGACAGGGCCCAGGTCTGGGGGATGACTTTTCCCCTGCGCGAGGAACCCGATGCCGTACCGCCGCCGGTGGATTATTTTGCGCCGGAGTTCAACCCTCTGGAGGCGCGCCTCGAGGCCCGGCAGATCGAGCGGCTGCAACAGGAGCGGGACAGCCGCAACCGCGATCTGATTTATCTCTTCCCGCAGCAGTTCGCCTCCCTTAAACAAGTCGCCGAGGAGTTTTTACAGGCGGTGTTTCAGCCCAGCCGCTTCGAGGAGCAGTCCTTATTGCGGGGGGTCTATTTCACCAGCGGCACTCAGGAAGGCACCCCTATCGACCGCCTGCTGGGCACGCTGGCCGCCACCTTCGGCCTGGACCGGCAGGCGATGCCGGGTTCCTCCGGCAAGGGTAAGAGCTATTTCATCACCCGGCTGTTGCGGGGCGTCCTCTTTCAGGAGGCGGGGCTGGCCGGCGCCAACCTGCGCCTGGAGCGTCACCGGCAGCGTTTGCAGTGGGCCGCCGCCGCCGCCGCCCTGCTGGTAACCGGTCTGGTTGCCGCCCTGTGGTTCACCAGCTATCTTCGCAACCAAGCCTATATCGGGCAGGTCGAGCAGCAAGCTCAGGCGCTGCGAACCCAGCTGCAACCGCTACCGGAGCGGGGCGACATCCTGGCCGTCCTGCCGGCGCTGAACCTGGCGCGCGATCTGCCCGGCGGTTATCGCGAGCAAACGGCGGGTGCGCCGTTACTGATGGGATTCGGTCTCTACCAGGGCGATAAACTGGGCACAGACGCCGCCGTTCCCCTCTATCAGCGGCTGCTGCGCAATCAGTTTCTGCCACGGATCATGCGGCGTCTGGAAGAACAGCTCCGCCAGAGCAACGATTCTGATTATCTGTACGAGTCCCTCAAAGTCTACCTGATGCTCGACGATCAGCAGCACTTCGACGCTAACACTATCAAAAACTGGCTGCTGCTGGATTGGGAGCAAAACCTTGGCAACCGGGCGAGCGCCGAACAGCATCGCGCCCTGCAGGATCATCTCACCGCCCTGCTGGAGCTTCTGCCCGGCCCACTGCCCTACGCCAAGGACGGGGCGCTGATCGAGCGGGTGCAGAAGCACCTGCAACAGCTTCCTCCGGAACAACGGGTCTATAACGGCCTCAAGCGGGAATTGAGTAACAACCTGCCGGTTTTCAATCCCAGCCAGGCAGGCGGACCCAGCTTTGCCACCGTATTTACGCGCCCGAGTGGCAAGCCCCTGAGCGAAGGCGTGCCGGGGCTGTATACTTATAATGGTTATCATGAGGTTTTTATCAAGGCCAGCGGCGAACGGGTCAAGCAACTGGCCGAAGAGAGTTGGATTCTGGGCAAACAGGGCCAACTGGCCGACGATCCCCAGGCATTACAACGGCTGACCGAGGCGGTGCGCAATCTGTATTTACAGGACTATATCAAGCAGTGGGACGGCCTGCTTTCCGACTTCAATATTCGCCATCTCACCAGCCTGACGGAGTCGGCCGATATCGTCAATGTGCTGGCCGGGCCGGATTCGCCGCTGTCCAGCCTGCTGCTCGCGGCGGCCCAGGAGACTACGCTGGAGCGGCCGGAACCGCCGAATCCGGACCAGCCGACGGCCGCCGGCAAGCTGGCGGCGGCGGCGGGCGTCGCCAGTGGAGCCTCGGCGGGGCTGGAGCAGTTGCGCCAAAAGCTGGGGCAGGCCGCTCCGGGCCAGACGCCGGCGGCCAAACCGACCAATGCGGTCGATGTCCAGTTTGCCCCCCTGCATCGCCTGGTGCAGGAAGGGGAATTGAATAAAGTCACCTCGCTGCTCAACGAGTTGCATGTCCACCTGAACAATATAGCCAGCGCCAAAGACCGGGGTGAAACCGCGCTGGAGGCGGCCAGCAAGCAGGCCGAAGGCGTCATCAGCAAGCTGAAACTGGCGGGAGATCGGCAGCCCCCGCCGCTGAACCGCTGGCTGAAGGGGCTGGCCGATGACAGCACCACCCTCACCCAGGATAAGGTGGTCAGCGCCCTGAATGTCTTCTGGGGACCCAGCCTGTCCTTTTGCCAGAACAGCATCGAAAACCGTTATCCCCTTAACCGTAGCAGCCAGAACGAGGTAACCCTGGAAGATTTTGGCCATTTTTTCGGGACGGGCGGCGAGCTGGACCAGTACTTTCAAAAGTACCTGCAACAATTCGTCGACACCACCAGCAAACTCTGGCGGCCCAAGGATCCCAGTCTGCGGATTTCCCTGGAAGCATTACAGCAGTTTCAACGTGCCGCGGAGATCAGGGAGGCTTTTTTTAGCGGCGGTAAGCCGTCGCCCTCGGTGCGCTTCTGGCTCAAGCCGATAGCGCTGAGCGGCGAAGTGGAAAAATTTCTGCTCGATCTGGACGGCCAGCAGTTCACTTACAGCTACGGTCCGATCCGCGAGACCGCGATGCAGTGGCCGGGACCACAGGGCGCCAACGGGGCGCGGCTGGAGTTTTCCCCCCCTCTGGCCGATGGTCGTTCCGGCCTGACCCGCGACGGTTCCTGGGACTGGTTCCGGCTGCTGGATGCGGCCGAACTCAAGCCCACTGCCGACCCGACGCGCTTTACCCTGATCTTTCAATTGGAAGGCCGCACGGCCAGCCTCGAGCTACGCGCCAGCAGCACCACCAATCCGTTCAACCTCAAAGCTCTGGAGCAATTCCGGTGCCCACCCCGTCTCTAGCCCCCGGTTTTTTCGGCAAGCTGCCGGTCTGTGGCGATTTCGTCAGCCGGCAACTGCCGCGCAGCTTTCTGGATCCCTGGGATAGCTGGCTGCAGGCGGCCATCGTCCACAGCCGCCGGCAGTTGGGGGAGGACTGGCTGGCGTGCTATCTGCACAGCCCGCTCTGGCGCTTTCTCCTGAGCGCGGGTTTGTGCGGCCAGCCGGCCCATGCCGGGGTGTTGATGCCCAGCGTCGACCGGGTAGGACGCTATTATCCGCTGGTGATCGCCGCTCCCTTGCCCGCCGGGCGGAATCCATTGGCCCTGCTCACCACCCCCTGGTTCGAAGCGGCCGCCCAGTTGGCCCTGGCCGGTCTGGACGAGCGGCTCGATCTGGAAACCTTCGCCAGGCGGGTCGAGGCTTTGGGCCTGCCGGATGCCGGGCCGGCGTTCTATCCCGACACCCCGACCTGGCATTGTCCGGTAGACGTCAGCGACCCGGCGGCGTTCGCCGCTGTCGTCTCCAGCCTGGCCGGCGGTCTCCTGGAGAGGCGCCACCCTGCTTATAGTGTGTGGTGGGGTAGCGGCTCCGTGCCGCGGATCGCCCCCTGCCTGCTGCTATGCCAGGGTTTGCCGGCGCCGGATCGTTTCACCGCCTTGCTGGCCGGCGATTGGGAGCACTGGGGCTGGCAGGAGTGGCCGGCGCCGGTGGCGACCTGAACCGCGCCGGGATCCATGCCGGGAGACTGCCGATGGCAGACGATGACACCGTCCTGAAACCAGACCGGCCCCGAGCGGACGTCACCCTCGCGCCGGGCGCCCTCGTGCTGCACACCTATCGCGTGGAGCGCCTCCTCGATAAGGGCGGTATGGGCGAGGTCTATCTGGCGCGCCACACCGCACTCGGCACTCAGCACGCCATCAAGGTCATCAAACCGGAATTGATCACCAATCCGATGGTGCTCGAGCTATCCCAGCGCGAGGCGATGGTGCTGCGCGACGTCCATAACGACGCCATCGTCGGCTATGAGGGCTTCCTGCAGGACGATACCGGTCACTGGTACCTGTGCATGGAATACGTCGACGGTCCCTCGCTGATGGATCTGCTGGAGCGAGGACCGCTGTCCCTGGAGCAGGTCTACCGGTTGCGCGACCGGCTCGTCACCGGCCTGGCGGCAGCCCATGCGCGGGGCGTGGTGCACCGGGATATTTCACCGGATAATGTCATTCTGCCCGAGGGTCGGGTCGAGAACGCCAAGCTGATCGATTTCGGCATCGCCAAGCTGACTCTGCCGGATGTGGGCACCATCCTCGCCAATACTTTTGCCGGCAAGGTGCGTTACGCCTCGCCGGAACAGTTCGGACTGTTCGGCGGCGAGGTGGACGCCCGCTCCGACATCTACAGTCTGGGCCTGGTCCTGGCGGCCGCGGCGCGCGGCAAACCCCTGTCCATGGGTTATTCCTACGAGACCGCCTGCCAGGCGCGGCAACGGGCGCCGGATCTGAGCGGTATCCCGGCCCAATTACGGCCGCAGCTCATGATGTTGTTGCAACCCGATCCCCGCGATCGTCCCGGCCGGATCACGGAACTGCTGCAACGCTGGCCGACGCCTGGACCGGGACAGATCGGCGGCGGCCGCGGCGCCCGCCGGGTGGGTCCGATCGCGCTCGGCGTCACCCTGGCGCTGCTGTTGGGAGGCGGGATCTACTGGTGGCGTCAGCACAGTCAGCCCATTCCGATCCAGCCACCGCTTCAGGAGACGACGCCGATCCTTCCCGGCGGAGAGAGAGTGCCGCCGGATAAAGAATCCGTGCTTTCCGGGCCGACGACACCCCCCACGGGGGAGCGCAAACCCCTGCTGTTGCCGGGCAAGACCAACCTCTATCAGCGGATTCTCACCCGACCGGGCGCCGCCTTGCGGACCACCCCGACTGAAACACAGACCTCCGGGCAACCTCTGCCGCCGCTGAGCATATTCTTCGTTTATGACCGCCGTGATGCTGCCGGTGGCGGCTGGCTGGAAGTGGGCGCGGCCAGCCAGGGAAACACGGCCGGCTGGCTGCGACAGGAAGATACGATCGCCTGGAAACAGACCTTGACTGTGGCTTTTACCAATCCCGCCGGTCGCGAACCCATCCTGTTTTTCCGTAGCGCGGCTGAACTCGGCAAGCTGCTGCAGGCGCCCGATCCAAATGTACAAGTCGCGTCCTGGCGCTCCCGGATCAAACGCCGGGATCTACCCACCGACTTTCCAGTAGTCGCCATCGAGCCCGATACCTATGTGGATCCGTACAAGCACTTTTACCTGCTGCCGATCCTCGATTTTAACGAGCAATTGCTGGAGAGCGGTCATTACGTCCGCCTGCTCAATGTGGCCGCGGTGACCCTGCAACCCGGCGCCGACAACCTCCTGGGCGGCAATTCGACAACGCCACTGACAGACAAATCCCAGTTGCTTAAGGATTACCGCGCCGCCATCGTATTCGTGGTCGATACCACGCTCTCCATGGGACCCTATCTCGACCGCACCCGCGCCGCCATACGCAGCATTTACCAGCGCCTGAAGCAATCGCCCTGGGGCCGGAATGTCAGCTTCGGCCTGATCGCTTTCCGCAATAATGTGCAACTGACTCCCAGGCTGGAGTATGTGAGCAAGGTTTTCGCGACGCTGGCCGACGGGCGCGATGAGGCCACTTTCTTCAACAAGGCCAATCAGGCGCTGCCGGCGACCGTTTCCAGCCAGAGTTTCAGCGAGGATGTCTACGCCGGTATCTTCACGGCCCTGCGGCAGTTCGATTGGAGCGACTACGCGGGGCGTTTTATCGTGCTGATCACGGATGCCGACGCCCTGGAAGCCAACGACAAATACAGTTCCACCCGTTTGGGAGCCGACCGCCTGCGCATTCTGGCCAGGGAGAAGGAGGACGGCGAGGTCGCCATCTATGCCCTGCACCTGCTGACCCCGGAGGGGCGCAATAACCACGATCCGGCCGCCGCTCAATACCAGGCTCTGACCCAGCGGGGCGAAGCCGGCTCACTCTACTTTCCGGTGGCCGCCGGTTCGGTAACCGAATTCGGCCGGCAGGTCGATGCGCTGGCGAACTCCCTGGTGCGGCAGGTGGAACAGGCCGGTCAGGGCAAGCTGGCCGAGGTTCCCGCCGGCGCCAGTGAACTGGAGCAGAAGACCGCGCTGGTGGGTCGCGCCATGCAGCTTGCCTATTTAGGTCGCGTGGGTGAAGCGCAGGCGCCCCGGCTGATCGATGCCTGGATAGTCGACCGGGATTTCGCCAATCCCGCTTCCAAGACCCTGGAAGTGCGGGTACTGTTGACGAAGAACCAGCTTAGCGACCTGCAGCAGACGGTACAATCCATTCTTGAAGCCGGCAAGCGTACCCGGATAGAACCGAAGAATTTCTTCGCCCAGCTCAAAAGCACCGCCGCCCGGCTGGCGCGGGACCCGGAAAATATCAACACGGCGCAGGTGCGCCGGCTGGCCGATATCGGTCTGGTGGGCGAATGGCTGGAGGATCTGCCTTATAAAAGCGAGATCATGGAGATCACCGAGGATGACTGGTTGCAGTGGAGTTTCAGCCGGCAGCGGGAATTTCTCGAGGCGCTGGAGGAAAAGCTGATCCTCTATCGGAAATTCCATGATGATACCGACCGTTGGATACCCCTGGGCGGCGACCGAAATCCGGGAGATGCGGTACGTTCCATTCCCGTCGACGCCCTGCCGTAACGGCGCCTGCCGAACCGGTGTTCGCACTGCGCGAGTTATGCCGGCGCTACAGCGGCGGTGGCGCCGATTTCGAGTTGTGGGTCCCTGCCTTGACGCTCAAGGCGGGCGAGTTGGTGGTGCTCAAGGGTGTCAGCGGCAGCGGCAAGAGCACCCTGCTGGATATCCTGGCGCTGGTGTCGCGCCCGGATCGGGCGGCTTATTTCCGCTTTACTCCCGGTCCTGGCCGTGGCGCCGACGCCGCCCAACTCTGGCGGGACGGGCAGTTGGATACTCTGAGCCGGCTGCGCGGGGAACACATCGGTTACATTCTGCAAACCGGCGGCTTGCTGCCCTTTCTAACCGTGCGCGAAAACATCGGTCTGCCCTGCCGGCTGCTGGGCCGCCCGCAGTTCCGCGCCGTGCCGGAGCTGGCCGAGCGCCTGGGCATCAGCCGCCAACTCGATAAATTTCCGGCCCAGTTGTCGGTCGGCGAACGGCAGCGCGCCGCCATCGCCCGCGCCCTGGTGCACCGGCCCAACGTGGTGCTGGCGGATGAGCCGACCGCCTCGGTGGATCCCTTGAACGCCGCCGCGATCTTGCAGGTTTTGCTGGATTTGGTGGAGCGCTTCGGCACGACCACGGTAATCGCCAGCCACGACTGGCAGGGCGTCGCCGGCTTGCAGTCCCTGGAATTCCGGCTGGAGCGGGACGGCCCCCTGATCCGGGCATCGGTCGGGAATTAGAGCGATGATTTATATCCCTTTATGGCAAATCGGCTGGCTCGCGTTCCGGGATTTCTGGCACGAATCGCGGATTGCCCTCTGCCTGCTGCTGGCCCTGATGGCGGTGCTGGCCCCGTTGTTAGTATTATTCGGCCTCAAGTTCGGCCTCATCGATACCCTGACGCGGCGCCTGGTGGAGTCACCTTACAATCGCGAGCTGATCGGTGTCGGCAGCGGCCACTACGACAGCGCCTGGTTCCAGCGCATGGCCGGGCGGCCGGAGGTGGCTTTCATTATCCCCAACACCCGCAGCATCGCCGCCAGCTTCTCCGCCCTGCGCGATCCCCGGACCGGCGCCGAATTGCGTGCCGTGCCGATGCTGCCGACCGCGGCCGGCGATCCGCTCCTGGCGGCGGTTACCTTACCCACCCGGAGCGATCAGGTCGTCCTGGCGGCGCTGGCGGCGCAACAGCTTGGAGTGGCTGTCGGCGACCGTTTGGAGGCGCAGCTCGATCGCCGCCGTAACGAACGGCCCGAGCGCGTCGTATTCGAATTACAGGTCGTAGGGATCGCCCCGGAAGCGGCCCTGCCCGCGGGAGTGCTGGTGCCGCTGGATCTCCTGGTGGCTACCGAAGATTATCGCGATGGCATAGCGGTTCCGCGATGGAACTGGGCGGGTACTCCAGACCCTGGCGACGAACGGGTGTTTGCCCGTTTCCGGCTGTACGCCAGATCTATCTACGACGTGGCGCCGTTGCGCGATGCCTTGTTGGCCGAAGGGATCGAAGTGCGTACCCAGGCCGAGGAAATCGAGTCCATGCAGGCGCTGGATCGCAATCTCAGCCGCGTGTTCTGGCTGCTGGCCGGTCTGGGCAGCGCCGGTTTTCTGGCGTCGCTCGCCGCCAACCTGCTGGCCAGCGTGGACCGCAAGCGGCGGGAACTGAGCGTGCTCCGGCTGCTCGGTTTTCCCACCCGCAGCCTGATGCTGTTTCCGTTGACTCAGGCGGCGCTCATCGCCGGCCTGGGCGGGATAATCGCCGTGCTCGCTTACTGGCTGGTGGCGGCCGTACTCAATGTCTGGTTTGCCGCCAGCCTGCATGCCGGTGAGTCGATCTGCCGCTTGCGGCTGCTGCATATCCTGCTCGCTCTGCTGGCGACCCTGGGCTGCGCTCTGACTGCCGCCGCCTGGGCCGGCTACCGCGCCGCCCGAATCGAGCCGGCAACGGGGATGCGTGATGTTTAACGTGATTTGGCTACTGTTCGGGCTGCTGGGGATGATGGCCATGGGCCTTGCCGAGGAGCCCGCCCCCTGGCCGGAGAAAGACTACAATCCGCAACCGGCGGCCGGCGATTTGACGCTACCCATGCCCTGCGGCGGCGCCATGGTCTTCCGTCCCATCGAAGTATTCGCCAATGGCTGGCTGGGCGATCGCCGTACCGAGCTGGGACAATCCGATCGCAAAGAAGTAGGTTATAAGGAGGGCCGCCATACCAGCTTTATCGCCGGTTCATTCAGCGATTCCGCCAACCTCCGGCATCGCTTTTACTATCTGGCCAAGTACGAAACCACCCAGGATCAATATGCGGCCCTCTCCGGCCAATGCCCCCAGCCGACGCCGGCGGGTCTCCTGCCCAGGGTGGATGTATCCTGGTTCGAGGCTGTGGACTTCGCCCGGCGTTACAGCGAATGGCTGCTGCAGAATGCCCGCGAGCGGCTGCCCAAGGAAGAGGAGCAGCTCGGCTTTGTCCGGCTGCCCACCGAAGTCGAATGGGAATATGCCGCCCGTGGCGGCGCCAGCGTCGATGAAGCCGCTTTTGTCGGCTTGCTGTTCCCGATGGCGGACAATGACCTGGCTTACTATGTCTGGTATCAGGGCACGCAGTCTGCGGCGGGCCGGTTACGACAGATCGGTTTGCTCAAGCCCAATCCGCTGGGACTACACGATATGCTGGGCAATGCGGCGGAGATGGTGTTCGTACCCTTTCAGCTCGACCGGCGGGGGCGTCCCCATGGGCAGGCCGGCGGGTTTATCACCAAGGGCGGGGATTTTTTAACCCCGCGCAGTCAACTGCGTACCGCGCTGCGCGACGAACAGCCGTACTTCGACCTCACCACCGGCCAGGCCAAGCGGCTGCGGACCCTGGGTTTTCGCCTGGCATTGACCGCGCCGGTTCTGGTATCGCCCGGCCGGGTGCAGAAAATTCAGGAGGAGTGGGTGCAGTTGCCGGATCTGACGGTCACGGCGGGCGCAGGGGCACGCCAGGCCCTGGAGTCTCTGGCGCAGACCGCCAACCAGAGCAATGACGACCGGCTGCGGACCCAGCTCGAAATCATTCAAAGAGATCTGGAAAAAGCTTATACTGAAACCAACGAGGCGCGGGATCGTGCTGTCAAGGCCCTGCTCAGGATGGGCGCCTTTCTGGGCAATAAGGTCAGAAGCGATAAGGTGCGGCTCGACGGTGTAGTCAAGATCATTGAGATAACACGCAACGAGCTCGAGCAGATTCGGCAAAAGATTTTGCACGGCCGGCCCTCCGCAGAGCAGGTCAACGAAACTAAGAGTGCTATTAAAAGTGCTGAAAGCAAGCTGGTGGAGATGGAACAGGGACGTAAATCCCTGCAAACCAGCCTGCAGAATGCTTTTTCGTATTATGGCGATATGGTCATCGATGTGGCAGGCGACTATCCGGTCCAGGTGATCGAGCCGCAGTTGGAAATTTTAAAGCTGGAATTCAAAAGCAAACAAAGCGATTATTTAAATTATTACGCGGACCTGTTTGTCAAGCACATTAAAGACTATCAGAGCCAGCATACCGCCGATACCGGCGCCTGGCTCCGGGACATACTGGACGTCGGAGAAAAAACACCATGACAAAAAACGCTTGTTTTTACCGGTTCACCCTGGTGTTGGCTGCCAGCGTCTTACCGGCCTGCGCCGAGCTACAGGATTTGCAAAGTCAGACCGCGAGCCTGGTCGGCCAGCCGGCGCCTACCTCGCCGCCGGCGGGGGAACAGGACCTGAGTCCGGCGCAACGCCAGATGAGCGCCCAGGCGGAGGCCCTGAGCACGCCGGTCTGGAAGACCGCCACCTTATGGCAGGCGACGGTGCTGGGGGCTGTAGCGGGCGGAGTGATCGCCTGGACCCAGCACGAAGATACCCAGGGTATCTTCAAGGGCGCGGCGGTCGGCGGAGCGGTCGGCGCCCTGGTCGGCGCCTATGTTGCGAGCAAGCAGCAGGAGTATGCGAGTCGTGAGGAGATCCTGGACAGCATGATTGCCGATGTGCGCTTGAAGAATCGGCAATCGGAGGCTTTGATCGGCAGCATGAAACAGGTCGTCGCCGAAGATAAGAGCAAGCTGGCTCAACTGGAGGCGCAATATAAAAAACACCACATCACCCAAGCGGAGTTGAATCGGCAACTGGCCGTCGTTAAAGTAGACAGACAGAAGATCGGCGAAGCGACCCAGAAGGCTCAAGAGCAAGCGGACGTCTTCGCCGGAGCCAGAACGGTCTATCGGGACAAGAATCCCGGCGTCGCCACCACCGGTCTGGACCAGGAAATCGATAGCTTTCAGAAGAGGATTACGGTCATGAATGGCATCGTCAAAGATCTCAGCGTGCCCGAGCTGGGATAAATTCCAATGATTCGTACAGCTACCCTGGCAACATTCCTCAGTTCGCTGCTGGTCGCCTGCCAGACGGTCGACGATCCGCGTCAGGGCGGACTTTTCAACGGCATCGCCAATCTGGCCACGGGCGGCTATGAGCAGCGGATTACGGCAAGGCAAACAGAACTCCAGGGCCGGGAGTCAACCCAGACCCGGCTCCAGGATCAGACCGTGGCGCTGCAGCAGGAGCACATCCAGTTGCAACAGGAATTGACGGCAGCCGGCGCCCGCCTGGATAAGCTGGAGACCTCGATCCAGGCGCAGCAAGCCCGGCTGGAGCGGGAGCGACGGTTGCAGGCCGCCGACCGGGCCGGGCTACGCCGGCAGCAGGCCAGAATCCAGCAGGCGGAAGCCAATGCCCATACGATTCGTACCCAGTTGCAACGGGCCGGGCAGGCAAATCAGCCCGCCGGCGACAGCCGCCACCAGTTGCAGGAGATACAGCAGCGCCTGGATGGTTTGAACGATCTGGTCAAGACCCTGGCCGGCGGATAATCGGTGACGCAAAGTGACTATAGCAATCCTATTTGAGTTATGGATTTTCCCCTCCTTGGATAAGGAGGGGTGGCGCGCAGCGCCGGGGTGGTTCGAAGCGGCGATTCCACCAATCAGATAGGAGCGCTATATGGCTGCAATCGACATCGACATCGACCAATTGCTTGAAGCGGTTTCTCCGGATGCCCCCTGCGGTAAGGACGTGAAATACGATCGCGCTTTCAGGGAGATGGAGGAAGCCGCCAAGTCCAAGCCGCCGCCGGAATTCGGACCCGACAAGGATAATCCTCCCGAGCCGCCCGATTGGCGTAAAGTACAGCAGAAGGCGCTGGAATTACTGGCTCGCAGCAAGCATCTGCGACCCGCCGTCTACCTGACCCGAGCGTTATTGGATACCCAGGGATTCAACGGCCTTGGGGAAGGATTGAGGCTGCTCAGAGGATTGTTGGAAGGCTATTGGGAAACGCTCTATCCGTCGCTGGATCCCGACGACCCCGAGAATCTCGCCCGGTGTAACATTCTCGACGAGTTGAACAGTCCGGAGTTCATCCTGAACGCTGTCCGTCGGACTCCCCTGCTCGATCTTCCCAGGCTGGGGCGTTTTACCCTGCGGGACATCCATTTCGCCGACCAGACCGTCAAACTGCCGGCAGGACCCGACAAACAGTTGACGGCCTTAGCCGATATCGTTGCCGAGTTCATCGAAAAGAGAGGCGAAGCGGAGAGTATTCAAACCGCCGCCAACGAGGTGCGTGACACTGGCGCCGCCGTGCGTGGCTGTATCGAGGCTGTGAGCGCCATCCAAACCGGCATCGCCGAGCGGGCGGGAATGAAAAGTGCGCCTGGATTGGCCGATTTGACGAAGGCGCTCAAAGAAGCCGAGAATAGTTTGCAACAGATCGACACCGTTGTTGCCGGGCAACTGCTCCAGCACGGTATCGGCGCGCCGCCGGCCGAGGATGAACCCGCTGCAGCCAGCCCGGCGGCGCCCGGACCACGGCCGGCCGCCACGCCGTTGACCGGAGAGATTACCAGCCGTGAAGATGTCATCCGCTGGCTCGACAAAATCTGCGAGTACTATAAGCAGCACGAACCTTCGAGCCCGGTGCCGCTGCTGTTGCAGCGCGCCAGACGGCTGGTGGCCAAGGACTTCATCGATATATTGCGCGATCTTGCGCCCAACGGCCTGCCACAGGTCGAAGTGATCCGGGGAACGGAAGGTGGGCAATAATTTTCGGATCGATTTGCAGTTGGCGAATTATCGCCTATAGTTTTTCTATACTTGAAACCGCTGCGGCGGTAACAGCAAACCCTTGGGGGTGTAGTGTGGCCAAAGAGAGCAGTCAGAAATTCATTGCGCGCAACCGCGCGCCGCGCGTGCAGATCGAATACGACGTGGAACGCTATGGAGCGGAAAAGAAAATCCAGTTGCCGTTCGTCATGGGCGTGCTGGCCGATCTGTCCGGTAAACCTAAACCAGACGAACCCCTGCCGCCGGTGGCCGATCGCAAGTTCCTGGATATCGACGTGGACAACTTCGACAAACGGCTCAAGGCGATGAAGCCAAGGGTAGCTTTTTCGGTTCCCAATACCCTGACCGACGAAGGCGGCAATCTGAGCGTCGATATCACTTTCGAGAATATGGACGATTTCTCGCCCGCCGCCGTCGCCCGCAAGGTCGACGCCTTGAACAAACTACTGGAAGCGCGTAGCCAGCTCTCCAATCTGCTGAGCTACATGGATGGTAAAACCGACGCCGAGAACTGGATCGCAGAAGTGCTCAAGGATCCGACGCTGCTGAAATCCCTGGTGGCGGCGCCGGCCCCGCAGCCCGAAGCCTCACCGGCGACACCTGCCAAGGAGTAAAACCGATGGCTGACGCGAATGTTGCTGAAGTTCAGGTGACTCAACCCGAAGCCGCTGTCAAGGAGGAGGTCAGCGATTTTTCCAGGCTGCTGCAAGAAAAGGTTCAAAAAAAGTTCAAGCCTACTTCCGACCCGCGGCGGAAAGCCATCGAGAGCGCCGTCAAGACGCTGGCCGAACAGGCCCTGGCGGAAACGGCGCTTATCTCGGATGACGCCATCAAATCCGTCGAAGCCATCATCGCCGCCATCGACCAGAAACTGACCGAGCAGATCAACCGCATCATTCATCACGAGGATTTCCGCAAGCTCGAAAGCGCCTGGCGGGGATTGCATTACCTGATCAACAATACCGAAACGGACGAGATGCTCAAGATCAGGGTCATGAATATTTCCAAACAGGATTTGGGCAAGACCCTGGAGAAATTCAATGACACTAAGTGGGATCAGAGCCCCCTCTTCAAAAAGCTCTATGAAGAGGAATACGGCCAGTTCGGCGGCGAGCCTTACGGCTGTCTGGTCGGCGATTACTACTTCGATCAAGGTGCGCCCGATGTCGCGCTGCTGAGGCAGATGGCGCAGGTCGCCGCCGCCAGCCATGCGCCATTTATCGCTGGCGCGGCGCCGGCGTTGATGGGGATGGGGTCCTGGCGGGAATTGAGCGACCCCCGGGATTTGACCAAGCTCTTCCAGACGCCGGATTACGCCGCCTGGCGGTCGCTGCGCGAATCCGAGGATTCCCGCTATCTGGGTCTGGCCATGCCGCGTTTCCTCGCCCGTCTGCCTTATGGGGCGAAGACCAGTCCGGTGAAAGAGTTCGATTTCGAGGAGGATACCAAAGGCGCCGACCACGATAAATACTCCTGGGCGAATTCCGCCTATGCCATGGCGGTCAACATCAACCGCTCGTTCAAGCTGTATGGTTGGTGCTCGCGCATCCGCGGCGTCGAATCCGGCGGCCTGGTGGAGGGATTGCCGGTGCATACCTTCCTGACCGACGACGGCGGGGGGGACATGAAATGTCCCACCGAGATCGCCATCAGCGACCGGCGCGAGGCCGAACTGGCCAAGAACGGCTTCATGCCGCTGTTGCACAAGAAAAATACCGACTACGCGGCCTTTATCGGCGCCCAGTCCCTGCAGAAGCCGGCCGAGTACACCGACCCGGACGCCACCGCCAACGCCAACCTGGCGGCCCGGCTGCCCTATCTGTTCGCGGTCTGCCGCTTTGCCCATTATCTTAAGTGCATCGTCCGTGACAAGATCGGCTCGTTCAAGGAACGCGTTGACATGGAGCGCTGGCTGAACAGTTGGATCAGCCAGTATGTGATCAACAATCCGGCGGTGGCTACCGAGAAGGACAAGGCGCGACGTCCCCTGGCGGGCGCCGAGGTGGTGGTGGAAGAAGTGGAAGGCAATCCCGGCTACTACAGCGCCAAGTTTTACCTACGGCCACATTACCAGCTTGAAGGCTTGACCGTCTCACTGCGGCTGACCTCCAAGCTGCCTTCCCAGAAGCAGTGAGCGCAGGCGCGCTCGGCTTCACTTTCAGAGACAACAGCTAATGGAAGGAGGGCAACCGTTAAATTAGAAAAGTGGAATTTTGCTGATTCGTAGACTACGTTCAAAGTGTTAAAACCAACTTTTTCCGAAGGAGCCCATCATGATTTTATTGAAATTCGACGTTGCAATTAATGGTGATTCTACGGTCCCGGACCATGACAAGTGGATCACCATCGACTCCATGGAGTTCGGGGTCGGCCGCGCCATCACCACCAGCGGCACGGGTACGGACCGGGATACCAGCAATCCCTCCTTTTCCGAAGTTACCCTGAAAAAGAGCATGGATGTGGCCTCGACGGATCTCTTCATGCAGGCGGTCTGCGGCAAGAGCCTGACCAAGGCGACCATCCATTTCATTCAGACCGGCGGCACCGATGCCAAGGGAAAGGCACAGGTTTATCTGGAGTATCTGCTGCACGATCCCATCGTCAGTTCGTATTCCGTGAAGAGCGTCGGCGAGCGGCCCACGGAAAGCATTTCGATCAACTTCAACCAGATCCAGACCAAGTACACCGTCTTCACCGAGGGTGGAACCCCGACGGCGGGCACGCAGAAGGGCTGGGATTTGATGAAGAACGACATTATGTAAATCGGCTGGCGGCGGGCGGCAATCGCCGCCCGTTTTTCCCTCTTTTCTTGCATGGTTCCGCCACGGTTGGCGCTAAGGGGAGGCATCATCATGCTGGCTGCCGAACAGGCGTTATCCGCCGGCGATCTCGATCAGGTTCTGTCCGACTTGCAACAGCAGGTGCGTAAGGATCCGGCCAATTCCAAGCACAGGATCTTCCTGTTTCAGTTGCAGGCCCTGCTGGGTCAGTGGAGCAAGGCGCTCACTCAACTCAATGTCCTGGGAGAGATGGACACCAGTACCCTGGCGATGGTGCAAACCTATCGGGAAGCGCTGCGCTGCGAGGTATTGCGGGCGGCCGTATTCGACGGTCAGCGCGCGCCGATGGTATTCGGCGACCCGCCGCACTGGCTGGCCCTGTTGCTGGAGGCGCTGCGGCTCACTGCCCAGGGTCAGCCGGTCCAGTCCCAGACGCTCAGGCAGCAAGCCTTCGACGCGGCGCCCGCCATGGCCGGACAGATCGACGGCGCGCCCTTCGCCTGGATCGCCGACGCCGACGCCCGGCTGGGACCCGTGCTGGAAATCATCGTCAACGGCCATTATTACTGGGCGCCGTTTCAACATATCCGGCGCATCGCGCTCGAACCGCCGGTCGATCTGCGCGATCTGGTATGGGCGCCGGCCCAGTTCACCTGGGCCAACGGTGGCGAAACGGTGGGGTTGATCCCTACCCGCTACCCTGGTTCGGAGGATAGCGCCGATAACGCCATCCGCCTGGCCCGCAAGACCGAATGGCTCGAGTGCGGCGCCGACCTGTATCGGGGTCTGGGGCAACGCATGTTAGCCACCGACGCCGGCGAATATCCGCTGTTGGATGTCCGCTCGATCGAACTCATCCCGGCGGATAGCCCGGCCACGGAATCCGCCGCGGGTTGACGGGCGCACGCCATGGCCGAACTGACCCCCAAAGAGCGCCTCCAACCGGCATTGCTGGATCGATTGACCGATCATGAGCCGGATAAAACCGTGGAATCGCGGAAGGATCGGGTCATTTCCCTGGATACACTGCGCAAGGGGGTGATCCGCGATCTGGAATGGCTGTTCAATGCGATCAACCTGGCCTCTACGGTCGAGCTCGAGCACTACCCGCTGGTGGCCGGCTCGGTGCTCAACTACGGCCTGCCCGCGCTCGGCGGGCAGGCGGCCTCCAGCTTCGATGCTCCCACTCTGGAACGTTACATCCGGCAGGCGATCTGGAATTTCGAACCCCGCATTCTGCGCAACACCCTGCAGGTGCGCGCGATCCTGGACGAGCAACAGATGAATCCCCATGCGATCGCCTTCGAGATCAGCGGTGAATTGTGGGCCCAGCCCACGCCGATTCGACTGTTCCTGAAAACCGAAATCGACCTGGAAGACAAGCGCATCAAGGTTCTGGAGACTCTCTGGTAGAGCGATCCCATGGATACCCGTCTGCTCGACTACTACAACCGTGAATTGCAGTTCGTGCGCGAGCTGGGCGGCGAGTTCGCCAAGGCGTTTCCCAAGATCGCCGGCCGCCTGGGACTGGAGGGCTTCGAATGCGCCGATCCCTATGTGGAGCGCCTGCTGGAGGGCTTCGCCTTTCTCGCCGCCCGGGTGCAGCTTAAGATCGACGCCGAATTTCCGACCTTTACCGAACATCTGCTGGAGATGGTCTATCCCGACTATCTGGCTCCGATTCCCTCCATGGCCGTCGTCGCGTTGCAGCCCAGCCTGACCGAGGGCGCCTTGAAAGCCGGCCCCAAGGTAAAACGGGACAGCGTGTTGCGGAGCTGGCTGGGTGAGAACGAACAAACCGTCTGCGAGTATCGGACAGCCCACGAGGTGACCTTATGGCCGCTGGAGTTGGCGGAGGCCGGCTATCTGGGAACGGCGACGGCGGTTACGGCCCTGGGAGCGCCGCAACGGCCCGGTCTGAGAGCCGGCCTGCGCCTGCGCCTGCGCACCGTGGGAAACATACTCTTCCAGCAGTTGCCGCTGCTGGACAGCCTGACCTTCTATCTGCGCGGCAGCGGCGCGCTGCCCACGCACCTGTACGAGCAACTGCTGGCCAATTCCCTGGCTGTCATGGTCCGGTCGCCGCGCCCCGGCGCCCCCTGGCGGGAGCTTATCGATAAATCCTCTATCCGGCGGGTCGGTTATGCCGATGAGCAGTCCCTGCTTCCCTATGGGCCTGCTTCTTTTCAGGGCTATCGCTTATTGCACGAATATTTTGCCTTGCCCCAGCGTTATCTGTTCGTGGAACTGGCGGGATTGCAGCGGGCGGTGCGGCGCTGCGCCGATACGGAACTGGACATCATCGTGCTGTTGAACCGCAGCGATCCTTTTCTGGAGAATGCGGTGAGCGCCGCCAACTTTGCGCTGTTCTGCACGCCAGCCATCAATTTATTTCCCCGGCGGGCGGACCGGATTCATTTGAGCGAGCGCTGGGCCGAGCATCATCTGGTGCCCGATCGCGGGCGACCGATGGATTTCGAGGTCTACCGGGTGCGGGAAGTGATCGGCTATGGCAGCCGGACCGAACAGAAGCAAGAGTTTTTACCCTTCTACGCCGCCAGTGACCTGAGCAGTCACCATGAGGAGTTGGCTTACTACACCCTGCGACGGATGCCGCGGGTGCTCTCGACCAACCAGCGCCGTCACGGACCGCGGGCCAGTTATCTGGGCAGTGAGGTGTTTATCAGCCTGGTGGATGCGCGGGAGGCGCCCTACTCCACCGAGCTGCGGCAGCTCGGCGTGGCCACCCTGTGCACCAACCGGGATCTGCCTCTGCAGATGCCGGTAGGGGTTGGCAAGACCGATTTTACCCTGGAGAGCGGCGAGCCGGTGGAGGCGGTTCGTTGCCTGGAGGGACCCACGCCGCCCCGCCCTTCCCTGGCCCAGGGCAAGACCAGTTGGCGGTTGATCAGCCACCTGTCCTTGAATTATCTGTCCCTGCTGGACAGCGGTGACAAACAGGGAGCCGCCGCCTTGCGGGAGCTGTTGATGCTCTATGCCGACGCCGGCGAACCGGCCCTGCACAAACAACTGGAGGGCTTGCAATCGGTGCTGTCCAAACCGGTTACCCGGCGGATGCCCATTCCCGGCCCGATCACCTTCGGGCGCGGTCTGGAAATCACCTTGACCTGCGACGAGCAGGCTTTCGAGGGGAGCGGCGCGTTCCTGCTGAGCGCGGTGCTGGACGAGTTTTTCGCCCGGTACGTGTCGATCAATTCGTTTACCGAGACGGTGTTCAGAAGCCGGAAACGGGGTGAGGTCATGCGATGGTCGCCGAGAATCGGACGGCGGCAGACGCTGTAGCGTTTTACCAGGCGCTACGGCAGACGCCCTGGGCGTTCGACTTCTTCCAGGCGCTGCGGCATCTGGAGTGCCTCCACGCGGACAAACCCCGGCTTGGCTGCTCGCGCCGTCCGGCGGACGATCCGGTGCGCCTGGCCCAGCAGCCATCCCTGGATTTCGCGCCGTCCACGCTGGCGGCCTTCGATTCGGATGGGAAGTCGGATGTGGCTGGAGCAGTCCCGCCCCGCCTGGAGGTGTTCTTTTTCGGCCTGTTCGGACCGAACGGACCGCTGCCCCTGCAGTTGACCGATTACGCCCGCGATCGGCTGCGCAACGCTCATGACCCCACCTTCGCCCGCTTCGCGGACATCTTCCATCATCGCCTGCTCAGCCTGTTCTACCGCGCCTGGGCGGACGCCCGGCCCACGGTGACCTTCGACCGGCCCGAGTCGGATCGCTTTGCCGATTATGTGGGTTCGCTGTTCGGGCTGGGAATGGCCTCGCTGCGCAACCGTGACGCCATGCCGGATCTGGCCAAGCTGCACTATGCCGGCCTGCTGGGTTGCCAGACTCGTCATGCCGACGGGTTGCGGGCGATGCTGGCGGATTTCTTTAAATTGCCGGTAGAGATCGAGTCCTTTATCGGCCACTGGCTGACGTTGCCGCTGTCCAGCCGTTGCCGGCTGGGAGAATCGCCGGCCACCGGCGCTTTAGGAAAGACAGCGGTCATCGGCGAGCGGGTCTGGGACTGCCAGCACAAATTTCGGATTGTAATGGGACCGTTGAGCCTGGCGGATTACGAGCGCCTGCTGCCCGGCGGCGACAGCCTTGAACGGCTGGCGGCTATCGTGCGCAATTACATTGGCGATGAGTTGCAGTGGGATTTGAACCTGATTCTCAAGAAAGAGGAAGTGCCGCCCTTGCAGTTAGGCGTGCAGGGACGCTTGGGGTGGACGACCTGGCTGATGGAGCGGGATTTGGATAAAGAGGCGGATGACTTATGCCTGGAATCGCAAGCATAGCCAGCGGCTCAAGCTATTGGTGCGCGATGTGCACCCTACCCGGCTGCCGCAATAGCCGGGTAGGGTGCGCACCGCGCACCGCTTTTGGTGCGCATTGCGCACCCTACTGGCGAACGCACTGTCTGCCGAAAAAATGGGGTCAGCCAGGTAGGGTGCGCACGGCGCACCTTTTCTGGTGCGCTATGCGCACCCTACTGGATGGTGGCACCGCCCTTCGGGATGGCTTATTTGTTGGCCGGGTAACATTGCCATTCCCGACCATGCGGTTGGGTCGGATGGGGAAAGCCAGGTAGGGTGCGCACCGCGCACCTTTTCTCTAAACCGAAGCCCGGTTGGGTGCGCACCGCGCACCGTTTCTGGTGCGCGATGCGCACCTTGGATGACGGCAACGCTCTTCGGGATTGCTTATTAGGGGGAAATAGGGGACAGACCAGCCAGGTAGGGTGCGCACCGCGCACCGCTTTTGGTGCGCATTGCGCACCCTACTGGCGAACGCACTGTCTGCCGAAAAAATGGGGTCAGTAGCCAGGTAGCCAGGATCGGGTCGGGGTAACGGGATTGCGCCCGTTACCCCTCCCACACCACCGGACATGCGGTCTTCCGCATCCGGCGGTTGAACCCAGCGGCTTCACGTTGCCGCAAGATCCGATGGAACGTATAAGCCCCAACGCC
>CAIMUS010000159.1 GCA_903844665.1 uncultured Pseudomonadota bacterium
GGCGTTGGGGCTTATACGTTCCATCGGATCTTGCGGCAACGTGAAGCCGCTGGGTTCAACCGCCGGATGCGGAAGACCGCATGTCCGGTGGTGTGGGAGGGGTAACGGGCGCAATCCCGTTACCCCGACCCGATCCCGGCTGTGCCCGACCTACCCGGCTCCTGGTTGGGATGTTCGAAAATATCGACCTCGTCACCAGCCTCGACGTGGAACACCGCTTCCTCGAACGAAACCCCGCGCTCTTCCTTCAGTAGCTCGTTCTTCTCGGGGTTCCACGCGTAGTGTTTCATGCAACAAGCATAGCAGACCGTGTCTCGTTTGTACTCAGCACGTAGGTTGGGGTGACGAAGGAACCCCAACAGTAGCCTCACCCTTACAATGTTAGGTTTCGTGCCTCAACCCAACCTACGGGCTTTATCCGGGCTACGCTGGCTAATGTCCCCTACGCGGGTTCAAGCGGTAGCCCGGATACAGGCCGAAGGCCGGAATCCGGGGTGTGCGGGAGGAACCCGGATTGCGCTCCGCAAGCTCCGCTTCATCCGGGCTACGCTGGCTTAATTGCACCACTGCTGCTCACATGGAATACCATCATGATCGCCATCCATTTCTGTTCCACCACAGTGTTCTTGATAGAAAAATGCTTCTGCACAGGAGGTCATTTCTGAGCAATGATGTTTTCCACGGCATTGAAAGCTATTGTTATTAAGAGCAGATCGTTCAAAAATTGATTTATATATTGTTGCTTGAATGGTGCTTCCAGGGTGTGTTACGCGCTCATATATGATGTAACCAACGACTAGCAATATAACCAAGGATACAAGGGCTGTTATTAGATCTGAGCTTTTACCTTCTTTTTGCAAACTTTCTCCAGCAAAGAGCACATTTATTGCCTTCGGACGTTTTTTATCGTCGAAAATTAATTCGTAGGTAACGATGTTATTTACTGCTGGGCGACGGTGTTTATTTCTGAATGCAGATATATGCAGAAAGACGTCGCTTCCGCCTCCATTTGGGCTGATAAAGCCGAAACCTTTATCGTCTTTCCACGATTTTATTTTTCCTTGGACTCTCATTGGCGTGATCAACTCTAAATTGGTATTAGACGCACTAATCTGCGTATTATAACAAACACCTGCTCCCTCGCAGGAACATCAAATCCTTTATACACCGAAACCCCACCAAAATTCAAGAGAATATTGCAGCATGAGAGATGCTTCACCCCCCCTGCCCCGCCCCATACAAATAAGAATCCTCAAATTGACGCGGCGCCAGCACCTCTCCCACCAGAATCAGCGCCGTTCGTTTAAATCCTTTTTCGCACACCTGTTCGGCAATATCCGCCAAGGTCCCTATTACCCGTTCATGATCGGGCCAGGAGGTGCGGTACATTACCGCTACGGGACATTCTGGCCCGTAATGTGGCAGTAATTGGGCGACTATCTCATCGATATATCGAATGCTGAGATAAATCACCAATGTCGCCCGATGCCGGGCCAATTCCGCCAGACTTTCCCGTTCCGGCACCGGAGTCTTGCCGGCATAACGGGTCAGAATCACCGTCTGGGTAATGCCCGGCAGAGTGAGTTCCCGACCCAGGGCGGCGGCGGAAGCCATCGCGGAAGTTACCCCGGGAATGACTTCATAAGGGATTCCCAACGGCTCCAGCCGCCGAATCTGTTCGCCGATAGCGCCGTAAATGGACGGATCGCCGGAATGAACCCTGGCCACGTCCAGCCCCTGTTCATGCGCAGTCCGAATCCTGGCGATGATCTCGTCCAGATGCATCTCGGCGGTATTGGCGATAGCCGCCGTAGGATTGGCGCTGCGGATCAGGGCTTCGGGCACCAGCGAACCGGCGTAGAGAACCACCGGACATTCGCGGATCAGCCGCTGTCCCTTGACGGTGATCAGTTCCGGGTCGCCGGGTCCGGCGCCGATGAAGTAAACGGTCATGGTTCAGAGTCTCGCTCGGAGTGGGTTTATTCCCAGGATTTTTCCAGCCGCAGCAATAATACCGGCAGATAGGGCCGCAATACCCTTTGCCCAGCCAGATGGTCGCCACGGGCGATGCTGAGTTCCGTCCAACTGGCCGGGCGCTCGTCGGCAAAACGGTAGAGATCCATCTTGCTGTCTTCGGTAACCGCGCTCGCCACCAGGCGTCCGCCGGGCGACAACCGTCGCCAGCCGGCTTCCAGCAGATCGTCCAGTTTGCCCTTGCTGCCGCCGATGAACACCACGTTGGGGTCAGGTAAATCGGCCAGCGCTTCCGGCGCCTGGCCGGCGATGATATGCAGATTGTTCAGCACGCCGAAGCGTTCCCGGTTCGCCGTCAGGCAACGCAGGCGCTCCTCATGACATTCCACGGCGTACACCGTACCCTGCGGATTCCACCGCGCCCATTCCACCGAGACGCCGCCGCAACCGGCGCCCACGTCCCAACCGACCTCCCCCGCTCGCGGCGACAGCAGCGAGAGAATGGTCAGACGCACCTCGCGCTTGCTGAGCATACCCTTGCCCCGCTTGCCTGGCTGGTCATCGTCGGTGATGAATAACTCGTCGGGGATACCCGGAAACTCCGGCAACAATCCGCCCCGTCCGCGAGTCTCCAGAATGACCACGTTAAGGGCGGAAAAATCATCCATTCCATTCGCCAACTCCGCCGCCTGAAACCGGCGCACCCGTTCTTCCGGCATGCCGAGATCTTCGGCAACCCATAACGTAGATTCACCGAAGCCGACTTCCTGCAACAAGGCGGCGATGGCTTGCGGATGGCTGTCCCGATCGGTGAGCAGAGCGTACAGCCGATTGGCCTGTAACACCGCTTTCAGGCTGGCCAGTGGCCGACCGTGCAGACTCAGCATCTGAGTCTGCTGCCAGGGTCTGCCGATCCGGGCGAATGCGGCCTGGATGCTGGAGACGTTCGGATGAAAGCAGATAGGCTCCGTCCCCAGCCGCTGGGTCAGGGTAGCGCCGATGCCGTAAAACAATGGATCGCCGGAAGCCAGCAGCACGATGTGCTTGCCCGCCTGTTCCTGCAACAGCGGCCACAGCTTCTGCAAGGGACTGGGATAATCATGGAACTCCGCCCGCAAACCGTGGACAATCGCCCGATAGCGGGAAGCGGCGATCACCACCTCCGCCTGTTCCAAAGCGTTACGGGCAGCGTGTGATAGCGTATCGCCCGCTTCTATCCCCATGCCGATGACATGCAGGGGCGGACCCGACCATGGCAGGGTCATGACTTGCCCAAATCCGTCGCTTCGGATGGCTCCCGGTAGCGACAAAACTGGCAGTTCATAGCGCCGTTGCCGTGTTCCGCCTGATACAGCCGCTCCAGAAGGCTTTCCAGTACCAGCGGATGATTACCCAATTCTGGCGCCATGACGATTTCGCCCGACGGGTGAGCGTGTCGATAGGTGGTGACCGTATCCTGAATTTTTCCCGTCAAAGCCGGATTGAACAAAGTCCAGGGAAAAACGATCACCCGTTGCAAACCCAGCAACTGAACCTGATCCAGACACTCACCCAGAGAAGGCCGCGCGATTTCGCCATAGCAAGTCTCGGCCCAGCCGAAACCCATCCCTTCCCATAGCATCCGGGTAAACTTGGCGGTAAACGCATTGGCGTCAGGCTCAGCGGAACCCTCGCCGACTACGATCAGCAAAGCCTGCCTGCGATCGTAGCCCTGGCCGAATTCAAGCTCGCCGGCCTCGATCCGGTCTCGGGCCGCGCGCAGCAGTTTGGCGCTTATCCCCAGCGTCGCCGCTTTAGGAGATGTAGTCATAAGGTCATGATGTTTCTGCGTAATCCTCTAGCGCGACTTTCGCCAATTGAACGGTTGGAGGTTGGGATTTTTGCAGAAAAATTTTTTTAAACAATAACTTATAACACTTCCCTAGGGCATTTTTGTATACACAAACTCTAGATTCTGGGATGCCAAGGTAAATCCC
>CAIMUS010000160.1 GCA_903844665.1 uncultured Pseudomonadota bacterium
CGCAAGCGGGCCGGGTGTCGTCAGCTTCATCAGCGCGTCGAGTTACCTCGACGGCGACGCCTTTTGCGGAATGCGCGAGCATATCCGTCGCCTGTGCGACGACATCTGGATTCTGGATCTCGGCGGCGAGGGGCGCGGCACGCGCAAGAGTGACAATGTCTTCGCTATCCAAACGCCTGTCGCCATCGCCGTCGCCGTGCGTTCGGGTAAGGCAAAAAAGGACAAACCTGCAAAGGTTCATTACGCCCGCATCGAGGGCGTGCGCGAGGCCAAGCTCGCCATGCTCGACGCCATCTCCGATTTCGCTGCCGTGAAATGGCAGGACTGCCCCAATGACTGGCGGGCTCCCTTTCGTCCGGCGGGCAATGGCCGCTACTTCGACTGGCCGCTGCTGACCGACCTGATGCCGTGGCGACAATCCGGAGTGAAGGCCGGCAGGACGTGGGTAATTTCGCCCGAAGAGGAATCGTTGAAGCAATGCTGGCGAGCATTACTCAATGCCGGGAAGGAAGAGCGCAAGAAGCTATTCAAGGACTCTCCAACCGGTCGGAAAGCGCACGATTCAGCGCTGCCGTTGCCGCCCTCAGAGGCTAAGCTTGAGCCCATTGCCGAACTTGCCAAGGGAACACCTAACCCCGACATCGTTCGATTCGCTTACCGATCGTTTGACAGGCAATTCATCTTTGCCGATGCCCGCTTGTTGGATCGTCCAGGTCCAGGACTCTGGTGCGCCCACGGCGAACGGCAGGTGTATCTGACCAGCCTGTTTTCGCAGCCTCTTGGTGTCGGGCCAGCGGTTACATCTTGCGCGATGATCCCTGATCTTGATCATTTTCGCGGTTCCTACGGCGCAAAGGCTGTAATCCCCCTTTACCGCACCGCCGATGCGACGGAGCCGAACATCCTCCCCGACCTGCTCGACCTGCTCGGCAAAGCCTACCAGCGCACGGTCACGCCGGAGAATTTCCTGGCCTATGTTTACGGGGCACTGGCGCAACCAGCCTTTACCGCCCGCTACGCCAAGGAACTGGAGACGCGAGAACTGCGTGTGCCGATTACGAAAGACGCCGCACTGTTCGAAAAGGTCAGCGAGACGGGCGCGCGGCTGCTCTGGTTGCATACCTACGGCGAGCGGTTTGTCCCGAATGGCAGGCAGCGCGGCCATATCCCGTCCGGTGCGGCGAGATGCCTCAAGGCGATTCCCGGCGACCCCGGCGGTTACCCGGAGTCGTTCGACTACGACAGCGCGACGCGGACGCTCCGCATCGGCGCGGGCGAGTTCGCGCCCGTCTCGCGTGAAGTCTTCGAGTTCGAGGTTTCGGGCCTGAAAGTCGTGCAGTCGTGGCTCAGGTACCGCATGAAAAAAGGCGCGGGCAAAAAATCCTCGCCGCTCGACGATATCCACCCCGAGCGCTGGACCGGCCAGTTTACGACCGAACTGCTCGAACTGCTGTGGGTGCTGGAGGCAACGGTTGAAGGCTATCCCGAGCAGGCCAGGCTGCTGGAAACGGTCGTCTCCGGCCCCTGCTTCCAGACCGACGAGTTGCCACCCGTCCCCGACGCCATGCGCAAGCCCCCCGCAGCCCGCTCCGCCGGTGACCTGTTCGACCAATGAGGAGACGGCAAGCTTCGTCACCCAACCTACAGACCTATAAAATCAAGGGTTTGGCTGTCTCGTAAATGAGTGCCACAATAGTCTTACGAAAATCAGCTATGGGGCGCGATGATGGCAAGGCAGGTTGAGGTCATTGAAAGCACAGCGGGAGAGGTCACGGCTGAACTGATACGTCGGGGCATTCCCCTGCAAGAGCGGGTGACGATTACGCTTGAACCTGACCAGGAGTTGATACCTGGACGGAAGGAAGCGCGGGCGCGCGTTGTCGCGGCGGGCCTGACAGATGACGATATTGACCGGCTGATTGAAGGGGCGCGCGAAGCAGTGCAGCCGTACCTCGAATGAGAGTCGTGGTTGACACCAATGTGTTTGTCAGCGCGGCCTTAAAGGAAAATTCCTTGCCTGCTCTGGCCGTTTACTTGATCGAACGGCGCGGGCGTCTGCTCAAATCCGCAGTCACGGAACAGGAACTTTTGCAAGTCATGGCAAGGCCACGACTTGCCACTCTGATTTCGCCGCGATTTCTTGAATGGTTATCGAAAATACTGGCGGCGGCAGAGTTGGTGACAATCACGGAACGGGTGGCGGAGTGCCGCGACGCCAAGGATAACAAGTTTTTGGAACTTGCCGTGAATGGCCGCGCCAACGTGATTGTGTCCGGCGATCTCGACTTGTTGGCGCTCAATCCGTTCCGCGAAATTCCTATTGTCCAGCCTGCCGCCTTTATACAGATATTGCAGGCCAAACCGACCCGAGGCAGGAAGTCATAGCGCGTAGGTTGGGGTGAGAAACGAACCCCAACATTTCAAGATGGGGGATATAGAGGTAGTTCACGTACCGCCCTGGGATCCCGGAAAATTCCAGTAAACGATTATTATAAATTAGACCTTGAGGGAAGCGCATCCGGATTCCTAAGCCCGCTCGATCCGCCAGCACTGATGAATCTTCGGATTCCGCTCGAAATCCTTAGGAATAGTCCGCTGGCTGATATCCTCGACTTTCAGCCCGGTCAGCGCTTCCCGGTCCAATTTAAAGCGGCGGTGATTGGTGGAGAAAATCAAAACCCCGCCTTGCTCCAGTCGCCGCGCCGCCTGGCGAATCAACTCCAGATGATCGCGCTGCACATCGAAGGTCTCTTCCATCCGCTTGGAATTGGAAAAGGTCGGCGGGTCGAGAAAGATCAGGTCGAAGCGCTCGCGACATTGCTCCAGCCAGCGCAGGCAGTCGGCCCGGATCAATTCATGCTGGCGTCCCCGGATGCCGTTGAGTTCTAGATTGCGCCGCGCCCAGTCCAGATAAGTCGGCGACAGATCCACCGTGGTCGTGCTTTTCGCGCCGCCCAGGGCGGCATACACCGTCGCCGTGCCGGTATAGGCGAACAGGTTCAGAAAACGCCGCCCCTGCGCCAGTTCGCCGAGCAACCGCCGGGTCGGGCGATGATCCAGAAACAGGCCGGTGTCCAGATAATCGCTGAAGTTCACCAGAAACCGGCCGGGGCCTTCCTGGACT
The DNA here is from genome assembly GCA_903844665.1 of uncultured Pseudomonadota bacterium. Classification (GTDB taxonomy): domain Bacteria; phylum Pseudomonadota; class Gammaproteobacteria; order Competibacterales; family Competibacteraceae; genus CAIMUS01. Next base: position 3,125 of record CAIMUS010000160.1, read on the forward strand.
TCGTAACAGCGACCTGAAGAGTCCTGTTTCTGATATTGATTGGCGCCCCGTTGGCGGCGGCGGACCTTGAGAAATACCCGCTCCTTGGGGACTCCCAGCAGCGCCGGAATCACCCGCATGGCCTGCTCCAGCCGCTGCCTGGCTTTGTCCGGGTCCACCTCCGCGGGGGCCTCGTATTCCTGCACATGAACCCATGGCCCGTAAAGGTCGATGGCAAGGGCGTATTCGGGAATATCGGCATCGTACAGCCGGTAACATTGGATGCCTTCCCGCCTGACCCAGCGCTCCAGATGATGCCGGTTCTTGCGCAGGCGGTTGGCGAGCATCTCTCCTCCATCCGCCAAAGCCGCTTGCAAGGCGCGGTCCTCGGCCGCCTCCCGATCGACGAAATACGGCGGTTCCACAGCAAAGTTGAGCAGCTTGCAGGGCAGGGCACCGTTATAGAAGGCATTGATCTTATGCGCCCGCAGGCCCATCCGCTTGCCCATGTCCGGATTGCCGGTAAATACCGCCGCTGTCCAGCCTTGACAATGGGTTTTAAGCCAGTCACCCAATTGGGCATACAGAGGTTCCAGTTCCTGAATATCGCCCAGCCGTTCGCCGTAGGGCGGGTTGGTGATCGCCAGACCGGGAACCTCGCTCCGGGGCGGGAGTACCTTATTCAGTTCCCGGCATTCGAACTGGATCAGACTCTGCACGCCGGCCCGCCCGGCATTGGCGAGGGCAGCCCGGATGGCGCGGGGGTCCCGGTCGTAGCCCACGATCGGCGGAACCTTACGCAGTCCCTGCTCGCGGCGTTGCCGGGCCTCTTCCAGCAAGGCTGTCCAGAGTACGGAATCGTGTTGCAGCCAGTTCAGAAAACCCCAGTACTGCCGCAATAGCCCCGGCGCACTATCCGCTGCCAGCAGAGCCGCTTCGATCGGCAGGGTGCCGGAACCACACAAGGGGTCCAGCAGGGGACCGCCGGTGGCGGCAATGGCCGGCCAGCCGGCTTTGAGCAACAGAGCGGCGGCCAGATTCTCCTTGAGCGGGGCGATAACGGTCTCTTCCCGATAGCCGCGCCGGTGCAGGCTGTCGCCGGACAGATCCAGGTAAACCGTGGCCTGGTCGTTATGCAGATAGCAGTTGATGCGTAAATCCGGGCGTTCGCGTTCCACCGAAGGGCGCCGGCCAAAACGCTCGCGCAAGCGGTCCACGATGGCGTCTTTGACCTTCTGGGCGCCGAACTGGGTGTTAGTGATCTGTGAGCCGGCGCCGTTAAAGTCCACCGCCAGCGTACCGTCCGGGCTTAAATGCTGTTCCCAGTAGATGGCGTAGACACCTTGATACAATGCGTCTGGATCGATGGCGGAGAAACCGGCCAGAGGCAGCAGAATGCGGTTGGCGGTACGCGACCACAGGCAGGCGCGATAGGCGGTCGCCAGCGTACCTTGAAAGGCGACACCGCCACGACCGATCTGTACCGCGGCGGCGTCCAAGTTTCGCAATTCCTCGGCCAGCAGCGGTTCCAGACCCTTGGGCGCGGTGGCGAACAGCTTGAATGATTCTTGAGCGGATGATTGCACGATGCTAAAAGGTGTGAAGTAAGGAATAATACAATCAGGCTAAACTGTTAGATGCCGTTGCCTGTTCCTGGGAGCGCTGGCGTCCTCGCCGGCAAGACCTGGGAGCGCTGGCGTCCTCGCCGGCAAGACCTGGGGAACCAGCGACAACTATAGTTTCCCTGATAAGCGACGAGCTAAACCGATTATGTTTCTAACCTCCCGGAAAGCCTTATGAGCAAGCGCGTCAAGGATGCGGCGGGATTCTATCAGCTTGGGACCGAATCCATCAGGCTGACGACGGATGAATGCCGCTTGCGCTTCGATCGCGGCACGCTGCTGCTGGAAGGCAAACCGGAGTTACCTTCCGCCGTACACGATTATTTTTATTACGATCCACGGGTGGACGCCTACCGCGCCCCGGCGCACTGCTATTCCCAGGTCATCAGTTCGCTGCGAGGTTCACTAAGCCGCAATCAGGCGCCCCGCTATGGGCGGCTGGACCTGGTATCCGCCCTGCCGCTGGAACCCTACCCCCATCAGCGGGAAGCGCTGGCCTGCTGGCAGGCGGCCCAGGGCCGGGGCGTCGTGGTGCTGCCGACCGGCGCGGGTAAAACCCTGGTCGGAGTGCTGGCCCTGTGCTGGGCGCGGCGGGACGGGCTGGTCCTGGTGCCGACCCTGGACTTGATGCACCAATGGTACGCGCTGTTGCGGCTGGCGTTTCCAAAGCAGGAAATCGGCCTGATCGGCGGCGGCTATCATGAAGTGCTGCCGCTGGCCATCGCCACCTATGATTCCGCTTCCCGCCACATGGACCGGCTCGGCAACCGCTATGGCGTTCTGCTGTTCGATGAAGCGCATCATCTGCCCTCGGAATTCTACCGCTGCATCGCCGAATTCTCCCTGGCGCCTTATCGCCTGGGACTGACCGCCACGCCGGAACGCAGCGACGGCCGCCATGAGGATTTGGTGGAACTGGTGGGGCCGACGGTTTATCGCAGAAAACCCGAAGAACTGGCCGGCACGGTATTGGCGCCTTTCACCATCCGACCCGTCTATGTGGAGCTGTCCCCGGAAGAACGGACGGCATACAGCCGGGCGCTGGAGGAACGCAATCAATTCTTGCAGGCGAATCGCATTTCCCTGGGTTCGCTCACCGGCTGGAACCGCTTTGTCATGCTGTCCGCCCGCAGCAGCGAGGGCCGACGCGCCATGCTGGCGCATCGGCAGGCGCGCCGGATCGCCCATGCCACTCCGGCCAAGCTGCGCGTTCTGAGCACCCTCCTGGCCGCCCATCCCGGCGACAAGACGGTGATCTTCAGCGAGGACAACGCCACCGCCTATGAGATTTCGCAGCGCTTTCTGATTCCCTGCCTGACTCACCAGACCCCGGTCAAGGAGCGGCAGTTTATTCTGGAATCCTTCAAGGACGGTACCTATAAGGCCCTGGCCACCAGCAATGTCTTGAATGAAGGGGTGGATGTACCGGATGCCTCGGTCGCGGTGATTCTCTCGGGCAGCGCCTCACAGCGGGAATTCATTCAGCGGCTGGGGCGTATCCTGCGGCGTGGCGCGGGCAAACAGGCGGTGCTGTACGAGGTCGTGGCCCGTGAAACCCGGGAAGAGCAGGTGTCGGAACGGCGGCGGGGACAACTGCCGTCCGCCGAACAGGTCCAACGAACCTTGTCGCTGTTCGCCCGCGATGATCCCCCCGAGGAAGGATAGCGCCGATGCTGCCTTCGGAACTGCTGGCCGCCAGTTGGCAGGGCGCTCGGGTTTACCCCCGCTTTCTGAGAAAAGAACAGCATCTCTGGGCGGAAGCCGTGCTGGCGGTGATCCGGGACCACCTGCGCAAGACCCGTGGCGAGCTGCAAGACGCCTTGCGGGCGCTGGAAGGGGATTCGCCGGATTACCGGGTGGTGCGGGGATTTGCCCATCTGGCGCTGGCCGGGGCCGATTTCAGCTTGGCGCTGGAAACCGTAGCGCCGGAACTGCTGCGGCAGGAGGCTTTCCGGCTGGCGGCGGAGCAGGGGAGTTACGGCGAGCCGCAGGCCGAGGCGGTGCTGGTGGCCCTGGCGGCGAAATACAGCCTGGAGCCGGCGGTCATCCGCGAAGCGCTGTATGCGGATCTGCCGGAGAATCATATCCTCTCCGCCCTGCCGGATTTCACCACCGAGACTCTGGTGGATCGCTATAACCTGGCGCAGGCTCAGGGCCTGCTGTATTCGGCCCTGTCGATGCGGATTACGGCGCATCGCAATGTGCCGGGTGAATACCGCCGCCTGTTTCTGCATTTGAAATTTCACGGCCTGATGTATGCGGTCGAGGGCAATCTGGAGGATGGTTATCAGATTTACATCGACGGTCCGGCCAGCCTGTTCAAACAGACCCGCAAATATGGCATCAATATGGCGGTGTTTCTGCCAGCGCTATTACATCTAAGCCGCTGGGAGATGCAGGCCGTTCTGCGCAAGGGGGATCGGGAGGGGACTTATAATCTCGCTTCAGGCGCCCCCTTGCGGTCGCATTACGCCAAACCGCCGGAATACGACAGCCTGCTGGAGCGTTCATTCGCGGAACGCTGGGCCAAGCTGGAGACTCCCTGGATATTGGAGCGGGAAGTGGAGATCGTGGATTTAAAAGGAACGGTATTCGTGCCCGACTTTGCGCTGCGGCATCCGGACGGCAGAGTGGTGCACGTGGAGATCATGGGCTTCTGGCATCCCGACTATCTGCGTCGCAAACTGGACAAAGTTAGGCGGGCCGATATGCCGAATCTGATTCTGGCGGTATCCGACCGGCTGAATGTAGGCCAGGAGGATATTCGGGAGATTCCGGGGCCGGTGCTGTTTTTCAAGGGTAAACTGGAACCTCGTAGGGTGCTGGAGGTGATTGAAAATTTGGCTGTCGTGTTAGAGAACAGGGGGTAAGTGAACCTGGTCGGGCAAAGGGGGCTTGTCAGACATCGGCGGAGGGTGTATAAAGCTTTTACTAAAATGAATTTCTTGCAAAGCTGATGTTGGTCGAAGAAATGATTTTGATCAGCATGGCATTGCTACTACCCCGACTTCCTTGCTTGACTTCGCAATAGGCTTAATGGATAATGGCTTGCCGCTAAACGGCCATCAATCTGATAAGTGAGGAGAAAATGCCAATGCTGAAGAACTATAGATTTTTTGTCTTAGAAACTGCCCTGTTTCCTGTACTTATCATCACTGGATTTGTATTGGGTGGGTTCCTGCAAAGCGCTTATGCCGAATCCGCCACCAGCGAGGCTGACAAGAATTCTAATGATCTGGCCCAACTGAATGCGCTGGTTACCTCTCTGAATACCCATGTAACGAATCTGGAAATCAACAGCGTCACTTTGCAACAGCAGATAGGCTATTTGCAAGCCGCCAATCAGAACCTGGAGGATGAAATAAAATCTTTAAAGAACACCAATCAACTGTTGCAACAGGATTTACAAGATCAGAAAAATCGCTATGTCAGTTTAGAAAACATAAGCCGGGATGTGCAGGGTCAGATGCAAACTTTTCAGGACCAGATAGGCGATTTACGCCGTATGCAAATCGAGGTGGTGAGCAGTTTGCAAAAGCAGGTGAGCTACTGCCAGATGGAAGTGAGTAGTTGTCGCAGTGAAGTAAGCAATTTACAGAACCAGCTTTCCAATTCGCGGCGTACACAATGATTTCAGCTAGCAGCCCGTAGGTTGGGGTGAGGAACGGACCCCAACATTTCATGCCAGAGAATTACGTTGGGGTTCCTTTCGTCACCCCAATCTACGATCTGAGCAGAAATCGAGACATTAGTATGAAAGTCGTGACATTTGAAGGCGTCGTGGAAAACGGCCAAATCCGATTGCCCGCCAATGTCCGCTTGCCGGAACAGGCGAGAGTGTACGTTGTTATCCCCGAAATTAAAGTGCCATCTGGAGCTTACATCGGCAGCCCCCGGTTAATGCATCCAGAGCAGGCGGCAGATTTCAAGAAAGAGGTAATCGAGGATAGCCAGCGTAGCCCGGATGGAGCGGAGCTTAAGACATGTTCGTGATTGAATACTCTGAAGATGTTGCCGATGATTTGTCAAATCTGCCCGCATACTGGCGCAGACAGATTTTGGATTGCATTGAAGAGCAACTTACATACCAGCCGACCCGGCAAACACGAAATAAAAAAATTCTTATCGGCTTAATTCCACCCTGGGAACACGTGGAACCTGTTTGGGAATTACGTATCGAAGCATACCGTGTTTTCTATGATGTGGACGAAAAGGGATCAATCGTCACCATTCGTGCCATCCGCCACAAGCCACCGCACAAAACGACGGAGGAAATATTATGAAAGTAGTTGGTCTTGAACAAGCGAGTCTGGATACCTGTGTCAACGATGCCCAACGCGAGCGTGTAGTTATCACCCGCAACGGCAAACCGATCGCGCTAATCATTGGTGTTGAGGGCATGGATAGGGAACAATTGGAGCTAGGCAGCAGTGACAAATTCTGGCGGCTTATTGCAGAGCGACGTACCCAAAAAACCCTCAGTCGCTCGGAGTTGGAACAGCGCATTGATCGTGTAAAACACCTTCCCTGACCGACGGTTTAAACCATGAAACTGAACTACTATCCCGAGACAGATTCGCTGTACATCGACCTCTCCGAACAGCCGAGCGTGGAAGAGTCGGGAGATTTCTGAGGGTGTGATACTCGATTACGATGCGAAAGGTAACATCGTTGGCATCGATATCGATAACGCCAGTGTTAAAGTCGAGCTTAACCAGCTTATCCTGAGCAAACTGCCGTCCGAAGTTCAGACAATTGCCGCCTAATATTGCGTTGCAGGGGAGCGCGTTGACGTGCGCCCCCTGAAATTCACCGTTAGGCCAATCATCAATTTAACAACCCAGACGTCCGGCGATAACCTCGACTGCATCGAACTCCTCATCCGCCGCCGGCAATTCGGGCCGTTGCCACATCAGCACCGGAATGCCCTGCACTCTGGCCGCCTGTAATTTGGCCGCCACCGCCTTACCACCGCTGTTTTTGGATATCAGCACATCCACCTGCCAGTGCCGCAACAGGTGCAGTTCCTCCTCCAGGCCGAAGGGTCCCGTGGCGTTGAGCACTGTCAGCCGGGGTGACGGTTCCGGCTGTGTCTCCAGACAGCGCACCAGCCAATGCTGGTCCGGGGGTATCTCATGACTGTGCCGCAACGGTTCCAGGCCGATGGTGAACAGCGGCCTGCTGAAAGCCGCGAGCGCGATTCGCAACTCGGACCAGTCCCGAAAGGGCTGCCAGTTATCTTCGGCCTCCGGCTGCCAGGGCGGACGGCGATAAGCCCAGACGGGAATATGCGCCTGTTTGGCCGCAAGTACGGCATGGCGGCTGATCTGGGCGGCATAGGGATGGGTCACGTCGAGCAGCAATTCGATATTATTCCGACGCAGAAAGTCCCGCAGTCCTTCCACACCACCGAAACCGCCCACCCGCACGACGTAAGGCAAATCGGCTCTGGGCCGGACGCGCCCTGCCAGGCTATAGGTGAGTTCATGCCGGCAGGCGAGCCGGCGCGCCAGTTGCAGAGCTTCACCGATTCCGCCCAACAACAGAATACGCATCAGGCAAAGCCGGCGTGACCGACGGGATTACCCTGCCGATCCAGCACCCAGACTTCGATGGCCACCCTCCCGTCCACCACTGCCAGCGCCTTCGAGCGGGCCAGGCGGCAAATCCAGTCCCCCAGTGGCAGGCCCGCCTGACGGGCCAGTTCCAAAGCGTTCAGGCTGGTATTGGCGGCGCGGATGGCGCTCTGCAATTGAGCATCCGCGCCCAGTATGCCGGACTGTTCGGCAAGCCAGGCAAGATCGATGCTGGAATGGCGGCTGTGCAAATCCAGATGGCCCGCCGCCAGCTTGCTGAATTTACCGAAGCCGCCCGCCAGCGAGAGTTTTTCCACCGGCGCTTTCTTTAGATATTTCAGCACCGCTCCGACGAAATCACCCATCTCGATCAAGGCCATGTCCGGCAGTCGATAGCGCCAGCGCATCGCCTGTTCGCTGCCGGCGCCGGTGCAGGCGGCAAGATGATGCAGGCCGTTGGCGCGGGCCACGGCGATAGCCTGATGGATGGAGGCGATGTAGGCGGAACAGGAAAAGGGCCGGACGATGCCGGTGGTTCCCAGAATGGACAGACCGCCGACGATGCCCAGTCGGGGATTTAAAGTACGCTCGGCCAGCGCCGCGCCGTTTTCCACGCCAATGGTGACCACAAAGCCGCCGGCATAGGCCTGTTCTGTTGCAAGCTCTTGCAAATGCGCCGTCATCATCCGGCGCGGGACCGGATTGATGGCCGGCTCGCCGGGCGGAACGGGCAGGCCGGGACGGGTCACGGTGCCGACCCCTTCGCCGGCGATAAACTGGATACCGGGAGTCGTTTCCAATGCCACCTGAGCGAAGACCAAAGCGCCATGAGTCACATCCGGGTCATCGCCGGCATCCTTGCGGGTCGCCGCCTCGGCGGCGCCGTTCCGCCGGCGGCAGTATTCCAGCCGGAAGATCACTCTCTGGCCGCGCGGCAGAGTAATCTCCACGACCTCGGTCGCTATTCCAGTCAGCAGCAGCTTTGCCGCCGCCAGCGCCACCGCCGTGGCGCATGCGCCTGTGGTGTACCCATAGCGCAGGGAACGCGGTTCCTCCGGCGTTTCGGCGCGCATAAATTCAAATTCAATTCAATCAAGCGTGGTTTTACAGGGTATGACCGTAAAGCTGATGGGCGCGGTTCTCGAATACCTTGAGCAGCCGCCAGGTTTCCCCCCGAAAAAAGCCGCTCAACAGCGTTTGCAACATCCCGGAGCGTAACCGAAAATCGGTGGACAGTATCAGTGTGCAGCCGCTGTTCGATTGGGGTTCGATATGCCAGCGGATATCCAGATGGCGGAAAGGGCCGTCGCTGGAGGTCACCTGGACACTGGCCGGCCGCCGCAGCACAGCCTTGGAGATAAAGCGATGTCGGACGGCGGCGATATTGAGCACCTGCTCGACCAGCACGATGTCACCGTCGCGGTGACGTACACTCACATCCAGCCAGCAGGGGACGAATTCAGGGTAGCGTTCTATATCCGCGACCAGTTCGAAAAGTTGTTCCTGAGTATAAGGTAAGATGCTTTTCTCGAAATGTTTGACCATGTCTTGCCAGAATCTGCTCACCAAGCCGCCTATAGATAGGTTAGTCGTCCACATTGCGATCCTGTTCCCGAAATATTGCTATGGTAATGTCATGACTGTCGGTCCGGGGGTATGGCCGTAGTCCCAGAAGCGGGCGATGCGCCGGCCCTCGGACTCATAGGCATTCACGATGGACGTAACCCGTTCGGGAGTAACGCGTTCAGGTGACAATTTGTGTTTTCAATAATTGCTCTTCACCTCCCAACTGGAGATGCCGAATGCGCCACCCTTTCATTCTTCGCCTGCTCGTCTGCCTGTTAATACTGAATCTTGGCGCCTGTGGTGAAGTGGCAACATTGCCGGAACAGGCAGGCGTCGGTCCCCATCCGACGCTACCGTCGCCGAACCCCACGCTATTCCCCACCGTCAATATAGCCCCGGCCAAAGGCTGGCCTGCAGGCGCGACGCCGAGGGCTGCCGCTGGCCTTACGGTGAGCGCCTTTGCGACCGGCCTCGACCACCCGCGCTGGCTCTATGTTCTCCCCAACGGCGATGTACTGGTTGCCGAAACCAATGCCCCACCCAAGCCCGAAGATAGCAAAGGCATTAAGGGCTGGATCATGAAGCTGGTCATGAAACGCGCGGGGGCGGGCGTACCGAGCGCTAATCGCATCACCCTGTTGCGCGACGCAAATGGCGACGGCATCGCGGAAACGCGAACGGTCTTCCTGCAGGGGCTGAATTCTCCCTTTGGCATGACGCTCGTCGGCAACGACCTTTATGTTGCCAATACCGATGGGCTGGTGCGCTTTCCCTATCGCACCGGCGAAACACAGATCATCGAGCCCGGTGTAAAAGTGATTGATTTGCCCGCAGGCCCGATCAACCATCACTGGACCAAAAATGTGATCGCCAGCCGCGCTGGTTCGCGTCTGTATGTAACGGTCGGCTCGAATAGCAATGTCGGCGAAAACGGTGTGGAAAATGAGGTCAACCGCGCCGCCATCTGGGAAGTTGATCCAGCAACAGGCCGCTCGCGCATCTTTGCCTCGGGCTTGCGCAACCCGAATGGCCTTGCCTGGCAACCGCAGAGCGGTGCACTCTGGACTACCGTCAACGAACGCGATGAAATCGGCAGTGACCTGGTGCCCGACTATATGACCTCGGTGAAGGACGGCGCTTTCTACGGATGGCCTTACAGTTATTACGGCCAGCATGTCGATACGAGAGTGGAGCCGCCACGGCCTGACCTGGTGGCTAAAGCGATTGCGCCAGATTATGCGCTTGGCGCGCATACAGCCTCGCTCGGGCTTGTCTTCTATGAGGGCAATTTATTGCCGAAGCGCTTTATGGGCGGAGCATTCATCGGCCAGCACGGCTCCTGGAACCGTCAACCCCGGAGTGGTTACAAAGTGATTTTTGTGCCGTTCGCCGACGGGCACCCTGACGGGACACCTGAGGATGTACTCACCGGCTTTGTCAGTGCGCACGGTGATGCGCTGGGTCGTCCGGTTGGCGTGGCGGTCGACCGAGTGGGCGCGCTGCTTGTCGCTGATGACGTTGGCAACATCGTATGGCGGGTGACTCCCGCTATGGCGAAATAGGGGAGACTGAACGATTTTTTTATCCTGCCAGTTGAATTTGTCCAAAGTCCAATTATCATTGAAAGGATGAGAAATGAGCGGTTCGATGTTCCATGATTTTTTATCAGGAGATTCAAGATGAGTGCGCAAGCGAAAGCAAAATACCGTGGGTTTGGTCTGAAGTCATATTGGGGTATGGGCAAACGAAGCCGGATGGATCAGTTGGCGGATAAATACTATGAAGAGAGGGATAAGCTGGTTGATAATCTGAAAAGCGTAGCCAGCGCCGCCGAAGACTTGGTCAAGGTGGTGGCCAATGCCTCGGTGGATGAGCTCGCCGCGGGCCGGACGAAACTGCAAGGAAAACTCAGCGACGCCAGGGAGATGCTTGGAGAAATGCCAGGAGCGGTTATGGAAAAAACCAGGTATGCGGCAACGACTACGAATAAATATGTCCGGAATAATCCCGGTAAAACCCTGGCGGTAGCTGCCGTGGTGGCGGCAGTGATTGTCGGCTTTCTCTGGATCCGCCGTTGATCGGCACAAGGCTGACAGGAGGAGTCGTTATGAAAGGCTTTGTGAAAAACATCGAGGGTCTCGCCGTCAAGAATGACGAGTTTCGCCGGGTGCTTTACACGGCAAAGCACTGCCAGCTCGTCGTCATGGCGTTAAAGCCCAAGGAAGAGATCGGGGCGGAAGTCCACCAGCTCGACCAGTTCTTTCGCGTGGAGGAGGGGACCGGTGAGGCGGTTCTCGATGGCGTTCGGACGGCGATCCGAGCGGGCTTCGCGGTAGTCGTCCCGGCTGGGACGACTCACAACATTATCAATACTGGCAGTGTTCCACTGAAGCTCTATACGCTCTATGCGCCCCCGAATCATCGGGACGGCGTCGTCCACCATACCCGCGACGAAGCGGAGGCCGACAACGAGCACTTCGACGGCAAAACGACGGAATAGGCAATCGATCATGGGCAAAACAAAGACGACGAGTCATTCTGGAAAACGCAAACAGGAAAAGGGCCCGGCTCCCAACGGAGACTCACAACTGGCTGCCGGCGGCGAGCTGCACCAGATCGCTGGTGGAGAGCACCCCGCGCTCACCACCAACCAGGGCGTCGCGCTTTCCGATAATCAAAACTCGCTCAGGGCCAATCCGCGCGGCCCTACGCTGCTGGAGGATTTCCAGGATACTCACCGAGGTAGGTGAGAAGACACCCGTGTTTACTCGTATATCGACCGTCGCAGGCGGCGCAGGTTCGGTAGATACCCCTCGTGACGTACGCGGAGAGGCAAACAATGAGCATGATTACGACGAAAGACGGTACGCAGATCTATTACAAGGACTGGGGCACAGGACAGCCTGTGGTGTTCAGCCACGGCTGGCCCCTCAGTGCGGATAGCTGGGAGGCTCAGATGGTGTTCCTGGCCTCCAACGGCTATCGCTGCATTGCCCATGACCGTCGCGGCCATGGCCGGTCGAGCCAGCCCTGGAGTGGCAACGAGATGGACACCTATGCCGACGACCTCTCGGAGTTCATCGAAACGCTCGACCTGAAGGGCGCCGTTCTGATCGGCTTCTCCGCGGGCGGCGGCGAAGTGGCCCGCTACATCGGGCGCCACGGCACGAAACGGGTGGCCAAGGCCGCGCTGATCTCCGCCGTCCCGCCGCTGATGCTGAAAACGGCGGCCAATCCCGGCGGCTTGCCGATCGAGGTGTTCGACCAGATCCGCCTCGGCTCCATCGCCGACCGCTCGCAGTTCTACAAGGATCTCGCCAGCGGCCCGTTCTTCGGGGCCAACCGGCCCGGCGCCAAGGTCTCGCAGGGCATGATCGACTCGTTCTGGCTCCAGGGGATGCAGGCCGGTCACAAGAACACCTTCGACTGCATCAAAGCGTTCTCCGAGACGGATTTCACTGAGGATCTCAAGAAGTTTGACGTGCCGACGCTGATCCTTCACGGCGACGACGACCAGATCGTGCCGATCGGCGCCGCGGCTCTCCGCTCATCGAAGCTGGTCAAGAACGCGACCCTAAAGATCTACGCGGGCGCACCCCACGGCCTCACGGACACACACAAAGACCAACTCAACGCCGACCTGCTGGCATTCCTTAAGACCTGAGGGTAGTGTTACAGACGTGTTGGTGCAATAGATTTTAGTCAGTTAAAGCAATCGCTTGTTACAACCAAGCAACACTTTTAGGACACTACCGCCCGCCAGCTAGAGAGGAAGATCATGAGACAACCAAGCGAATTATGGGTCTGCACCGGGATGGCGCTGGCGTTAATGGCCGGCTGCGATCAGCGGTCTTCCCAGGCCCCCCCGCCCCCTAAGCCGCCGGCGGTTGCCCAGCAAGGTCCCGGTGCCCCCGCTGCGCAGAGTGACGGGCCGGGGCAGCAGCAGAGGTTCCTCGCCCGCATTCGGCAGGCGTCGGCGGGTAACGGCGTCATTCGCGATGCGCGCCTAAACCAGAACAATGAGCTTGGAGTGGTGCTGGACACCCAGGTAAAGCTCGATCAGGTACGTCCCCTCATGACGACCCTGCTTAAGGAAATGCGCGATGAATTTCCCGGTCGACCTTTGACGGTGATCGCTTACGCGCCTAACGGACAGCCTATGGCGACTATGCGCTACGATCCATCCGCTCCGGCGGATGCGAATGTCACCTATAAACCCAATTTCTAGACTCCGGAGAGTCAAGCACCCGGTTTGCCCATAGACCACAGCCATCTAAGAGGGTAACAGCGATGTCCACCAACAGCGGAAAAACCCAAACTTCCGGTTTGGATGATGATGCGAACGTAGCGGACTTTATGTCCCGGTTCTCCGATCCTAACACCCATGTGTCACCGACGGAGGCAACTCAGCGCTTCGATCAGTTTGCCGAATCCGGTCACCCTGAGCTCCACCAGGCAGTCAATTCCTATTTATCCCAGATGGACCCTGGCCAAGTCACCCAGGCGGTGCAAAGCCTCCATCCGGACCAGCGGGCCGGGTTTGCCAGCGGCTTGCTGGGCGCCCTTAGCAACGCTGGCATCGATCTGGGTTCCATCGCCAGGACGCTGGGATTGTCGTCCACCGACCCGCACCAGATGCGCCCTGAGGACCTCGGAAATTTAGCGGGCTATGCGCAGCAAAAAGCACCCGCTGCGCTCCAGCAGACCGCCCGTGAACAGCCGTTCCTGTTAAGGGCGTTGGGCAATCCCCTGGTACAGGGGGCGCTGGCTATTATGGCGGCGCGCTATATGGCGAACCGCAACCGTTGATCTTGCGGGTAGTGTCCTAAAAGTGTTGCTTGGTTGTAACAAGCGATTGATTTAGCCGACTAAAATCTATTGCACCAACACTTCTGTAACACTACCCAAATTTACAAGTGATGGGTGAAAAGCGCGATCAAAATGATGATAGAGATCGGCACGCCTAGCAGCCAGAGTAAAATTGAACGCATGGTAAACCTCCGTAATCGAAATCATATTCGCTAAATAGCGGGGTCAGAAGCCGAGCTAACGCTAAACAATTATACATGATCCCGTTGCCTGCCCCCGATGGTCGCGGCGTAGCTCGCACAAAACGCGCCAATCAAAAGAGCCAGGAATATCCACAACGATAAGTGCGCTGCCGCTTTGCGAGCGGTATCGGCAGCTTGCCGAGCCTCCGCCGCTGCACTCTTTACCCGGGCAACAACTTCAGAGACCCGTTTCTCGGCGTCGGTTGGGCTGAGACCCGTTTTTGCAGCGACCACTTGGGCCAGGTAGGTTTTGTCGGCTGCTGGAACATCCCCCTCCCCCTGCCAAAGCGCGTTGGCAAAAATGCGTCCGACCTCTGCGCGCACCGGAGCATCATTCCCGTCCGGACTTGGACGCTCCGAACGGAACAAGGTATCGGCAAAATACTCGGTTGGATTGAGGTTTCGCCCTTCGGCCTGACCGGCTGCACTCGTCGCCATCGCGGCCCCGCCTGCCGTGGCTAACCCGGTTGCGCCCAGTTGTGCCGCTCCACCCACCATGGAGGTGGCGGCGGACGTTAAGAAAGACACTGTGATTACGAGTCCTACGGCCCACACCAGAAATCCATGCGCGGTATCACGGAAAAACACTTCGTCCGTGTGAACATTGACCCATTTCGTGCGCAGTCGGCCCGCCAGATAGCCGCCCATAGCCGAAGCGACGATCTGCATGATGATCAACCAGGCAATGGTTGCTATCCCAACCGTCGAGGCGGATGCGCCAACGTTCGACCAGGGTGAAACAGACGATAAACCGAGCCCGGTGCCTAACGCGAGCAGGATAAGCGACAACGCAGCGGCCACAAATGCGCCAGCAATCACCGCGGCCCAAGACACCCCGGACGAGTATGCCTCGTTTTTGCCTGAATCATTAGCAAAGCCGGATCGAGGATCGGCGGGAGAAGGTGCAGGATGTTCCATAGAGACTTTACCTCGTTCATACGGTGGATAGCTAAATGAGGACCGGTTGTATTTCAAATACTTACAGGAGCGGGCCCTGCCCGAGCCCAGAGCAACCGGAGAGACTGAGCGCAGGTCGCAGGCCTGGTCCGCTCCTACAGGCGGAAAATTATACCATTTCTCTAAATTTTTATTGTATAATTATTTTATAGGGGTATCCCCTTGGCTCCAGTAGCCACTATAGCTCTCCTAAATGATTCGTGGAACTCTAAAGATACCATTCTAATTTCCTAAAATCGAAAATCTGTCGATTAAGAAAAGTAAAAAAGCTTTTTTTGACCTGTTGGAAGGTTTTATTCTCATAAAAATGCTTTCGTAAAAAATTTTTTCCCTTTAACTAGATATCTTCAACTGGATTTTGACCTGGAGCATTCGGTTCAAACAAAATACATGTAATTCTCCAATCGTTCTCTTCCAGTCATTTATTGACCTCTTTTAAATAAGATTGCATTTCCGAATAACGATGATAACTGGCTTGATCCCAAATCAGTAATAGCTTTTTTCCTTCGTGAAGATGCTGCAGATACTTGACAAACGGAACCGTGTTTTCTCCGGTTGCTCCGTCAAAAGACTGGAGAATAAATTTCTTATGATAAAGATCAATTGCACCATAATAGGTTTGCCTTTTCTTTTCGTTCTCAATCGGAAATTCAATTCTTTCATTTCTCCTTCCCCACACGTACCCTGACGTATCACCCCATAACACATGACCCTCATCTTCAATAAAAACATGAAGTTGGCCCGACACGATCTCCGCGGCACGCGCCTTGAGCTTTTTTTATATCTTCCCGTTTCAGTAAGACTTTTTCCTCATCCCATTTCGGATTGATGGGCTGAGTTTTATGCCAACTCATTCCGGCATCCTTCAATAAATCATGATAAGATTGTTTCGATTGATAAACGATTCCATATTGGCTGTCAATCAGGTCTCTTAACTCTTCAATGCTGTAATGCGTTCGGCATTTCAAGTGAAAAATGATCTCATTTCGCTGGTGCTCCGTTAAAAAACCTTTACTGCCCTGGTAATGTAAAAGCAGACCTTCGCACCTTCATTTTCATAAATAGTTTTCCATTTGCTTACAAAAGAATCGGAAACTGCCAATACATCGCAAATTTCTTGTGTCTTAAACCCCAGGAGAACCATTTTCACGGCAACCGCTCTTTTCACTTCTCTGCCTTCTTTTGAATTAATAATATCTTCTAATTTCAACATGATTAAACCTCATTGTGTTTTACTCGACTTTGGCCATTCCTTATGAATCAATCACTTACAGAGCATGTTTTTTGAATCGGAAAAATAGCGAATTTAATAAAATCAATAACTTAAATTTACATAGGACCTCAAAATGGCCAAAGTCCAGTTTTAAAGGTAAGAGCTGATAAAATGATAGTATAAATTTTTCCAAATGAAATAGGAAAGCTATTATCAATTTTAGGTTAGAATAGTATTAGAATTTCCACGAATCATATAGGAAAGCTATTCTGGGAAGGCATACAGAAGGTCAGAGCGTTTGCCATCGCCTTTGAGGCTCACAAAGTGGCTTACGCCGAGGATGGATAGAATTGTGGGTAAACGGGTGCTCATTAGCTGTATCCACATTCATTTGCAGCGCTTTCAGATCAGGCTCTCTGGCGAGAGCCATCTCAATTTTCATGATAATGATGGCATCATCGAGAACATCTTCCGCTTTACCGACTGTCTGATCGATGGTTTTGCCTACCTTTTCCGCCGAATGGTCCTCACAGCCAGCCAGCGCGATCGCCAGTGACGATAAGGCTACCAATCCCATCACTTTCCGCCGTAACTTCATTGTGCTTTCCTCCGCCGTTGTTCTGCCTGATCGAAACAAGTTCAATCGAAGGGTTGCAATTTTTATGCTCAATTCCCCTGCTGTTTTGCAATAAGGCTTCCTTGCCAACGGGTGTAGCCAGCTGAGCGCTTTGCATCAATCACACCCGCCCCTTTATCGCGCCTGTAGGAGCGAGCTGGCTCGCGAACAACGTCGGTTTGCCGGCGACCGTTCCCTTCGCGAGCCAGTTCGCTCCACGCCAGAGCGGACGACCGTAAGCTCCTTTCCAACGCTCCCGTGGGTTCCTTTTCAGGCGGTTAATTGACGGCTAAGGTTTGCTCGGATTCTGTCGCCTTGGTATGGGCCGGATTGGCTTGGCCTACCCTGGAGCCAAAACGGTTGGCGTAAATCCAGGTAAACTCCGCGCCCAGGAGAAAAATCTGGGCGGAGTAATACAGCCACAGCAACAGCACCACGAATGCACCGGCGGCGCCGTAGGTCGATGCCGTAGCGCTTTGTCCAAGGTACAGTCCTATGGCGGCGCGGCCGATATTGAATAAAAAAGCAGTTACCGCCGAGCCGATCCAGACATCATGCCAGTCGATTTTCACATTGGGGAGCAGCTTATAGATCATTGCGAACAATACGGTGGTCACCCCGAATGAGATAATGAAATTGATGGCATGTAACAGCAAGGCCGTGTCTGGCAGATAATGGCCCCAGGAGCCGGTAAAAGCGGCCAGCAGGCTCGATACGATCAGTGAGACCAATAACAGAAAGCCGATTCCCAGGACCATTCCGAAAGACAGCAGGCGGGTGCGGATAAAATTGATCACACCGCTTCCCAGACTCGGTTGCGCTCTCCAAATGCGATCGAGATCATCCTGGAGTTCCACGAATACCGAGGTGGCGCCGAGCCAGAGCGTAAATACGGCAATAATGCTGGCTACGATGCCACGTTCCGGCTTATGCGACGCCTCCAGCATGGTCTGCACGGCGCTCGCGCCCTGCGTGCCCATTACACCGCTTAACTGGCCGGTAATGGCGCCGCGCGCCGCTTCGGCTCCAAAGGCCAAGCCGGCGATGGCTATCGCAATGATCAGTAACGGCGCCAGGGAAAAAGCGCTGTAAAAAGCCAGTGCCGCTCCCATGCTGGCGGCACGGTCTTCGATCCAGGCCGAAACCGCTTCTTTGATAATCTGCACTAGCGCCCACGGAGTTAATTTCGCCATAGTTTTTCCACCTTCGCTAAATCCTGATAACCACAGTCAAAGGGGGAATTTCCTATCCGTAACTACATGAATCATGAATCTATAAGCAAACTATATGCCAGACCAATCCATCCTGGACTCAACGGGTGTGATTCAAAGTGATGCAGGCCCCACTCGAGACGATGCTGGCACCCCGGCTGAACCGAGCCAACCGGGAGTGGAACGCTCATTGGCGAGGGGTCGAAAAAGAAGCTGCCTGAACCCGCCATTTCGTCGATGCATCACTTTGAATCACACCCCCCTTACCACCTATCAGTTTGCTTCCAACCCTGGGATCACACCATTTCAGCCGATTTCATGCAGTTTAAAATCAAATACTTAGTGTCACTTTCTGAAGCGTTAACTCTACGATTTCCTAAACTGATAGGTGGTAAGACCTTGGGAGTGCGGGTGTTGACGGTGATGGAATTTATCCTGCGGCGATCCTTACAGCAGGATCAGGCCACACTCCCCGGCTTGCATCTGGAAAACCGCAAAAAGCAGACGGACAAGCCTACCGCCGAACGGGTCCTCAAAGCCTTTGACAAAATCTCGCTGACGATCATCAAGGATGCGGCTGGCAACGAAATCCGGCGCTGGCTCACGCCGCTGTCAGCCGTACAGCAAGACATCCTGTACCGGCTGGGACTGGATCCGGATCTGTATTGGCAGCTTGAAATTCAGCATAGGTCCGTTCGATTGAGCGAATGATGAGATCTATCTCGTGAAAATCGGTGATTAATCTTCAGGTACACCTCATCCCAGTGCCACCGGTCGCCAGGGTAGTGTTCTCGACGTGGATATGAAGATCAACAACTTCTTGATTATGAGGTATTTTATGATGTCAATATCCACGTCTGAAGCACTACCCGGGATCGTGATGGCGACAAAGGCCAGCAGCATCAAGGCCTCGCCGATATCCCCGAGCACGAGATACACGATACCCGCGGCGCACAGGAGTTGGAACATGGGCTCGTGGGCAACCTCGAGCATGATGCGCAGGACCGTGCGGCGGCTGCTTTGCGGCAACTCGTTGTACCCGTCGCGGCGCAGCCGCCGCGCGGCCTCATGGTCCGACAGACCGGCGCGGTTCGGCGGTGTCACCGCAGGCTTCATGCCTCTTTACCCCTTCACTGCGCGGCAAATGAGGACGGCGTTGGTGCCGCCGAACGCAAACGAGTTCGACATGACGGCAACCAGTTCGACGCCGGTTCTGGCCTTGCCGGGCACGTAATCGAGATCGCATTCGGGGTCAGGCACATGCAGATTGATGGTGGGCGGAATGATTTGCCGCTCCAGCGCGAGCACTGCCGCCACGAACTCGAGGGCTCCGGCCGCCCCGAGCAGATGCCCGTGCATGGCCTTGGTGGAACTCACCGCAACGCGGCAGGCGTGCGCGTCGAATACCTTCTTGATCGCCGCGGTTTCCGCGGCGTCGTTGGCCAGAGTAGCCGTGCCGTGGGCGTTGATGTAGCCGATGTCCTCGGGTTGCATCGCTGCGGATTCGAGTGCCCGCCACATTGCGGCCGCCTGACCTTCGACCGTAGGTCGCGTGATATGCGAGGCATCGGTGCAAAGACCGTAGCCCACGAGTTCAGCATGAACGCGCGCGCCACGCGCCTGCGCATGCTGCCAGTCTTCCAGTACCACGATTGCCGCGCCTTCACCCAGCACCAGGCCCGTTCGGTCTTTGGCGAAGGGCTTGCACGAGGCGGCCGGGTCTTGCAGGTCTGCGGTTGCCAGGATCTTCAATGCATCCCAGGCCACCAGTGTCCCGTAAGTGAGCGGCGCTTCGGTCCCACCGGCGATCATCATGTCGACGTCGCCGCTGACAATGCGCCGCGCCGCTTCACCGATTGCCACGGCAGACGAAGAACACGCGGTGGAATAAGTCAGATTCGGTCCGTTCAACCCATACTCGATCCCGATCCAGGAGGCCGCGGCATTGTTCATCGCCATCAGCACACTATAGGGCTTGACCCGATCGGAACTTTCGCCATAGAGGGTGAAATAGCCATCGTCCGTGGTCTGGGCGCCGCCCATGCCTGTGCCGACAAAGACGCCGGCGCGCTGGCGGTCCGTGTTATCGAACGCCAGATCGGCATCGCGTACGGCCTGGGCCGCTGCAGCCAACGCAAACTGGCTGACCCGATCCAGCATGCGCAGCCGTGGGGCGGGGAATAAGCGGGTCCCGTCGAACGACACTGCGCCGCCGATATGAGCCTTTGGGTTTTCGAGGACAAGTTTGCCGGCATGCGCAAGCGCCGGCGTATGCAGCCGGACGATCCCCGAGCGTCCCTGTGCGAGATTGTTGAAAAATTCGTCCGGATCGTTTCCCAGCGGCGAAATCACGCCGATCCCGGTGACAGCTACCCGTCTCAAGATGCGGCTTCTCTTCCCGCCTTGGCGGGACACTGCTCGTCGATGAGCTTGTCGACAAAGGCCACCAGGTCGCCTACAGTTTTCATCTGGCTTTGCAACGCCACGGGTTCAGACGGCACCGTGATCTTGAATTCATCCTCAACGGCGAACATCAATTCAGTCAGGGCCAACGAATCGATCGCCAGATCTTCCAGGTTCGCCTCCGGTTGCAGGACTTCGGGCGCAAGGTCGAAGTTGGCTTTCAATATGGCTTGCACAGATTGCAGCGTTGTCATCCAGGATTTTCCGCGAATGGCTTGATTGAAATCGGGGGCGAGGTGTGCGTGTGGATGGCCGGCATCGCTGCTCACGACCGTGCCACGTCGAACTGGCGCACGGCTCCGCAACGGCTCCGCCTTGCCGCTCCAGCGCGCGCCCTCGGTCAGGAGTTGCGGGAAGCGCTCCAGCAACCTGGTCGCGATGCGCGTGGAAACGGGCCGCATGAAGAGGTGTGCGAATACGGCAGCCATGTACAAGCGCCGTGAAAAATTACTGTGCCACGCCGTCGCATAGTCATGCCGGATGCCTTCGAGCGTCTGGCCTGAACGGGGCAGGTCGCTGCGCAATTCCGGGCGCGCAATCAGTTGTCCGCACAACAGGGTCGCGGATTGGATGGCTATGCTGATGCCTTCGGCGACAATGGGGTGCGCTTCGGCTGCCGCGTTGCCGATCGCGAAAATGCCATCTCGGCCGAAGGTTCGAATTCCCGTCCGCAGCGGTCCGGAAGACAACCATGCGCCGTCCAGCGTCGCCGAAGACAGCGCCAGCGCGACACCCTTGCACGACGACACGATATGCGCAAGGACTGCCTCCCCGGCCTTGGCGTGCGGCCATTGTTGCCGGCATTGTTCGAGCCGGTCGCGGCGTATGCAGCACGACAGGCTGACGCGACCGCCATCGGTGTGTACCATGCCGCCATAGCCACCCGGGAATGCGAGCAACGGCATCAGGTCCAGGGGCAGTGCGCTCTTGTGAAAATGGGCTTTGAAGCCGAACAGATCCGAGGCTCGCGGCCGACGGCGCAAGTCCTGCGTCGGCATCGCGCCAGACTCCCAGGAGCCATGCGCGGCGATGATCAGCCGCGAATGCAATGCCTGGGACTGCCGCGTTCCCTTGTCGACGATGTTGCACTCGTAGCCACCGTCGTACTCGACAAACGCCGAGAGCGCGCACGGCTGCCACACCTCGGCCCCGGCCGCGGCGGCGCGCCGTAGCAGCAGCGTATCGAGGTGCTCGCGGCCCACTGCTCTGCCGCCGCTCTCCGCCCGGCCGGCCGTCGAAGCCAGCTCAGCGGTAACCATCGCCGTGCCGGCGTAGACGCCGACGCGGCGCACCCGAGGTCCGGCGATTTTCATCAAAGGACTTGCAACGCCCAACTGCCGCAACAGCGGCCAGGTCGTTTCCGAAATGAATTCTCCGCACACTTTGCGCCGTGGGAACTGCGCCTTCTCGACGACTGCAACCCGCCATCCCGCCTGCGCCAGGAGCGCGGCAGCCGTAGCGCCCGATGGGCCGCCGCCCACAATGATGGCGTCGTAATCGGTTCTCATTTATCGCTCTTTCCGGATGGCAAGGAAACAGTGGCTGAACAAGCCCGCCGGATGCTCGTCCACTACCCAGTCCTGCGGATCGGGCCAGAGATCCGACAACTCTTGCGCCCGGAATCCCGCGTGCACGCTCGACACCGCATCTTGCCGCGTCACGGGTCCGGCCCCCAGCAAGCCGATCAGGTGGCTTCCCGCGAGCGCCAGGGCGGAGCGCCTGGGCTCACAGCAGAGGAACACGCGAGTGCGCGCCGCGAGTCCGCCCAACAGCCGCCCGAGCTCGCCTGACGAAAAATGATGCATGAACAGATTGGCGAAGACGACATCCCAGCGCGTGTCGTCGGGTCTTGCCAGCCAGTCGAACACATCCATCGCCACGACGCGGGGTGTCCAGCCGACCTGGCGCAGGCCGTCGAGTGTCTGCGGCGCGACCAGATTCAGCCGGTCCAGCAACGTGGCGTGAACGTCCGGCCAGCGTGTCGCCCGCCGCCGTGCCAGGCGCAACATCACCGAGCCGTCGCCGGCGCCGAGTTCAAGCAGCGTGCGCGGACGGGATCCTGCCGTGCCGCGATCCAGCGCTCGTTGCACGATTGACAGCGTCGCCATCGCCCGGTGGATGCGCCGCAAATCGTCTCTGGAGCGTTGCGCGCGCGGGTCCTCGGCGGCGAGGCCGTCGAGCAGTTCCGGCTCCACACGCCGCGGCAGGCTCAGGTCCGTGGTTGTGTCCCGGCCCCGGCGAGGTCACGCCGCCTTGAGCAATGCGCCATGGCAACTGAATCCGGCACCGAACGATGACATCCACCACCATCCGGGCTTGGCGTTGTCCTTGAGCGCGGCCTGCAATACAAAGTAAACGAAGGCGCTGCTCATGTTGCCGTACAGGCGCAGCATGTCGGCGCTGTAACGCAGATCCTTGGCCGAGAGTTTCAGCCGGCTCTGCAGCGCACTCAGCACGTCCCGCCCGCCTGCATGCATGATCCAGGCACTGATATCCCCGGGCCTCAGGCCGGCAGCGCCGAGCACCGTGTGCAGCACTTGCTCTGCGTGCTCGGCAGCCAACCGGGGAACCGGCCGGGTCAGGATATTGCGCAGCATGCCGTGCCTGGTTTCGAACAAAAGTGCGTTGCGTTCGGCCGGATTGACCAGGGACGCGAACGATTTCCATTCGATACTGCGGCGGTGCGGATTCGGATGCCTGGACAACACCGCCGCTCCCGCTCCGTCGCCAAACAGGCAGGCGCTGATCAACACGCCGGGATCATTGTCCAGATACATCGCGGCGCTGCTGACTTCGACACAGATGGACAACACGTGACGGCATGATCCGGCTGCCAGCAAAGCATCAGCCAAGCGCCAATTCGGCAACGCCGCCGCACAGCCCTGTCCAACCAGATCAAATGCCAGGACGTCGGCCCGCAGACTCAGACGCTCTACGACGTAACTGGTCAAGCCCGGACAAAGGTACCCGGTGCAAGTACTGATGACCAGTCCGTCGATTTCGTGGGCGGCAAGACCGGCTTCCTGCAGCGCCGACTTGCCGGCGGCCGCTCCGAGCGCCGGGGCATTGGCCAAGAACCGGCCGTGCAGCGTATCCGGATCGATATGAAACACTTCGCTCAGCGAGGCGACCGCCAGGGATCTGGACGCGATGCCGTTGTCTTTCGTCAGGACCGTTTCGGCAATCATGTGCGCGCGCCGGTCCAGCTTCAGGAACCAATCGGAGGTCTTGAAGGCTTCCCAGCATTCGGCTTTGCTGTAGTGGTGCGGCGGATTTGCCGTGCCCAGGCCATTGACGAACATCAAGACTCCCATCGCGTTTGGGGCATAGGCCCGTAAGGTCGGTCACACGCCGCGGTCGTTGCCGGCATGCCGGCAGATTCGGTGTCATGGACGAACGACCATCAATACATGAGCCGGTAGGACTTATTATCGGAGATTGCAGGCGCAAAGGCAATCCTGTGCCCGTGCATCAGCAATTCAGAGCGTCCTGCCTATTCTGAGTGAAAGGGAGCAGGGGAGCCATCCCGGGCGCACCTCTCCCGTTCTCCTCCACCGCCACCCTTGTCACTGGGTTGCCGTTGAAGAAGCGGGTTCAAACTTGGATTGTCGGGTTGAGTTAGGATTCACCTCCAAAGGGGTTGAGGGGTGGCGCCTGGATGACGGAGCAGGCGATCTCCTGGCGTCTTAGAGCAACCGGAGTTGGAAGCGCTGTTGGGCCAGCGTGTCGAAGGGGCTCTGGCTCAGATGGCCTTCCAGCAGGAAGGCGACCAGACAGAACCATAGGTGCCGACAGGTTTTCTTGTCTTGCAGGTGGACCTGGAAGGTCGTGCTGAGAATCGTTAACTGATTGATCAGATGACCGATTTGCAGGCATTGATAGTAATTTTTCGCCGCTTGCCAACTCACCCGGGCATACTTATGTTCCAGGCCATAACCGAGATGCTTCTGGGTATTGAAGCCTTCGTTTTCGATCTTCCAGCGTAATCGGCCGGTGCGGCTGAGCACCCGAACGGTGCTGGCCGTCACCGTCAGGTTGGTCAGGTGGACAAACCGACTTTGAGGCGGTTTGCCCTTCTTCTGGGGGGTGACGATTTCCACGCACTCCAGCCACGCCAGGGTGTGGCCGCCAGAGTCGAGGTGGTTGAGCCAGCGAAAGGTCTGGTCGATGACGGTGGAACCGTGGTAACGCCGCTGGTGTTGGCACTGCGCCGGGGTCCGGGGTAACAACCCCTGCACGTCCTGCCAAACGGTGGGTAAGTTGCCGTCTTGGAAGGTGAGAATAAAGGCCCACCCATTCTGGCGGCAGATATCGAAGAAACCCTGATAGGGATAGAGGCCATCGGCCGTCAGACAAATCGGTAGCCGGGGATACTGCTGCTTGAGTTGGGCGGCCAGGCGGACGAACGCCTTGCGCTCACAATCCTGTTTGTCATACTCGCCGTCGGGATTGGCAATCCACTCCGTCGCTATCGAGATCGACAACCCGCTGGCGGTGATCAGCTTGGCTTCTAACACGGGATGAAAATAGGTTGTTTTTCCGGTCTTTGAGGTCCGATGCAGACAGTGCTCACAGTGCTGTTCGCTAAAGCTCACCACCCCCGTGCCATCCACCGCCACCACAAACCAGCGTTCGAACAGGCGGTACTTATGCAGCATCTTCTTCTCCAACAGCGTCTTCACCAGGGTGTGTTTGAGCTGTTCCAACTCGGTGTCGGGAAGCCGACATAGCACCCGATGCACCGTGTCCAGGTGGGGCAACCGTAACTTGAACAAGCACTCATAGTGCTTCCTGAATTTTTTCTCGTCTCGCTTATTATTCAAAGCGTTACGGGAGCCTTCCTGAAACACGAAGAGCATAATCCCCGCCAGCAGGATTTCCACCAGGGTATAGTCCGACTTCTGCCGACAGTCTTCCACCTGGCGCAACTGGTCAAACAGGTTGGGAAAAACATGATGAATGGTCTTGCACAGTTCATACAGGACCGCCTGCCCGCGACTCGGCTCGGCAGCGGCGGCGCGCCGCTGGGCACGGCGTTGGGCTTGACGTTTGGCCGTGTGGCGTGCTTTCCTGTGCTGACGGCGTTGAAGGAAGGCGGGGGTGCTGTTCTTCATCAGGGGCTCCTGTGGAAGTAGGGGGAAACTACCCCTTGATGATAATCCTTCAGCGCCGCCGCGTAACCTCTCAGCGTTCCAAACAGCCGGAAAAATATTTCTTGCTGTAAATTTTCCAGTGACGAATATCAAACATGTTATACTATGTTAAAAGTATACACTTTTGTTTGAATTAAGAGGACATCGATATGGCAACGATTGAAATCATTATCCGAGATGATCATGGCAATACAATA
>CAIMUS010000161.1 GCA_903844665.1 uncultured Pseudomonadota bacterium
TATTGTATTGCCATGATCATCTCGGATAATGATTTCAATCGTTGCCATATCGATGTCCTCTTAATTCAAACAAAAGTGTATACTTTTAACATAGTATAACATGTTTGATATTCGTCACTGGAAAATTTACAGCAAGAAATAATTTGTAATAGGTATTTCATTATCACCACCACGCACTCAACCGTCTTTTTGGCAGAAAGTGACTGCGCGTCCTCCGTGTAACAAATTTTAACAATCAGCCATCGAACTCACCGACTGACTGATACCCTTCGGTTCTATTCCAGCCGTTGACGCATGCCGCCCCATCTTGGGGCCTTGCTGGCGACGGCTACCACCCATGACGGCACTGGAGAGGCCAGCAAGGGTAACATCTTCTTAGAAAATCACCTAAGCTAGTGTCTGGCCGAAAAGGCTGCATTTGTAAAGTGGAGCCGGCTTCCAGCCGGCTTAAACCGGCCAGAGGCCGGTTCTACTTTGGGGTTTCCGGCCAGACACAAGCTAGCATAAACCGCAACGGACGGAGCGCTCAAGCCAGCCTTGATTACCCCCATGACCTCGACGAACCGCCAGCGTATGCCGGCTTTATGGTCGAATCTAAGCGGCAGGCTGCGTTCCCCTGTCGGCGTCAGTCTGCTGTTGGGAAGCCTGATCTTCGCCGGTATCCTTGGATTGCGTCTGACTGGGATACTCCAGCCGCTGGAGCTGGACACCTACGATTATCTGCTGACATTACGTCCGACTATTCCGCCCAACAGTCCTATCGTCTTGATCGGAGAGACAGAACAGGACATTCATCGCTTCGGCCATCCCCTTTCGGACGATCTGCTGGCGGATATTCTCGAACGGCTCGACCAGGCGCATCCCCGCATCATCGGCGTGGACAAATACCGTGACCTGCCCGTACCGCCCGGCTCGGCGAAGCTTAACGCGCTCCTCGCTCGAAAAGACAATATTATCTGGGTCATGAAGTTCGGTGGCGCAGGTACGGATCATCCTCCCGTACTTGCCCCCAAGGTATTGCAGGAAACCGATCGAATCGGTTTCAGCGATATTCCGCTGGATAACGACGGCATCGTCAGGCGTGGTCTGTTGTTTATGGACGACAAGCAACAATTCGCGCGCTCTTTTCCACTGGTCGTGGCGCTGCACTATTTACGTCAGGAAGACATCGCGATGCAGCCCGATACCGACCAGCCGCAATACCTCAAACTCGGCAAGGTTACCATTCCTCCCCTTGCGGCTAACGTTGGCGGCTATATCCATGCGGATACAGCCGGTTATCAATTCCTGCTGGACTACCACGGCGCCTCGACACCACTACCGCGCTATTCCCTGGCGGATTTGCTGGATGGGCGGATACCGGCTATAGCCTTGCGCGATAAGATCGTATTGTTCGGCGGGATGGCGGAAAGCCTGAGCGATTTTTTCCATACCCCTATGAACCGAGGGGCATACATCCTGCAAAACGGTCTGCTTCCTGGCTACCAGAGCGCCCAACCGATCTATGGGGTGGAATTGCAAGCCCTTATCGTGAGCCAGTTATTGCGCTTTGCCCTGGACGGTGTGGCGCCTGTCCGGAGTCTTACGGAATCACAGGAACTGATTTGGATCTGGGGCTGGTGTTTGCTTGGTGGGTTGCTGTGCCTGCAACGGCTCACCCTGCCACGGCTACTGGCCTACACCGCGCTCACCTGGTTGATCCTGATGGCGGTCTGCTATGTTGCGCTATCGTTCCATTGGTGGCTACCGCTGGCGCCGGCCTGGCTGGGCTGCCTGCTGACGGCAGCCTCATCCACGGGTTATCTGTCAATCCATGAACGCGCTGAGAAACAACTGATCATGCAGCTGTTCGCCCGCCATGTATCGCCGGAAGTAGCGGACGCCATTTGGCAAGGACGGGCACAACTTCTGGAAGGAGGCCGCTTGCGGACACAGCGTTTGACGGCGACGGTGCTGTTTACCGACATCAGCGGTTTCACCGCTATTGCGGAAAAGCTGGAGCCGGCAGTGCTGTTGGAATGGCTGAACACCTATCTGGCCGCCATGACGCAAGTGGTAATGAGGCATGGCGGCGTAGTCAATAAATACATCGGCGATGCGGTAATGGCGCTCTTCGGCGTACCGATACCCCGCCTGAGTGAGATCGCTATCGCGCAGGACGCCACCCAGTCGGTTCAGTGCGCCCTGGCGATGGCAGTGGAACTCGAACGGCTCAATGCGCAATGGCAAACACAGGGATTGCCGGCTATCGCCATGCGTGTGGGCATCTACACGGGTCCACTGGTAGCCGGCAGCTTGGGTAGCAGCCAGCGGCTGGAATATACCGTGATCGGCGATACCGTGAATATAGCTTCGCGATTGGAAGCTTTTCAAAAGGAGGATACTGCCGGAGCTTCCGGCGCCTGTCGGATTTTGATCGGAGCAACGACGCAGCGTTATTTGGATGAGCAGTTTCAGGTGGAACCGGTTGGATTGGCGAAGCTGAAAGGAAAAAAAGAAGAGATTGCGGTTTATCGGGTGTTGGATCGACGGTACTAACCTGGAGCCTGCTGGCCGGCAGCTCTCCCAACGCCCAACCCACCGGTCCCTTCCTCTATCAGGGTGTGATCGTCGCAGGGATTCGAGTCCCACCCGGCAGGAATACTTGCAGATTGTCCAATCATTCGGGCTATACTTGCGGACCATACTGCTGTCCATCGTCTCATCTGTTGATGGGCCCGAAACGCCGGCGTTACAGCGTTCAACCGTGCCTGCCACGATTATTTCCACCTTACCGAGCGGTCCGTATGCAGGAATTAAACTCCGACACTGCTGCCGAGCCGGCTGAAGTCTCCCCCGGCCATGCTGAAGCTTCAGTCAGAGATTACAAGAAACTGCTGGCAATCAGCGTCGCCGCGACCGGCATCGTGTTCGGCGATATCGGCACCAGTCCGCTGTATGCCTTCCGCGAATGCTTTCTCAGCGAATTCCATCGGATTCAACCCACCGTGGACAATGTGCTCGGCGTGTTGTCGCTGATTTTCTGGTCGCTGATTGTGGTGATTTCCATTAAGTACTTGATTTTCATCATGCGTGCCGACAACCGGGGGGAAGGGGGCATTCTGGCTTTGCTGGCGCTGCTGCGGCCGCAGCAGCGTGAGCATGCCCCCCCGACCAAGGGACGCAATGTGTTGATTGCGCTGGCGCTCTTCGGCGCGGCGCTGCTCTATGGCGACAGCATGATCACCCCCGCCATCTCGGTATTGAGTGCGATGGAGGGTTTGAGGGTCGCTGCGCCGGGGATGGAACGCCTGGTGATTCCTTTGACCATTCTGGTGCTCCTGCTGCTGTTCCTGTCCCAGCGGCATGGCACGGCCAAGATCGGCGCGGCCTTCGGACCGATCATGCTGGTCTGGTTCACCATCCTGGCGCTGCTGGGCATCGGCGGCATTATGGACCGACCCGAGGTGCTCAACGCCGTCAACCCGCAATACGGCGTCCAGTTTTTCTTCCATAACGGCTGGATCGGTTTTCTGGTGCTGGGTTCGGTATTTTTGGCGGTGACCGGCGGCGAGGCGCTGTACGCGGACATGGGGCATTTCGGCCGTCTGCCGATCCGGCTGGTCTGGTTCGTGCTGGTATTGCCGGCCTTGCTGCTGAACTATTTCGGCCAGGGCGCGCTGTTGTTGCATAACCCCGCCGAGGCGTCGGAACCGTTTTACCATCTGGCCCCCGACTGGGCCGTTCAACCCCTGGTGGCGCTGGCCACGATGGCGACCGTCATCGCCTCGCAGGCGGTCATCAGTGGGGCGTTTTCACTGACCCGGCAGGCGGTGCAACTGGGCGAGTGTCCGCGCCTGCGAATCGAGCAGACCTCTTCCACCGAGATCGGCCAGATTTATGTGCCCATGATCAACTGGTTGCTGATGGTGACCACCATCGCCCTGGTGGTGAGCTTTCGTTCTTCCAGCAGCCTGGCGGCGGCCTATGGCATCGCCGTGTCCGGGACGATGCTGATTACCTCGATCGTGGCTTATGTGGTGGCCCGTGAGCGGGGAGGGTGGAGCCGGTTTACGGCCGGGCTGTTGTTAATCGTGTTCCTGATCGCGGATATCTCCTTTTTTGTCGCCAATTCCCTGAAGTTCGAGGAAGGCGGCTGGTTCCCGCTATTGGTCGGCGCCCTGCTGTTTACCGTGATGACCACCTGGAACAAGGGTCAGGAAACGCTCAACAAGCGGCTCCGTCTCACCGGTCAACCGTTGGGGCAGTTTTTGAAACTGTTGATGGGCCATCCGCCGGTGCGGGTGGCGGGAACGGCTGTCTTCATGACCGAGCAGCGCACGACCACGCCGCCGATGTTCCTGCATCATTTGAAGCACAATCAGGTGCTGCACGAACAGGTGGTGTTCTGCACGGTGGTCAACCGGCGGGTGCCCCGGATGAGCGAATCCGAGCGGGTGCGGGTGCGGAAATTAGGGCCGGGCTTCTTCCGGGTCAATATTTTTTACGGTTTCATGGAAGACCCCGATATCCCGGCGGCATTGGCGGAATGCAAGCGCTTCGGTCTGCCATTCGAACCGATGACCTGTACCTATTACATCGGTCGGCAGACGCTGATCGCCAGTCCCAAAAAAGGCGGTATGGCCGTCTGGGCCAAGAAACTGTTCAACCTGATGCAGCGGAATTCAACACCGACCACCTCATTCTTCCGAATTCCGCCGGGTTCCGTGATCGAGATCGGCATTCAGGTGCAGATCTAAGAGGCTGTATAAAAACTCCCTCCCCCCTTGTGGGGGAGGGTTGGGGAGAGGGGTTGAAAACGGCCCACAGAATGAACGGTTGCGGCGGCGCCCCACGCTTTACCCCCCACCCTGTCCCTCCTGTATGGACCGGAGACATAGGTAA
>CAIMUS010000162.1 GCA_903844665.1 uncultured Pseudomonadota bacterium
AATAACGATCTTCGGATAAACGGCTGAGAGCAAAGCGATGCAAGCACTCATGCAGAAATTCTTACTGTAAATTTTCCAGTGATGGAGACAAGTTGATACGCTATTTTGTGTAGTAAGAGCAAAGATAACACTACATGTAGTGCTCACATGTTCTCATCACTGGAAAATTTACACTACCCTATTATCAGGGCCGTTTCTCCAACGGCCCGATATATGTCGATCTACTTGCCCAAAAGTTAGGTTTGCCACCTTTGACTCCCTCCATTAGCGGGGGCAATAACTTCGCCTATGGTGGCGCGCGTACGGATTACAATCGTGTCGAGAATACTGCGACGATACCTGGCTTTGGTATTCCTTTACCTGACCGTGGCCCTTATCCCACGGCAGCTTTCCCCTGGTCGTTGAAAGGGGAGCAGCAGGCATTTGATGATCGAATCAAAACTCTTAACATCAAAGATCCAAATGGTCTTTATATCGTCTGGTCCGGATCGAATGACCTCGGTGACCTCATAGGCCCCGCTGCCCACGGCTTGGACGTCTCAGTGCAGTTGCAGAATGTGGTGGATGGCATTCGGAGTGTAATCAACGATTTCATAACAGTAGCCGGGGCACAGAATATCCTGGTACCGAATATCCCGGATCTCGGCCTGGTACCGAGCGTGCTTTCCAATGGATCATTCGTGGCAGGGGTTGCGACAAAACTCGTCCAGCGTTACAACGCAGCCTTGGACGCCATGCTGGATACGTTTACGGGTGTTAACATCGATCGGGTTGATGTATTTTCCCTGATGGGGGATGTTGCGAACGATCCAATGAAGTATGGTTTTACCAAGAAAGGTGTCACGACTGCCTGTTACAGCGGTTTCGTGGTGCCGGATAGCACCGCAACTGTTTGTTCCGACCCCCCGTCTAATGAGGACCCTTCGTCTTATGCTTTCTGGGACGAAGAGCATCCGACTACAGCGTTCCACGCCCTCCTTGCCGACCGCTTCTACCAGGCGGTTGTCCCTGAACCCTCTGCTCTCATGAACTTTTTACTGGGCTTGGTGGTTCTGACCGCAGTAGAGAGAATCAGACTCTTGCGCCGGCACAGAGCTGTAGAGTGTGTTAGTGAAGCGTAACGCACACTTAAGGTGGGTTAGGTCCAGCACCTGACCCACCCTGCCAACTCGGAAGGGTTAAGGTGAGCGGCGCCCGCTCCGGCAGCGTTACCAAGCCAAGAAAGTCACAACGATCCTCAACGATTTTGAGGATGGTCAACAATTTGGCATTTAATGGTAAGATGATGGTCAAGTTATAATTAGAAATCGGTTGTCATCGGTCCGGGCGCCGCCGAGTCTTGCGGTAGGTCCGGGCGGTTGGAACGGATCGCGCCAGCAACGAATCTACCACCGGTTTGCGCTGCCTTCCTCGGAATAAGCACCTGAGTGCAGGCGTCACCGTTGGGGGTTGGGTTATCCAGGACGGAGAGATAAGAACAGCATTCAACCCATCGATTACCCGTGAAATTCGAGGAGAAGCAGTATGCTTTATCATATGTATGAATTGCAGCATGCGATTCTGACGCCGGTGCGGATCTGGACGGATCATACGCTGCATGCGTTGCGCCATCCCTGGAACCCTCTCGCCCATACCCCGGTTGGACGCTTTCTGGCCGCCACCTGCGACCAGTTCGAGCATATCACGCGGCGCTACGGCAAACCCAAGTTCGGTTTGGATAATACTGTCATCGACGGCGAGACGGCGCCGATCGAGGAACAGATCGTCGACCGCAAGACCTTCGGCCAGTTGAAGCATTTCAAGCGGCTGAACGTCGAGCGCAATGATCCCAAGTTATTGATCGTGGCGCCGCTGTCCGGCCACTACGCCACCCTGCTGCGTGGCACGGTGGAGGCGATGCTGCCGGATCACGAAGTCTATATCACCGACTGGCGCGACGCCCGCAATGTACCGGTGTTCGAAGGCTCCTTCGATTTCGACGATTACATCGATTACGTCATTCGTTTCCTGGAGCATATCGGTCCCAACACCCATGTGATGGCGGTCTGCCAGCCCTGCGTGCCGGTGCTGGCGGCGATCGCGCTGATGGCGGCGGAGGGGCATGAATGCGCCCCGCCCAGCATGACCCTGATGGGCGGCCCGGTCGATGTCCGGCAGAATCCCACCCAGGTGAACGAACTGGCCAGCACGAAGCCTTTATCCTGGTTCGAGAACAATGTGATCGTGCAGGTGCCGCCGCCCAATCCCGGCTTTATGCGCAAGGTCTATCCCGGCTTTCTGCAACTGGCCGGCTTCATGAGCATGAATCTGGACCGGCACTTCGAGGCCCATCGCACCATCTTCCGCCATCTGGTGGCCGGTGACGGCGAAAGCGCGGCCGCCAAGCGCGAATTCTACGAAGAATACTTGGCGGTGATGGATATCTGCGAGGAGTTTTTTTTGCAGACCGTCCAGCGAGTGTTCCAGGATTATGCTTTAGCCAAGGGCGAACTGGTCTGGTGGGATGGCGAAAAGGTGGAGCCGGCGGCTGTCAGCCGCACGGCGCTGATGACCGTGGAAGGCGCCAAGGACGATATCTGCGGTATCGGCCAGACCAGGGCGGCGCATGATCTGTGCGTCAACCTGCCGGATAACATGCGGCTGCACTACGAGCAGCCGGGCGTCGGCCACTACGGTATCTTCAACGGCCGTCGCTGGCGCGAGGAAATCGCGCCCAGAGTCAAGGACTTTATCCGTACCTTCGATCAGGAAGGCCGGGGACGCGAAGCGGCGGCCTGAGCCAGTGTCTGGCGGCGGCGTTTGTCGGGCACGTCCTGTGCCCGACCTACAAGGCTCAACCGGACTTAACCTGATCCAGATATTTCTTTAAGCGTGACGCTTTTCCCGGAGCGTCGTATTTGCCCTCTTTAAACCCGTCGAGATAATGGGCATTCAGAAAATGTCCCCAGGCTCCTACCCGCTCGAAGACGGTTCCTGCAAAACCATAACGGTCCTGCGGCGCCAGCGAGGGCACCAGATCGTGTTGATTGACGAAGTGCTCCACCACGGCAGGATACAACTCGTTGGATCCCGGTGGGATCTCCTTTTGAATGAATTCGTCCGAACACATGGCGAAGTTGAAGACTTCCATCCGTTTCAAGAGATGATCCAGCCGCTTTTGCAATATCTTATCCGACATTTCGAGTATGGCCAGCACCTGTTCCTTAATTTCGTCAGAGACCTTGCTCCTCAATAACACGTTTTTCAAGATCGTCTTTACATCACCCGGATCGAACAGGGCTTTAACGATGCCGGCCATGATGATCGTTCCTTGCGAGTGGGCGATTATCACCACCTTGGGCATATCATCGCTCTCTTCTTCCTTATCCAATATAGGCGCTTTGGTTGTCAGTATCAGTCCTTTCATGACATCCACCATTGCCCGGGTCTCCTTATTCTGCTCCCGGCCGACAACACATTCCTGCAAATCCCTATAAAAGCCTTCGGTCTCATTATGCAGAATATGAATACGACGCTTGAACAGATCTGCCAGATACTCGGCATTCAACTGGGCAATATAGTGGTCGGTTACAACTCCATTTACATAGAACCAGAGTTCTTTATCTTGCATTATTTCATTCTCTGGAATCTTTACCAATGAGTTCTGAGGTTTTTCCCAGGCATCTTCCTGCCACTGTTTTAATGCGATGACGTTGGTCGAGCCAACGCCCAGCCAAATGTCCTCGATGTACCGGTTTCTTTCACTCCACTCACGTCCGTCCACGTCACCCTTCCACTGGATAGTAGCTTCTTTCTCGTCGATCTGTACTGTTTTGATTTCCGAATACTTTTTGTTACGAGACCAACTGTCGGGCGTGCCGGCGACCAGCCTTAACAAAAACAGGGGATCGTCGTAACCTAGAAAGGGGGGCGGCTTCGGCACATTAGTGGAATAACGCTCCACTATTTCGGCCAAGATAGCCATGTCCTTTACAAAAACAGGATCATGCTCGTGATACTTGAACAGATCCTTGCCTTTGGCTATGACCTTATTAAGCAGATCCACGACTTCTACAGAGAATCGCTCAGTCAGTTTTACCCATAGGTCGTTGGAAAATTCCTTCCGCCATTCATGCTCTAGCCTGAGTTCTTCCGGGCACTTGCCGGCCAGACTCAATGCCGTTTCAGTCAGTTCCAAGTGGTTTAAAATGAGGCGTTTCACCTCACTGGATGTCGCCAGATTTTGTTCACATGCTTCACACGGCATTGTTCTTGCCTCTTCCGTAAGATCGATGGTTCTCTGTGCCGTCTGTATGAGTTTCACAAAAGCCGACTGGATGTTTCTTGGCATGAAGTAGGCAGCCATTGCCAAGTCCAAGGACAGTTGCAACGACTGTTGTGCACCCCCTAGCAGACCCTGCTTGCGAATGGCATCGAACCACAATTCAACAAAGGTTTCGACAAGGTTTGGAACCAGTAAACTCCAATCCTCCCCTTTGGTGCCTTTGATAGTCTTCCCGATAATATCCTCAACCTGGGATTCGATTTTTCTTCCCTGCTCAGCAAGAGCGTCAAAAGCCTTGCCACCCCCTGCGGTGCCTGCTGTCAATGCCCCTAAACCTGCCAGCCAAATCTTATGTGCGATGCTTCCTTTACTGGATTCATCGTCGATTATTTTTTCGATATCGATTTTCAATTCTTGCGCCATTGCTCGATCTCCCATTGTTACATTAAGCTATGAAGTGTAAATAGACAATTGCTTTGGATGCCGCCGACCGCTCCATTCGCGAGCAAGCTCGCTCCTACGCAAGAGCGGACGACGGGTTACGCCCTACTTAATCAAATCTCCGCCGCCAAGCGGCAGCCCTGATCGATGGCCCGTTTGGCGTCCAGTTCCGCCGCCACCTCGGCGCCGCCGATCAGATGGGTGCGCACGCCCGCCGCCTTCAACTTCGGCTCCAGTTCCCGCAGCGACTCCTGGCCGGCGCAGATCACCACGTTATCGACCTCCAGCACCTTTTGCTCGCCATTGACGGTGATGTGTAGGCCCCGATCGTCGATCCGGTCGTATTGCGCGCCTGGGATCATCTGCACCTTCTTATGCATCAGTGAACTGCGGTGAATCCAGCCGGTGGTTTTGCCCAGCCGTTCGCCCAACTTGCCGGCATTGCGTTGCAGCAGATAGATCCGACGCGGCGAGGGTTCGAGTTGCGGCTTGACGCCGTCGATGCCGCCCCTGGCGTGCAGCGTGGTGTCCACGCCCCATTCCTTGAAAAACAGTTCTTTATCCACGCTGGGGGCGATCCCTTCGTGGGAGAGGAATTCGGCCATATCGAAGCCGATGCCGCCGGCGCCGATCAGCGCCACGGATTTGCCCACCGCTTTGCCGTGCAACAACACATCCACGTAAGACAGCACTTTGGGATGATCGAGGCCGGGAATGGCGGGTGTGCGGGGAACCACGCCGGTTGCCAGCACCACTTCATCGAAGCCGCCCGCGATCAACTCCGTGGCGCTCACCCGCCTGCCAAGATTGAGTTTGACCTCCTGCAAATCCAGTTGCCGCTGGAAATAGCGCAGGGTCTCATGGAATTCTTCCTTGCCCGGAACGTGCTTGGCCATGTTGAACTGGCCACCGATCTCGGCGGCGCTGTCGAACAGGGTGACTTCATGCCCCCGTTGCGCCGCCACGGTGGCGAAGGACAATCCCGCCGGACCGGCGCCGACCACCGCGATCCGTTTCTTTTGCTGGGTCGGCAGATAGTTAAGCTCGGTCTCGTAACAGGCGCGGGGATTGACCAGGCAGGAAGCCCGTTTCTTGGCGAAAACATGATCCAGACAGGCCTGGTTGCAGGCGATACAGGTGTTGATTTCGTCTTCCCGTCCTTCCGCCGCCTTGCGCACGAAGTCGGCATCCGCCAGCAGGGGCCGCGCCATCGAGATCATATCGGCGTCGCCACGGGCCAGAATGTCCTCTCCTACCTGCGGCATGTTGATGCGGTTGCTGGTGATCAACGGCGCCTTGACCTGGCCCTTGAGGTGGCGGGTGACCCAGGTGAAGGCGGCGCGCGGCACCATCGTGGCGATGGTGGGAATCCGCGCCTCGTGCCAGCCGATGCCGGTGTTGATGATGGTGGCGCCGGCTGCTTCGACCGCCTTGCCCAGGGTGACGACCTCGTCCCAACTCATGCCGTCCTCGATCAGATCCAGCATGGAGAGCCGATAGATAATGATGAAATCGGGACCCACCGCCGCGCGCATCCGGCGCACGATCTCCACCGGAAAACGCATCCGGTTGTCGAAGCTGCCGCCCCATTCATCGCTACGATGGTTGGTATGAGTGACCAGGAACTGGTTGATCAGATAGCCCTCGGAGCCCATGATTTCGACGCCGTCGTAACCGGCCTCGCGGCTCAAGGCGGCGCAGCGGACGTAGGCGTCGATCTGCCGTTCCACGCCGCGGGCGCTGAGTTCGTGCGGAGTAAAGGGCGTGATCGGCGATTTGATCTTGGAAGGCGCCACCGAAAAGGGATGGAAGCCGTAACGGCCGGTATGCAGGATCTGCATGCAGATCTTGCCACCGTCCTCGTGGACGGCGCGGGTGACCAGCCGGTGTCGTCCCACTTCCCACCAGCGGTTGAGTTTGCCGGAAAGCGGCGCCACCCAGCCGGCGATATTGGGCGCGATCCCGCCGGTCACCATCAAGCCGACGCCACCCCTGGCCCGTTCGGCGAAATAGGCCGCCAGTTTTTCGTAGTCTTTGCGGCGGTCTTCCAGGCCGGTGTGCATCGAGCCCATCAGAACACGGTTACGCAGGGTGGTGAACCCCAGATCCAGAGGCGCCAGAAGATGTGGATAACGGGTCATGCAAGGTCTCGGTGTGTTGCTTATAGATTCGTAGAACGGGCATTTTACCCTACCCGGCGACAATAAGAACCTGCTGGCCGAACACCGGGTTTTTCCATGAAGCCTGTAGCGTATAGAATTTGAAAAAGGACCTCTCAAGGGGTGGATAAAAATCTTATCTACTCCCATTCCGAGACGAGAGGTCCTGTACTATAGCGGTATACAGCTTTGAAAACAGCACGTTGGAGCCGTTTTGAACGCACACTCATTTGTATCGGCCTTGCGCCAGGCCGGTCCCTATATCAATGCACATCGGGACCGGACCTTTGTCATTTTGTTCAGCGGCGAGGCGTTGCTGGACAGAAGCCAGTTTATGAACATAGTCAATGATCTTGCTCTGCTGCACAGCCTGGGTATCAAGCTGGTGCTGGTCCACGGCGCCCGGCCGCAAATCGAGGAACGGTTGCGGGAAGCCGGCCTGCAGTCGCGCTATGTCGACGGCTTGCGGATTACCGACAGCGCTACCCTGATCTGCGTCAAACAGGTGGTGGGCCAGATCCGCATTCGCGTCGAAGCCAGCCTGTCGATGGCGCTGGCCAATTCGCCGCTGCATGGCGCCCGCATTCGGGTGGTTTCCGCCAATTTCGTTACCGCCCGACCCCTGGGAATCCGGGATGGAGTGGATTATTGCTTTACCGGCGAAGTGCGGCGTATCGACGCTCAGGCCATCAAGACCGTGCTGGCCAATGACGCCATCGTGCTGCTGTCACCGCTGGGCTATTCGCCCACCGGGGAAATCTTCAATGTCAACGCCGAAGAGGTGGCCATTGCCACCGCCAGCGCCTTGCGGGCCGATAAATTGCTGCTGTACCTGGAGCAATCCGAAGCACCGACCGCAAACGGACAGCCGCTGCGGCAGTTGAGCCCCAGCGATGTTACCCATCTGTTGGCCGAAAACAGCCATTTGTCCGAGGCAATGCAACGCTACCTGCGGCACGCGCTGCAAGCCTGTCGCGCCGGCGTACGCCGCATTCATCTGCTCGATCGCCGGGTGGAGGGCGCGCTCCTGCTGGAGTTGTTCACCCGCGACGGCATCGGCATTCTGATCACTGCGGATATTTACGAAGGGATACGTCCGGCCACCATCGACGATGTGGGCGGTATTCTGGATTTGATACGTCCGCTGGAAGACGAGGGTATTCTGGTATGGCGCTCGCGGGAATTGCTGGAAATCGAAATCGAGCGCTTCACGGTGGTGGAACGGGATGGCGCCATCATCGCCTGCGCGGCCCTTTACCCCTTTGCGGTGGAACGGTTGGGAGAATTGGGCTGTGTGGCGGTGCATCCGGATTATCGCAATCGGGGCAGGGCCGATACCCTGCTGCGATTCATCGAGCAGAAGGCCGGGAAGCAGGGATTGGCAAGATTGTTTGTACTTACCACCCGCGCCGCGCACTGGTTTCGGGAACGCGGTTTCGAACCCGCCGAGGTGGACGATTTGCCATTGCAGAAGCAAAGACTGTATAACTGGCAGCGGCGTTCCAAGGTGTTTATCAAGGCGTTGTAAAGGCGCCGACCGGCCATGAGAACACAGTCTACCGCGTTGCCTTCAGCCCCGATGGCGGTCAGTTTGTCTGCCCACGCGGATTGTCTGGGTATAAGCTGGCGTAGGCTGCGTCAGCGCCGCGTAACGCACCCATCACGGTGGATTATCCTTTATAATCCCACAAGGAAGGAGGAAAACTGCAATGGCATTCGTTCCAGGTTACGACAACGATATTTTTGTCAGCTACGCCCATGTCGATAACGTACCGCTCCCCGGTGCGGAGGAAGGCTGGGTATCCACCCTGATGGCAGGACTCAAAACGCGGCTGGCCCAGTTGCTGGGCAGAAGCGGGGATTTTGTCGTCTGGAGAGATCCGAACCTATCCGCTCATGAACCCTTGACACCACAGCTTCTGGACGCCCTGGAACAGTCGGCTGCACTGCTGATCGTGCTGTCGCCAGGTTATCTGGCCTCGGAATGGTGCCTGCGGGAGAAAAGCACCTTTCTGCAATTGGCCCGCCAGCAGGTTCGCGCCGGGTCGCGGGTCTTCGTGGTGGAGCGCCATCGATTCCAGCCGGATGAGAAGCCGGAGGAATTGCGGGAACTGCTGGGCTACCGTTTCTGGGTGGTGGAACAGGAAGGCAGCCGGCTGCGCATTCTAGGTGAGCCAGAACCCGATCCCCATGATCAGCGTTATTACGACAAGCTGACCGACCTTGCCTACGATCTCTCCGACGAATTGAAACATCTCCAGCAAGCTGCTCAACAGCAAAGAGTGTCTCCACCCATTACAGAGCGGCCCCCGGCGGATACACGCCCGGCCATCCTCCTGGCCGAAGTCACCGACGATCTGCTCGGCCAGCGGGATGAGGTACAGCGCTATCTGGATCAGGCCGGTTTTCGGGTATTGCCCACCGTGGCGCTCGAATCGGTGGACGCCCTGCAACAGGCGTTGGCCCAGGATCTGCCACAATGCAAACTGTTCGTGCAACTGCTGAGTCCTCTGTCCGGCAGACATCGTTATCCCCGGCGGCAATACGAAGGGGCGCACGCTACAGGAATTCCGATCCTGCAATGGCGCGATCCCGCGCTGCCGCTCGACACTGTAGGCCATGATCATCGTTTCGGCCATAGCGATCGACAGATTTCTGATCGTGGGATGGGGGATCAGCAACGCTTGAACAGGAAAATCGTTGACTTGCAACAACAGTGGGGGTTGCTCAACGAAAAACTGAGCGAGTTAAATAGAAACTTGATACTGGAGACCCGAGTTGAGGAGCAGTTGCGCCTAAGAAATCTGATCGACGATATAGAAACTCAGCGTGATCAGGTTGAGGAACAGTTAAAGGGTATGGAGAGCCAGCTTGCCAAGGCTGTAACCGACCCGGATCAGCTTGCTCTGTTGAAAGGCGACACGGTGCTGGCCGTCCATCTGGAAGAATTCAAGCGCGAGGTGGTGAAGCGGGCTTCGGCAAAACCGGCGATACCCGTTCAACCATCCGCCGGACCGCTGGTGTTGCTGAATGCCAACGATGAAGACGATTCGTTGGGACAAGCTGTAGCGGAGATAATCGACAGAAGCGGGGTGGGTTATGTCATGCCGCTGCGTACAGGCGAGCCGGCGGAGATTCGCAAGGATCTGGAGCAGCAACTGCTGGAGAGCGATGGGGTGATCATCGTGTACGGCGCCGTCACCCACACCTGGGCGCGCAACCAGGTGCTGCACTGTCATAAGTTCATGAGCCTGCGCCAGCAACCCCTGAAAGCCCTGGCGGTTTACGAAGGTCCACCGGAGGA
Source organism: uncultured Pseudomonadota bacterium (assembly GCA_903844665.1). Lineage (GTDB taxonomy): Bacteria > Pseudomonadota > Gammaproteobacteria > Competibacterales > Competibacteraceae > CAIMUS01. The sequence continues at coordinate 10,169 of CAIMUS010000162.1, forward strand.
GAAGGAATCTCTGCGGGTAAAACTCCCTGGTATGCGGATTTTGAACTGCCGCAAGTGTCTGGATGAGAATCTGTTGCGGGAATTTCTCACCGCGCTGACCGCCGGGGCCGCGGCATGAGTGATTTCCCTTATCCTGGGCTGCGGCCTTTTCACCGGGATGAGGTGGATATTTTCTTCGGTCGGGATGAGCAAATTGACCAATTGCTGGCCAGGCTGGACAGGAAACGGTTTCTGGCCGTGGTCGGACCGTCCGGTTGCGGCAAGTCCTCGCTGGTGCAGACCGGTCTGTTGAACGCCCTGGAAACCGGTTTTCTGGCGAGTGCGGGGGTGCGCTGGCGCATGGCCACGCTGCGGCCAGGCAATCATCCGCTGCGCAATCTGGCGCGGGCGCTGCTGGCGCAAGAAGCCCTGGGGCCGGAACGGGGCGGTGACGACAACAGTGAGGCATTTCTGCTGGCCACCCTGCGCCGGGGACCGCTGGGATTGGTGGAAATCAGGCGGGAAGTTGCGTTGCCGCAGAACACCAATCTGCTCGTTCTGGTGGATCAGTTCGAGGAAATCTTCCGTTACCGGCAGCAGTACGATATCAACGAGGCGGATGCCTTTGTTGCCCTGCTGCTGGCCTCGGCGGCGCAGAGCGACGTGCCGCTGTATGTGCTTATCACCATGCGCTCGGACTTTCTCGGCGACTGCACGCTGTTCGCCGGCCTGCCGGAAGCGCTCAACGACAGCCAGTTTCTGACGCCCCGGTTGACGCGGGAGCAGCTTCAGGAGGCGATCATCGGCCCGGCGCGGGTGTTCGGCGGCGAGGTGGAACCGGCGCTGGTGAACCGGTTGCTGAACGACATGGGCGCCGACCCCGATCAGTTGCCACTCATGCAACATGCGCTGATGCGCCTGTGGAACCGAGCCGGTCGGCAATCGCCAGTAATGCTGACGGTGCGCGACTACGAAGCCATCGGCAGCCTCAAGGAGGCGCTGTCCCGGCATGCGGATGAGGCATACGAGCAACTGGACGAGACGCAGAAAGCGATAGCGGAAACGCTGTTTCGCAGTCTGTGCGAACGCTCCGCCGCCCGGCGTGATACCCGCCGTCCGGTGCGGCTGGAGGACGTGGCGGCGGTGGCCGGGGTGACGCCGGAACAGGTGGCGGCGGTGGTGGAGGTGTTTCGCCACCCCAATCGCAGTTTTCTCATGCCTCCGGCCAATGTGCCGCTGAATCCGGATACGATCATCGATATCAGCCATGAAAGCCTGATCCGCCAGTGGCAGCGGTTGAGCGATTGGGTGGAGGCGGAAGCGGCCTCGGCGGATACCTACCGCCGGCTGGTGGAGACCGCCCGGTTGTGGAAAGACCTTAGTGGTAGTAGAGCCGCGTTGTGGGGCACGCCGGATTTGGAAAATACGCTGGCCTGGCGGGAAAGCCAGCGACCCAATCCGGCCTGGGCGCAACGGTATGGCGGGGATTTCGAATTGGCTAAGGAATTTCTCGATGCCAGTGAAGCAAAGCGCGTGCAGGATGAAGAAAGGAAACGACGGGAATTTCAGGAACGCACCCTGATGCTGTTCGAGTCTCATCTAACTCATGCCTCTCTGCTGGCGCGAATTGAGGATTACGCCGCTGCGCGTGATACGCTGAATAAAAGCCGCGAATTGGATAAAGACATCCCCATCGAACGCCGCCATGCCCGCAATCTGCTGTCCTGGTTTGTCGATTTGATGGGCGGTACGGCGGAGCAGGTTTATGAAGACGCGGGAGCGGCGTTATCCGGAGTTGCCATCAGTCCCGATGGCCGTCTGTTGGCGGCTGTGGGAGAAAAAGGTGCGATCGTACTGTTTGATGCGGAGAGCGACAGGCTGCTCAAGCGGTTGGATGGACATACAGGGATTGTCATGTCTGCCGTTTTTCATCCCCAGGGCGACTGGCTGGCAACGGCAGGCGATGATCGCCGTATTCTGTCCTGGTCCTTGCCAGCGGGCGAGAAACTGCGGGAATGGCGGGCGCCGGATCAGGTAGGGGCGCTGGCCCTCAGCCCGGACGGTAATCGGCTGGCCAGCGCGGGGACTGATAACAATGTGACTCTCTGGAATGTGAGCACGGGTAAAGTACTGCGAACCCTCAAGGGGCATACGAATGTTATTGCGGGGCTTGCCTTCAGTCCGGACAGCAATTTACTGGCCAGCGCGGGTTATGACAACACGGCCCGACTCTGGGATTTGAAAACTGGCAAGGTGCGCCATGTTCTCCAAGGGCATACGGGCAGTGTTGAATTCGTCGCCTTTTCCCCTGATGGCCGGCGGCTAGCTACCAGCAGTTCAGATAGGCACGTTCGCCTGTGGGATGTGGAGTCGGGCGGATCGATTGCCGTGTTGCAGGGCCATCAAAATATAGTTCTTGGCCTCACCTTTGTTGATCCAGGTCGGCTGATCTCGACCAGCATGGACCGTACCCTGCGGCTGTGGGATACCGCGAGCGGCGTTACCCTGCGGGTATTCCAGGGCCATCAGGCCGGTGTAACCGGTGTGGCTGTGAAAGATGAGCATCTCTACAGCGCCGGCAACGACGGCACTGTGCGGCGCTGGTTGCTCCAGCCTCGACCGGCGTTTACGGTGATCGATCTGCCTGGAGAACCGGCTTCAGCCACTATCGCTCCCAATGGTTTCCGAGTTGCCGTGGGGTTTGCTGATGGCGGACTGCAGCACTATGGTTTGCCCGCTGGCCGCCTGTTATGGGAAAAAGCGGGGGTGCACAGCAATATCATTACACGCCTTGCCTTCAGTCCAGATCGCCACCAACTGGCTTCCGCCAGTTATGACAACACGGCGAAGCTCTGGCAGACCAGCGATGGCCAATTAGTGCAGACATTCAGCGGCCACCATAATGGTGTTTATGCAGTCGCCTTCTCGCCGGATGGCCAATCGCTGGCCACCGCCAGTTTCGATGGACAGCTTGGACTTTTTCGAATTGGCCAGGAACAGGGGCGATTTCATAAAGCTCATGATGGCCACGTTAATTCAGTCGCTTTCGACCCCAGCGGAAAAAAGCGGCTGGTCAGCACTGGCAACGATGGCATAGTCCGACTCTGGGATCTGACTAATTGGCCGCCGGTGTTGCAGCGGGAATTTCCGAAGGCGAAGGACGGAGTATACTGGGCCACCTTCAGCCCCGACGGTAGCCGCATTGCCAGCGTTGGAAGAGATTGCATGGTGCACATTCTGAACGCCCGTAACGGCCAGGAGGAACAGGCGCTGATCGGCCATGAGAACACGGTTTACCGCGTCGCCTTCAGCCTGGATGGCGGTCAGGTGGCCACGGTGAGCATGGATGCCACGGTCAGATTCTGGGATCTGACTGCCGGGACTGCCCTTTTCACCCTGCGCCTGCCTACCAACAGCGGTTATCCAACTCCCTTATGGGACTTCGACTTCCGCTGCACCGGGCCGGATTGCTGGATTGCCGTGCCGCTTACCCGTGGCAAACTGGTGCTGTATCACCTGACGGGGATATATGGTGAGTAGGGGTAGGATGGGTAGAGCGAAGCGAAACCCATCGTTTTCTGTGTCTGAACCGCAGATTGACGCTGATGATAGGATTACGCAGATAAAGGACTTGACTGCGAGCGATCATTATTAACAACAGACCAAATCCCGCTTACCGCCAGAGTCGCCGATCGAACACGAACGGTATTGAGGGATGAATCAAGAGCAACGGGAAGTCGGAATGCTGTGGATTGAGAATATAGTTGCATTGTCAGGAATATCGACCGCAAAGAGCACAAAGTCATTGGGAACCAGATCGGTATCGACATGCACCAAGATCTCCAGTGCGGCCAGCGATTGGGTTGCGGCCGTATAAACAGCGGACAGCCCTTTGGGATTCCAGCGTCCACCATAGCGCCGGGCGCCGTCACCGGAAAACGCCGTGGCTTGCTGGGCCGCCTGGCACAGGCGCCAGACACGCCGCATCAGCTATAAACCCCATGCTCAAGCCGACCCAACACGTCATCGACCTGGATGGCGCCAATCTCGTTATCCAGCAACTGCAAGGGAATCGCACCGTTCAGCGCCCGATTGGGGCGATGCAGCCACTCGGCAGCCTTGACGCGGCTGTGAAGTACGTGCTCGGCATGCGTCATTACCCGCGTCAACCGGTACAGGCGATCGGACTCGTCGGCTGCCAGACGCTGTTCCTTCTTGCGGCGGGCAAAGGTGCGCAGGGGGAGAGCCAGTACGGCGGCCACTTCTTCACGCGACAACGCAAACGCCGCCATGGTGGACTCCAGCGCCACAAACGGCAGACCCTGCCTTAATAAAGGAATAAGGTCATTCTCGGACTGGATGCTCCGGCGACCAAGGACATCCGATCCCCCCCAGAGCGCCACAATGATATCGGCGGTTGCCATGATTTATCCCTCGAATTGAGCTATTTGGCATTTATTATAATGTGAACTGGCGCGAGATCTCTCGTCGGGTTACGGCGCGCCGGCTCGGTCCATACCAATTCACGCGGAATCCGCATCCCCCTACGCCTCCCGCAACGCCTCCACCAGATTCATCCGCGCCGCCCGGATGGCCGGCAGAATACCGCCGAGCAGACCCATGATCAGCGCAAAGGCCAGCGCCTGCATGACGATCCGGGGCGTGAGCACGAAGCTGAAGGCCAGCTCCGAGAAAGTCTGAAAATTGGTGGTGGAGACGCTGATCACCTGCAATACCGAGGCGCACAGCAAGCCCAGAACGCCGCCCAGAAATCCTAAAAACAGCGATTCCAGCAGAAAGGCCAGCAGGATATTGGAACGCTGAAACCCCAAGGCCCGCAGCGTGCCGATTTCCGTGGTGCGATTGGCCACCGCCGCGTACATGGTGATCATGGCGCCGACCACCGCGCCGAAAGAGAAGATCAGGGTCAGGGACAACCCCAGAATCCGCAGAAAGGTGGCCATCATCTCCGACTGCTTGCGGTAATAATCCGGCTCCAGATAGGCTTCCAACGTCAGCCGGGGATCGGTTTCGATGCGCCGCTTGAGATCCGGAAACCGGCCGGGGTCGCGCAGCCGGAACAGGATGGAGGAATAAACCGGCCGCCGGAAAGCCTGCATCAGTTGATCGACATCGCCCCAGATCTCGGAACTGAAGCCGGTTTTGCCAGCGTCGAAAATGCCGACGATGGTCCAGTTACGGGTGGCGAAATTCAGTGAAGCGCCCAGTTCCACCCCCTGAAAGCGCTGCGCCACGCTCTGGCCGACCATGATCTCCGTCGATCCCGGTTGCGGCAACCGGCCGGCGATCAGTTTTATCTGTGGCCGTAGCGCCAGCGAGCCCGGACCGATCCCCCGGATCACCACATTGGTGCGGCTGGCGCTGCCGCGCTTGGGCAGGGCGATCAACACCACCACTTCCCTGGCCAGCAGCGGCCGGCCGTCCTGTCCCAGCGCCACTTCCGGCTGGCTTTCCACAATCCCCGCCTGGGCGCGGTACAGCGTGCTTTGCATCTCGGTCTCGGCGGAACGACGGATGATCACAGCATTATCGTAGGAGCCGGTATCCACCAGGGTCTGCTGCAAACCTTCGGCGAGCATGATAATCGCGGCGAATACGAACACCACCAGACCCATCCCGCCGGCGGTCAGTAACGTGGTCAGCCGCCGCGCCAGCAGGTTGCGCAGGCTGTAGAACAGTAGCAGTTCCATCTACACGATCCGTCGCAAACCGGCGGCGATGCCGACCTGCGCCGCCTGCCGGGCCGGCAACAGCGCCGCCGCCACGCCCACGCCGATAGCAGCCGCCAGCGCCTGATACAACGTCGCCGGCGCCACGTTGAAAGTGGGAAAGAAGGTGCCGACGGCTTGGCCGAAGGCGTTCGCCAGGGGAAAAGTCAGGGCGATGCCGAGAGCGCCGCCCAGCAGGGTGATGACCAGCGACTCGCCCAGGATCAACAGGGCGATCTGACTGCCGACGAAACCCAGGGTCTTGAACACGGCGTATTCCCACAGCCGTTCCCGCACCGACATCGCCATGGTGTTGGCCACCACCACCAGAATAATGACGATCACGACGAAGGATACCAGGCGAACGGCGCTAATAATCGTCTCGCTCATGGCGACGAAGCTGAGTTGAAAGGCTTTTTCGGTTTCGGTCAGGGTCTCCGCCGTGGAATTCCTGAACTGGGTGTCGACGGCCTCCGAGGTCTCGGCGGCCCGGTCCGGATTTCGCACCCCGATGATATAGAAACCGACCTGATCGGCCCGCGCCGACAGGCTCTGTCGCAGCGTCTCGTTGAGATAATCCCAATGGAACAACAACTGGGTTTCATCGACGGTCTTGTCGCGGCCGGTGTAAATGGCGCGGAGCACCATCGGCCAATCGCCGGGAAAGATGGTGCCTTTCAAGGTGATTTCGTCGCCGAGTTTCCAGCCAAAGCGCTCCGCCAGCTTGCGCCCCACCGCCACGCCCCGCCGGTCGCGCAGGAATGCCGTTTTGTCGGCGCCCTCGATCACAAATTCAGGATAAAGCTCCAGGTAGCTGCGCGGTTCGATGGCGAAATTGGCGAAGAAATTTTTCGGGTCCTGATAGTAGCCGCCGAACCAGTTGCCGTAGGAAACGAGGGTCACGCCATCGACCTGGCGGATGCGCTCCCGGTAGAACAGCGGCAGCGAGAACACCAGCGAGATGGCGTTACGGCTGATCAAACGGGTGCTGGACGAAGCCGCCACCCCGGCGTACCAGGCGTCGATCACGGTCTGCATCAGGCAAAAGGCCAGAATGGCGACCGCCATGCCACTGATCGTCAGCAGGGTCCGCAGCTTATGCCGGAAAGCGTTACGGAAGAGAATTCTGATTAACACCGTTCAGCACACCCTTGTCCAGATACACGGTTTTATCCGCCCGCCGGCCGGCGCGCGGATCGTACGTGACCATGAATGATGGTCTTGCCCATATTTCATACGGCGCATTACGCTTCGCTAATGTGCCCTACACGAGCTACCTGTCCTGCGTCTACTACACTTCTCAGGCGTCCTGCCTCAATGGCGGATGGAGAATTCTGCGGTCGCTTTTCTCCTGTTTCGCTCTTGCATCTTCGAGCATTTGCCGTATGTCATAGTTAAAAGACTTCGCCAGTTCTTCTTTGGCATGCCTGACTTCCTTAAGCACCTCATCACAAGTTATGGTTTCTTCGAGGGTAGCCATCTCTTATCACTCTCCGCACAATTCTTCAGGTGTACCTATTACAGGGATCTCATAACCGGCGTTAATCACAACCCGCCCCAGTTCTTTTATTTTTCTCTCTTTACAGTCGATCATATTCCTCCGGCTCCACACCAGGAACCGCTTTAAGTACAGCCTCAAAATCTTCCCGTTTACCTTTCATAGCTTCCCGCTCCAGGTAATCTTGCGTCAACAACGCAGACATTTTCTCTGTCGCAGCCAGGACCAGAAACTGATTGATAGATATACCTTCCGACTGAGCCAGTTCCTTTATCTTCGCGTGCAGCGATTCCGGTAATTTGACCGCCAACGTGCCCATAGGGATTTACCTGCTTAGGATGTCGAGGAAGTTTTTCGGGGTGATCGGACTGATACCGAAGTAGGTTTCGATATCTCTGTTCCTAAAATCTTTGAGGTTATGAGTGACAATGTAACGGCTTTGAGAGGCTACTGCCGCCTCTAAAACCATGTCATCCTTAGGATCTCGAAGCCATGGTCGCCACAAGAAGAATACATCTTGCCGATGAGCGATACTACAAAGATAGCGCAAAAATCGAAGGATTTCTTCCGTTGTGCTTGCACCGCTCATATTCTCCGATCGCGTGAGTGCATCCTGGTACTCCATGTAAAGCGGTATTGTTAAGGCGATTTGGAACTGAGGCGAGGGTAGTCGAGATACAACGGCGTATGATGCCCCTCGGTCGGATCTCAGGGCAGTTACCAAGACATTTGTATCGAGGATGATCCTCATCTACGCTGCCATTAAAAAACGAGTCACGTCAGAAGATGGGACAGGGCGAAAAGGTGTCTAACCCCTTTATTTTCGTCTTTTTCTCAGCAATTCCCGCTCTAATGCACCGGCGTCAGTAGCTAATTGATCAGTAATTACACAAGAATCATAACGACAAAAACTACCCCTGACTTCCTCGGAAGCCATAATGAACAGCTCTCATTTTAACCACTTTCTTTCAACAC
>CAIMUS010000163.1 GCA_903844665.1 uncultured Pseudomonadota bacterium
CCCGTCGGGTTGGATACCTACCGCTGGCTGCGGGAGGATCTGCCCGAGCAGCGTTTTACGGTGGATAACGGGCGGATCGATGTGGACAGGGTTTATGGGCGGGCGCGGCGGTTGCGGGCCGGGCTGTTGAAATCGCTACCGTAGCGCGTAGGGTAAGTAGAGGGATAAAGTTAACAGGAAATAACCGGTGGGAGCGGCGCCCTCGCCGCGATCACTGGCCGCCGCACCCGTGGCGCTACCGGGTTGATCGCGGCGAGGGCGCCGCTCCCACAGTGCAGGGCTATCAGCACCGCAGAATGGGCTGCTGCGCTGCATGACCTGCTTTGATTCCAACAAACTTCAGGTTTCAAAATGGATGCGGTTTAAATGTGTTCGACGCTGCGCAGAAATTCGGCTGGCGTCATGATGGAAATTTTCTGGAAGGGATGCAGCACCAGCAGATCCTGATCGCCGGTAATTATGGCATCGGCCCGACCATCAACGGCAAGCGCCAGGAATTGATTGTCTTTCGGGTCGCGGCAAGCAGTGATGATGGTATGGACAGCAATGTGTACCGTTTCCATGGCGATGGCATCGACAAATTGCCAACGTGCTTCGAGCGCCGCGTAACGATCAAACCGCGCATCGAGGAGTTTGCGCTCCAATTCGGCGAACGTGGCATCTGAAACCAGTACCGTATGATCACGCAGCGCGATTTTTAGGACTGTGCCGGGTATGCTTGGTGACCACAAAGCCGCACTGATCAGGACATTCGTATCGATGACCAGGCGGCGTTCAGTCATCTTGGAGAAGCACCAGCAGTTTCTCTTCAGTCAATCCACGCTGTTTAGCTTCTTCTCCCATTCGGTCCATCAAGTCGAAAAGCCGCTTTAAACGCTGCTCCCGAGACGGTCGAATCAATACATCGACCACTTCGTCTGCACCCACGCCGGCCTTCTCCGCCCAGGCAGGTGGCAGATCGCGCCCTCTCACTTGCTCAATCGTTATAGTTTTCATCGCTACACCTGTTCGGCAAAAGAATCCAATCGAGGCATCATATCAACTTCGACCGGACGATTGCGCCAGTTTCAACACCTGCTGCAACGCCGCATCACTGTCGGCGGCCTGATCCTTGGGCAGCCGCTCGAAAAGTAATTGTAGACGGTATCTACAATTACTGTCCCGCCTTAAGTTGGTAGCCGCTGCCCACCCTACCTATCTGAATTTAAAGGAAATTGGTTTTCTGCCAGACACTAACTAACTTACATGCCAAGTCGAGTACCTCCTTAAATTTTTTAGAATCAGGTCTGAAAGGAACTGTTACCACGATTTTGTGTGACTGAACCTGTGACATAAAAACCTCTCATATGTACATGCTTGTTTGTTAAACACGGTACGCGGTGCGTACCCCACTACTCCTTACCAGGTACGAGGTTGAAACTGCGCATCGTTCAGAATCTGCATGGTTTCCCCCCGTTGGCCGAGCACGAACAGACCCTGGTGGTAGGCATAACTGGCCACATTGTCCGGGATAACCATAGCGGCTACCGCCCCCATCACCCGGGCATCGGCATAGCGGGGAAAAACCGTTTTAAAGCCCGCCAGCCGCTGCAGATGCTCGTTGACATCATCCACCGACAGGGCGCTTTTTACCTCCACCAGAACCACGGCATCATCGTTCAGCACCATCAGATCGATCTGCATCGCCTGACCATTGCGTTTGGCCTGGACGTTACGGGCGAGTTGATGCACCTCTAACCCCCGGTCGGCAAATAACTGAACCACGGACGGGGCAACCATTTCTTGCACGAAATCTCCCAGGCGGTTGCCCAGGCGCCCGATTTGTTTATCCAGTTCCTGCAGCCGACGGTCGGCCTCCTGGGAACGGCGTTCATTCTCCTGGAAACGGCGCTCAGCCTCCTGGGCACGGCGCTCAGCCTCCTGGGCACGACGTTCAGCCTCCTGGGCACGGTGTTGTTCAGCCTCCTGGAAACGGCGGTCGGTCTCCTGACTTTGCTCTTTGAGTAGACGGTTGGTTTCCTGGAGCATCTTCCAGGCATCTTCAAACGGAGTTGGCGTACTCATCGGTTTCTCCAAGGATCAAGAGATATCGAAAAAAGTTTTTTTGCAACCGGCGGGTCAAATGTAAGCGTTCACCCCCCTCCCCCTAACCCCCTCCCACAAGGGGAGGGGGAATACGCTAAGTATCTGTTTTGCAATAACTCCCTCCCCCCTTGTGGGGGAGGGTCGGGGAGAGGGGTCTGAACGGTTACGGTCAAATGATTATTTTGCCTTCGCTGAACGGTGTACGGAAGGGTTCGGGGACCGGTTGGGGATCCGGCGCCGGATGAGTAGAGTATTAAAGCGCCAGTTCATGCACAGCCTCATCCGGAAACCGCTCAGTGGCCAACGCACGGAACAGAGTGAAGGGAGGCGGCTCTAAATAATGGAATAAATGGCTGGCGCAGGTGCAGTCGGAGGCGCCGAACCGGGGAACGATGACAGGGTAACGGCTTTGATTTGCCAGTTTCCTATTGGTTGCCTTGTACGGGGCTTGAACGGGAGTCATCCAATCAGGGTATATTGCACTAAAACTGTGCAGCACCTGTACCCATGATGGGGCAAACGGATTTGTGCGTCGCAACAATTATTGCCCATCCTGTCCTCCTGGTGGTGGCGGACAGGATCGACTTGCCGATCGATAAAAAAACCTGGGCAATAATGAGTTAAAAAACTGAATATCACTGTCTTTGATCAGCCAACGCAACCAAATTGTGCAAAGTTGGTCCGTTATTTGCTAAGGTTTGGCTTTCGGCAAGTTTAAAAACGGCCTGTATCGAGCGAGGTAGCACCTATATGAGCATTTTCAACCGTTATCAGTCTCGCTACGAAAGGACGCGGGAAGAGGTCTATACCATCCAGGAATATCTGGAACTCTGCAAGAAGGACCCCAGCGCCTATGCGACGGCGGCGGAACGCCTGCTGATGGCCATCGGGGAACCGGAATTGGTCGATACCCGCCTGGATCCGCGGCTGAGTCGGATTTTTTCCAACAAGATCATCAAGAAATACCCGGCGTTCGAGGAATTCTACGGAATGGAAGACGCCATCGAACAGATCGTGTCGTATCTCAGGCATGCCTCCCAGGGTCTGGAAGAGAAGAAACAGATTCTCTACCTGCTGGGGCCGGTGGGCGGCGGCAAGTCCTCCCTGGCGGAGCGGCTCAAGTCGCTGATGGAGCGGGCGCCTTTTTACGCCATTCAGGATTCGCCGGTGTTCGAGTCACCGCTCAGCCTGTTTGCGCCGGATGAAGATGGCCCCATTCTGGAAGACGACTACGGCATCCCCCGACGTCACCTGAAGAGCATCATGTCGCCCTGGGCGGTCAAGCGGCTGCACGAGTTCAATGGCGATATCACCCGGTTCAAGGTGATCAAGGTGTACCCTTCCATCATGAATCAGATCGCCATCGCCAAGACCGAACCGGGCGACGAGAACAACCAGGATATCTCCTCCCTGGTCGGCAAGGTGGATATCCGCCAACTGGAACGCTTCGCCCAGAACGATACGGACGCCTACAGTTACTCCGGCGCGTTATGCCGGGCCAACCGCGGGCTGATGGAATTCGTGGAAATGTTCAAGGCGCCGATCAAGGTGCTGCATCCGCTGCTGACCGCCACCCAGGAAGGGAACTACAACGGCACCGAGGGGCTGTCGGCCCTGCCCTTCGATGGCATCATTCTGGCCCACTCCAATGAAGCGGAATGGCAGACCTTCAAGAACAATAAGAATAACGAGGCGTTTCTGGACCGGGTTTATATCGTCAAGGTGCCCTACTGCCTGCAGGTGTCGGAGGAGGTCAAGATCTACGAGAAGCTGTTGCGGGAAAGCTCGCTGACCGAGTCCCCATGCGCCCCCGGCACCCTGCAAATGCTGGCCCAGTTCACGGTGCTGTCGCGGCTGAAGGAGCCGGAAAATTCCAGCATTTTCTCCAAGATGCGGGTCTACGATGGCGAAAACCTCAAGGATACCGACCCCAAGGCCAAGTCGATCCAGGAATACCGCGACTACGCCGGGGTGGACGAGGGCATGACAGGAATTTCCACCCGCTTCGCCTTCAAGATCCTGTCGCAGGTGTTCAACTTCGATCACACCGAGGTGGCCGCCAACCCGGTCCATCTGCTGTACGTGCTGGAGCGGCAGATCGAACGCGAGCAGTTCCCGCCGGAACAGGAAGAACGCTATCTCGGCTATCTCAAGGGCCATCTGGCGCCCCGCTATGCCGAATTTATCGGCAAGGAACTGCAGACCGCCTATCTGGAATCCTATGCGGAATACGGTCAGAATCTGTTCGACCGGTATGTGACCTATGCCGACTTCTGGATTCAGGATCAGGAGTATCGGGATCCGGATACCGGCGAATTCTTCGACCGGGGCGCGCTGAATACGGAACTGGAGAAGATCGAGAAGCCGGCCGGCATCAGCAATCCCAAGGATTTCCGCAACGAGATCGTCAACTTCGTGCTGCGGGCGCGGGCCAACAACAACGGCCGCAATCCCGCCTGGACCAGCTATGAGAAGCTGCGCGCCGTGATCGAGAAGAAGATGTTCTCCAGCACGGAAGAACTGTTGCCGGTGATTTCCTTCAACGCCAAGGCCTCGGCGGAAGAGCAGAAGAAGCATGAGGAATTCGTCAACCGGATGGTGACCAAGGGTTATACGGCCAAGCAAGTGCGGTTGTTGTCAGAGTGGTACTTGAGGGTGCGTAAGGCATCCTAGTGGGGAATCGGTATGCCGACGTTCATCGACAGACGGCTGGACGGCAAGAATAAAAGCGCGGTCAACCGGCAGCGCTTTATTCAGCGTTTCAAGGGTCAGTTGAAGCGGGCCGTAAACGAGGCCATGCACGGCCGCTCGATCATGGATATGGATAGCGGGGAAAAGGTCAGCATTCCCGCCAGGGATATTTCCGAGCCTGTATTCAACCATGGTCCCGGCGGCCGTCGCGAGGTCATTCATCCCGGCAATAAAGAATTTGTCCCCGGTGACCGCGTGCCCCGTCCCCGCGGCGGTAAAGGCGGCAGCGGCAGCGGCCAGGCCGGTAACAGCGGCTCGGGCGAGGACGATTTCGTTTTTACCCTGTCCCGCGAGGAATTCCTGGAGCTGTTTTTCGAGGATCTGGAACTGCCCAACCTGGTCAAGACCCAACTGACCAAGCTGGAGGAGTTCAAATCGGTGCGTGCCGGTTTCTCCTCCGCCGGCATCCCGCCCAATATCGATGTGGTGCGTTCCCTGAAGGGGGCGCTGGCGCGCCGGATCGCCCTGTCGGGCCCGTACAGCACCAGGGTGCGGGAGAAGGAGGAGGAACTGGAGGCGCTGTTGGCGGCAACCGATGAGACCGACCCCAGGGTGATCGCCTTGCGGGAAGAGATCGCCGGCCTGCGGGCCCGCATCAACGCCATTCCGTTTATCGACACTTTCGATTTGCGTTACGCCAACCGGATCCGCCAGCCCCAGCCCACCAGTCAGGCGGTGATGTTCTGCCTGATGGATGTCTCCGGCTCGATGGACAAGGCCCGCAAGGACTTGGCCAAGCGCTTCTTCACCCTGCTGTATCTGTTCTTAAAGCGCAACTACGAACGGATCGAGGTGGTGTTTATCCGCCATCACACGGTCGCCAAGGAAGTCAACGAAGAGGAATTCTTCTATTCCCGCGAGACCGGCGGCACGGTGGTGTCCAGCGCGCTCACCCTGATGCGCGACATCATGCGGGAGCGCTATCCGATAACGAGCTGGAATATCTACGCGGCGCAGGCCTCGGACGGCGACAACTGGCATCATGACTCCCCCACCTGCGGGGAGTTGTTGATCAAGCACATCATGCCCCTGGCGCGCTACTTCGCCTATATCGAGATCACCCCGGACCGGCATCAGAGTTTGTGGGAGGCGTACGAGGACGTGCGCCAGATGTTCCCGCAATTCGCCATGCGGCAGATCGATGGGCCGGCGGATATCTATCCCGTGTTCAGGGACCTGTTCAAGAAGCGTGCACACGTATGACCCATCGCCTGATTTCCGATTCCTCCGAATGGTCCTTTCCCCTGCTGGAGCGCTATGACGCCGAGATCGGCGCCATCGCCGCCGACTTCGGCCTGGATACCTATCCCAATCAACTCGAGATCATCACGGCCGAGCAGATGCTGGATGCCTACTCCTCGGTGGGGATGCCGCTGGGCTATAAACATTGGTCCTACGGCAAGCATTTCGTCTCCGTCGAGCAGAATTACAAACGCGGCCAGATGGGCCTGGCCTACGAGATCGTGATCAATGCCGATCCCTGCATCGCCTATCTGATGGAAGAGAACACCATGACCATGCAGGCTCTGGTCATCGCCCATGCCTCATACGGCCACAATTCCTTTTTCAAGGGTAACTATCTGTTCCGTACCTGGACCAGCGCCGATGCGATTATCGACTATCTGCTGTTCGCCAAGAACTATATCGCCGAGTGCGAGGAGAAGTACGGTCTGGAAAACGTCGAGTTGTTCCTCGACTCCTGCCATGCCCTGATGAATTACGGCGTGGATCGCTACAAGCATCCCGCCCCTCTGTCCATGCATAAGGAGCGGCAACGGCAACTGGAGCGGGAATCCTACCTGCAATCCCAGGTGAATGATCTATGGCGCACCATTCCCACCAGGGAAAGCGCCGCCGACGATCTCAAGACCGGCAAACGGTTTCCCACCGAACCGCAGGAAAACCTGCTGTACTTTATCGAGAAGAACGCCCCGTTGCTGGAACCCTGGCAGCGCGAGGTCGTGCGCATCGTCCGCAAGCTGGCGCAGTATTTTTATCCGCAACGGCAGACTCAGGTGATGAACGAAGGCTGGGCGACCTTCTGGCATTACACGCTGTTGAACGGGTTGTATGACCGCGGCTTTGTCAGTGACGGTTTCATGATCGAATTCCTGCAATCCCATACCAGCGTGGTCGTGCAGCCGTCTTTCGACGTGCCGTATTACAGCGGCATCAATCCCTATGCGCTGGGCTTTGCGCTGATGGGCGATATCCGCCGCCTCTGCGAACAGCCCACTGCTGAAGACCGCCACTGGTTCCCCGATATCGCCGGCGCCGACTGGGTCAAGGTGCTGGATTTCGCCATGCGCAATTTCAAGGACGAGAGTTTTATCGCCCAGTATCTGTCACCCAAGGTCATCCGTGATTTCAAGCTGTTCGCCGTGCTCGACGACGACGCCCACCCCGATCTGGAAATCGCCGCCATCCACAACGACGACGGCTATCGCTATGTCCGGCAGGCGCTGGCCGACCAGTACAATCTGGGCAGCCGGGAGCCGAATATCCAGGTGTATTCGGTGGATCACCGCGGCGACCGTTCTCTGACGCTGCGGCATACCCAGTACCACCGCAAGCCGCTGGCGGATTCCGTCGTCGAAGTGCTGAAGCATCTGCATCGCTTGTGGGGCTTTACGGTGCGGCTGGAGACCGTGGATGAACATGGTAAGGTGGAACTGGTGGGGGAGTGTCCGCGGCGGTGACCGTGAAAATCCGCGTTTGAGACCTGAAGTTTCTGCGCTGTGGGAGCGGCGCCCTCGCCGCGATCACGGGCCAGCACCCGTAGCGCTACCGGATTGATCGCGGCGAGGGCGCCGCTCCCACGGTTAAGCTCGCGTAGCTCGCGTAGGATGCGGTGAGGAACGAACCGCATCGTTCGCGTGGGGGAATGGGGATTGAATATTTGGCTTGCTATCCCTGGCGCTGGAGCCACGCCATGAGTTCGGCCGGGGTGCGCCAATCCAGCAGGGCCTCGCCCAGCGCCTCCAATTCCGCCACCGGCAAGGCCCGAATCCGGCTCTCCGCTTCCGCTGGCATCGCGCCGAGCCGGCGGCTTAACAGCCGCAGCACCAGCGCTGCCTCCCCTTGCTGCTGGCCTTCGGTGCGGCCTTCGACACGCCCTTCGGCGAACACATCTTGATAGAAGCGGGTTTGTTTTAACTCGACCTCGGGTAAGTGCAACATGCGTTGAATCTCCTCGCGCGATAAACGCGGCAGCTTGTACACCACAATCGTTTCGATCAAATCCAGCCACCCCGGCCAGTCGGGATCCGCGGCCGGACCACCCCGGACCCGCAACAGCGCCTGCGCCTGACTCACCGCCTCTTCCGGTTCCGCGACGATCAATTGCATCAGTTGCAAGCCCGGCGTCAGGTCGGTACGTTCCTTCAAGTCTTCGAGATAAACCCGCTTGACCCAGGGACTGTCCAGCAGCGGCTGATAGGCCGCCGGCGGCTGTGGGTCCACCTTCCGGCTCGGGAAAATCACCACCGCCCGCCACGGCCCCTGCCACTTTTGTCGGTAGAGAAACAGGAATATCTGGGCAAACCAGCGGCTGTAGAAGTCGTTATCCAGTTGAAACTGCGTCTCGACAAACACCCCTGGCAGATGGGGTAATTCCGGCTTTGGCAGTAACAGTCCATCGAGTCGGAAGCCGGTTTGTTTTAACTCTTCGGCATGCAGGGTGTATACCGCTCCGGCCGGCGCCGGCCAATCGGCGAGCTCGAACACCAAGCCCGGCAACTCTTGAAACAGCCGGTAGAACAGACTATCGGTTTTCATAAAATTGCCTGCGAGTAGAGGCGCACCATTCAGACCTGGACCGGTAGAGATACGTTGGCCATTATGCCACGCTCAGCGGGCATGTAGGGGAACAGGAAAAGTGGCGCATGACGAGGAGCGAGAGCGCGATTGCCCTGGCCTGGCCCCGTCATGGCCCCGTCACACCAGAATTTTCCGTATTGCCCTACGAACTGCCTGAAGCATCAGTTTGATTGGAAAGAGCCAAGTTGCGGCGCATGGTGACCTCCAGGCAAATCCCTTCCTGCTGTTGCAGATAACGGATCACTTCCAGCAGGTTGCGCGCTTGGGGATTACCCTTAGAGCTGAACATGCGCAGCAAGCTCTTGCTCGGCTTGTGGATCTGCGCGGCGAGTTCCGCAAAGCCTATTGTAGCGTGGATATAATCGCGCAGCGCCGCTTTCCCGGTGTCCATATCACCGGCCAACAAGCAGGCCACTCCTTCTTGCAGCAGGGCTTGGCGGAACGCTGGGTCGCGCCGCGCGCGGACTTGAACGGTGTCTCGGAAATCTCGGGTCAATGCCATGCTTAAGTCTCTTGCCGTTGGCGTTGTTTATAGTCCTGCCAGCGCGCCTGCGCCGCCTGGATATCGGCCTGCTGGCGCTTCTTGCCGCCCCCACCGACCAGGATGATGAGTTGATCACCGTCCTTGCCGAAGTAGATCCGATAGCCAGGGCCGAAGTCGATCCGGTTCTCGAACACGCCGCCACCCACTCCTTTGACGTTGGAGAAGTTGCCTTGCTCCAGGCGGTATACCGCTATCGCTACTTTGGCGGCAGCATGGGCATTGAGGCTATCGAACCACTTGGCATAGGGAGAATTTCCTTGTTCATCCAGGTATTCGCGAGTCGCTATCATATTTTATAGTAACATATATGTTACTATTAACAAAAGTTGTAGCAAGTCCGTTGCACTTGGCGCAAGGACCTTGATTTTTCTATGCGGCTATCTTGACAGTGTGTAGGTTGCCGTGAAAATGTTTCGTGCTTCAGCCCTGTAGGTCGAGTTACGCTCCGCTAACCCGACCTACAGGGCGCCGTTCGTGGTGGTGGGGGATTGAATGATTGGCGGTTATCCCTGGCGCTGGAGCCACGCCATCAGTTCGGCAGGGGTGCGCCAATCCAGCAGGGCCTCGCCCAGCGCCTCCAATTCCGCCACCGGCAAGGCCCGAATCCGGCTCTCCGCTTCCGCTGGCATCGCACCGAGCCGGCGACTTAACAGCCGCAGCACCAGCGCTGCCTCTCCTTGCTGCTGGCCTTCGGTGCGGCCTTCGGCGAACACGTCTTGATAGAAGCGGGTTTGTTTCAACTCGACATCGGGTAAGTGCAACATGCGTTGAATCTCCTCGCGCGATAAACGCGGCAGCTTGTACACCACAATCGTTTCGATCAAATCCAGCCACCCCGGCCAGTCCGGGTCCGCTGCCGGGCCACCCCG
>CAIMUS010000164.1 GCA_903844665.1 uncultured Pseudomonadota bacterium
TAAGAATATCGGCAAATACATCGTGCCCATCGTCGCCGACGAGGCCCGCACCTTCGGCATGGAAGGCATGTTCCGGCAACTCGGCATCTACGCCTTCCGGGGCCAGCTCTATCAGCCCCAGGATATCGACCAGTTGATGTATTACAAGGAAGACAAGAAGGGCCAGATTTTGCAGGAAGGCATCAACGAAGCCGGATCCATCTCGTCCTGGATCGCCGCCGGCACGGCCTACAGCAACCATGGCATCAATATGGCGCCCTTCTATATTTTCTACTCGATGTTCGGCTTTCAGCGCATCGGCGATCTGGCCTGGGCGGCGGGCGATATCCAGGCGCGAGGCTTTCTGGTCGGCGGTACCTCCGGCCGCACCACCCTGGCCGGCGAAGGTTTGCAACACCAGGACGGCCACAGCCAGGTGTTCGCCGCCTTCATCCCCAACTGCGTCTCCTACGATCCCACCTTTTCCTACGAACTGGCGGTGATCATTCAGGACGGTCTGCGCCGAATGTACCAGGAGCAGGAAAATATCTTCTACTACATCACCACCCTGAACGAAGCCTATCCGCAACCGGCCCTGCCGGAGGGTGCGCGCGACGGTATTCTCAAGGGCATGTATCTGTTCAAGCAGGTCGGCGACGGCGAACAGCGGGTGCAACTGCTGGGCAGCGGCGCGATTCTGCGGGAAGTGATCGCCGCCGCCGATCTGCTGGCGGAGGATTTCAATATCGCCGCCGATATCTGGTCGGCGCCGGGCATCAATCCGCTGCGCCGCGACGGTCTGGACGTGCAGCGCTGGAACATGCTGCATCCGGAGGAGCCGCCCCGGATAAGCCATATCGAACAGTGCCTCCAGGATCATCCCGGCCCGGTGGTCGCCGCGACCGACTATATCAAGCTGTACGCCGATCAATTGCGGCCCTTTATCCCGCGCCGCTATGTGGTGCTGGGAACCGACGGCTACGGCCGCAGCGATACCCGCGTCAATTTGCGCCGTTTTTTCGAGGTCAACCGCTATTACGTCGCCCTGGCCGCACTCAAAGCGCTGGCCGACGAGGGTAAAATCCCCGCCGCCACGGTCAGCAAGGCGATCAAGAAATACGGCATCGATCCCGACAAATCCAATCCGGTGACGGTGTAACGACGAAGGTAGGAACCCAATGGCTACAATCATCGAAGTACGCGTGCCGGATATCGGCGATTTCAAAGGTGTGGATGTGATCGAGGTGATGGTCTCCCCCGGCGATACGCTGGTGGTGGAACAGCCGATGCTCATTCTCGAAAGCGACAAGGCCAGCATGGAAGTACCCGCACCCGAAGCCGGGGTGGTGAAGGAAGTCAAGATCAAGGTAGGCGATAAAATCTCCAGAGGCGATCTGATTCTGCTGCTGGAAACCGAAACGACATCAGCGGCGGCGGTCGCCGCCCCGATGTCGGAACCACCGCCGGTGGTCGCGCTGGGACCGACCGCCCAGAAGCCGACCAGCTTCGAGGCGCGTCCGCCGGTGGCGCCCATGCCGCCGGTGGACGAGGCGGCTTTCGCCAAGGTGCACGCCAGTCCATCGGTACGGCTGTTCGCCCGCGAGCTGGGGGTGGATCTGGGCAGGATCAGGGAAGGCAGCGGCCGCAAGGGGCGGGTCACCAAAGAAGACGTGCAAAATTTCGTCAAGCGGGTGCTGGCCGGAGAGCAGGCGCCGGCCGCCGCGGTCGTTACCGGCACGGGCATCCCGCCCATCCCGCCGGTGGATTTCGCCAAATTCGGCGATATCGAAACCGTACCGGTCGGCAGGATCAAACGGCTGGCCGCCGTCAATCTCAGCCGGAGCTGGCTGAATCTGCCACATGTGACCCATCACGACGAGGCGGATATCACCGAAACCGAAGCGTTCCGTAAGTCGCTGGTGGAGGAAGCCAAACAAGAGGACGTGCGGATCACCCTGTTGAGTTTCCTGCTCAAAGCGGCTGCCGTCACTTTAAAAGCCTTTCCGACTTTCAACGCCTCGCTCGACCCCGGCGGCGAGAATCTGATTCTGAAGAAGTACTGCCATATCGGTGTGGCGGTGGACACGCCCGAA
>CAIMUS010000165.1 GCA_903844665.1 uncultured Pseudomonadota bacterium
AACTCTTGCCGTACCGCCAGCGACACTCTCTTTTGCGACATCAACATTCTCCTCTAGGACAATGCTGGTTAGCTTACAAAGAATGTTACCGATGTCTCCGAACAAGTGTTACCGATGTCTCCGAACAGGTGTTACCGATGTCTCCGAACAGGTGTTACCGATGTCTCCGAACAGGTGTTACCTATGTCTCCGGTCCATACAGGAGGGACAGGGTGGGGGGTAAGGCGCCAGATTCCATCGCAACCCCCCACCCCAACCCTCCCCCACAAGGGGGGAGGGAGTTTTC
This sequence comes from uncultured Pseudomonadota bacterium, assembly GCA_903844665.1. Lineage (GTDB taxonomy): Bacteria > Pseudomonadota > Gammaproteobacteria > Competibacterales > Competibacteraceae > CAIMUS01. The sequence continues at coordinate 287 of CAIMUS010000165.1, forward strand.
ATACAGGCTCTTAATAACCATGGGCGTTGACGACGGCTGCCGGTGAATAAGCATGGCACGGATACTGCAAGGCTTCGGAAAGCTACCCTGTGTGCACTATAGTTAGTGTCTGGCCGAAAACCTCTGTTCTGTATTGTTGTAGGATGGGTAGAGCGGAGCGCAAGCGGAGCGAAACCCATCCTACGGGTTTGCTACGGGTTTGCGAAGTTTTCGATCAGACACCAGTTAGGAGCGGACTCCATGAGCGAGGAAGATCCCGTTAATACGACTGCCGACAGCGCTGCAACCCTTGAACCGACACGGCGGACCGAAGACTGCAATCTGCCTGATTGGATCTACGCCAACGCCGTGCAACAGTTGCCGGTGGCGGTGTGTATTTCCGATGTAGAGTCCAACATCGTCTATGCCAACCCTGCCTTTACCGAAGTAACCGGATATTCGGTCAGCGAGGTGATCGGCAAAAAGACCTCGCTGTTATCCCATCGATGCACCCCGCCCCGAATCTATGAGCAAATGTGGGATCGCCTAGTGCATGGTCGTTCCTGGACCGGTCTGCTGGTCAATCGCCGCAAATACGGCGCCGTTTACCTGGCCGAGCTGACCGTGGCGCCCCTGGTGAATGAACACGACAAGACTGTGTATTATTTGGGGATGCATCGCGATGTCACTCCGGTGCACCGGCTGGAGCAGCAGGTCCACAATCAAAAAGAACTGATCGAGTCGATGGTGGACGCCGCGCCGGCGGTGATCGCGCTGCTGAACGGGGATGGCCGGGTCATCCTGCAAAATCATGAGTACAAGAAACTCACCGTCGCCATGCAGGGACGCGAGCCCGCCGTCGAGTTGCTGCGGACCCTGCGGGAGTCCATGGGTGAGTCCTTCCAGGAGGGGCATCGCATCGGCCAGGGATTCCAGAACAAGGAAGTTAGCTTCGAGCCGGGCGGGGCTGAACAGACCCGCTGGTTTTCCTGTTCCGGCGTCTGGTTCAAGGAACGCGACGACCGCGCCGATGCATTTTTCCAGCCGGTCCGGCAAACCTATTTGTTGCTGATGGCCAACGAGATCACCAACCTCAAGCGGCAGCAGGAGGAAGTCAGGACCAACGCCATGCGCGCCCTGATCGCCGAACAGGAGCGGGTGCGCAGCATGCGCGAAGCCCTGCAGGCGGCGATTTTCCAGATGCAGGGTCCGCTCAACCTGATCACCGCCGCCAGTGAGATGCTGGAACGGCGCCGGGAAAATTCCGAATTCGCCCCTTTGCGCAGTGTACTGCGGCAGGCCCTGGATTCCGGCCGGGAAGCACTGGCCAAGCTCACCAACTCCATGCCGGCCGTGCCGCCGGAGGCCATTTCGCCGGTCAATATCAACCAGATCCTGCGCGAAGTGCTGACGCTGTGCACCCAGCGATTGCTGGCCGGCGGCATGGTGGTGGAGTGGAAACCGGCGCCGGTGCTGCCGGCGGTGCCGGGCCGGGAGGGACGGCTCCGGGGCATGTTCAAGCAATTGGTGGACAATGCCATGGACGCCATGGAAAGCCACCGCTCGAAGCGGCGGGATCTGCGGATCGTCACCTGCGCCCAGGACAAGGCGGTGCTGGTCACGATCGAAGATACCGGGCCGGGCGTACCCAAGGATCTCCAGTGGAAGATCTTCGAACCGTTTTTCACCAGCAAGCCTTCGGCCGACCGCACCGGCATAGGGCTGGCCATGGTGCAGGAAGTGGTCAACGAGCATCGCGGCATGATCGGTATCGATCCCGATTACACCGAAGGCTGTCGCGTTCGGGTACGGTTGCCGCTGGAAATCAACGCTGAGTTCGAAGTATGACGGCTTCTTCTTCAGTGCATTACGGCAGCGCCGCCGCGCGCCGCTCGGAATTGCTGGAAATTCAACTGGAAGCCCTGTTTCAGGTCAGCCAGGTGCTGAGCCGCCCCTTTAAATTGCAGGAAACCCTACAGGCGCTGTTGCAGGTGCTGCATGAGCACGGCGGTCTGCACCAGGGCATGGTCACCCTGCTGGACTCACAACGCAGCGAGTTACTGGTCAGTGCGGTCTACGGTCAGGATTTGCAACGGAGCAAGGAGATCCGTTACCAGGTAGGGGAGGGCATCGTCGGCCGCATTCTGGCAAGCGGCGAATTGATCGTGTTGCGCCGGATTGCCGACGATCCCCGCTTTCTGGACCGGCTGCAACTGTATGATCGGGAGCTGCCCTTCATCGGTGTGCCTATCTGCGTGGGCGAGGCTGGGCCGACCGGTGTCTTGACCGCGCAACCGCCCTGCTGCGACGACTTGCTGTATGAACGCGCCCACTTTCTGGAGATGGTCGCCAATCTGATCGCCCGTAGCGTGCAACTGGCCTGGGAAGTCGAGCGGGAACGGCAGGATTTGACGGCGGAACGGGACAGCTTACGCTGGGCGGTGCGGGAGCGCTACGGCTTCGACAACATCGTCGGCCACAGCCGGCCGATGCAGCGGATCTTCGAGCAGGTGCGGCAGGTGGCGAAATGGAACACCACGGTGCTGATCCGGGGCGAATCCGGCACCGGCAAGGAACTGATCGCCAGCGCCATTCATTACAACTCCTCACGCGCCAGCGGCCCCTTCGTCAAGCTGAACTGCGCCGCCCTGCCGGACAACCTGCTGGAGTCGGAACTGTTCGGTCATGAGAAAGGGGCTTTCACCGGCGCTCTCAATCAGCGCAAGGGCCGATTCGAGCAGGCCCACGGCGGCACCCTGTTTCTGGACGAAATCGGCGATGTCTCGCCGGCGTTCCAGGTGAAGTTACTGCGGGTGTTGCAGGAAGGCGAGCTGGAACGGGTGGGTAGCAGCCAGACCCTGAAAGTCGATGTGCGCATCATCGCCGCCACCAACCAGGATCTGGAGGCCGGGGTGGAAACGGGTGATTTTCGCGAGGATCTGTATTACCGCCTCAATGTCATGCCGATCTTCATGCCGTCCCTGCGGCAGCGTCCGGAAGACATTCCCGATCTGGCCCGGTTTCTGGTGGACAAGATCGGCAAACGCCAGAACCGGTCGCTGAGCATCACCGACAGCGCCATCCGACTGTTGATGCGCCATCACTGGCCGGGCAATGTGCGGGAACTGGAGAACTGCCTGGAGCGGGGCGCCATCATGAGTGAATCCGGGATCATCGATCAGGCCGTGATCGAACCCGGCGGCCCGGAGAGTCCCATTTTCATCAGCCCCTCCACGCAGGAGCCCGTCGATTTGGAAAATCCCGATCTGGACGAGCGGGAGCGGGTCCTCGCGGCGCTGGAACAGGCCGGCTGGGTGCAGGCCAAGGCCGCCCGGCTGCTGGGGATGACGCCCCGCCAGATCGCCTATCGGATTCAGACACTGAATATCAAGCTGCGGCGGTTGTAGTTCAGCAAGGGGCGTTTTACGCACCATCACACGGGGCTGTGGGGCGTGGAACGCACCTTAGGCTTGCTAACCACCCAGCTTCAGCCGTCGCTATGGAGCGGAGCGAAATAGCGGGGCTGCAAGCCCTCGTTAGGCTAGTCCACGTTTGAGTGGCTTAGGCAGTGCTTCAATAATGACGCTGCCACTTTCTACCACCTCTATGCGCACGGCATGACCATAAAGTAAGGCCATACCAATGAGCGGGTCTGTGTCGGCAGCTTCGACCAGAATGTTACGCAGCGTCCCGTCCCAGATAATGGTTGCCGCATAGATGTCGCACTGGTCTTCACTGCCGTTAGCAAGGATAACAAGGCCACGGGTACGCCAATGAAGCCCAAGAGCGGCGATAACGGTAGGAGGCAGCGTCAGAGAACCGTTGAACCCCGTATCGAGGAGTGCCTCAATCTCCTGCACCCGCCCGTCTGCGCCCTGCACTGGCAGGCGGATCGTCGCTTCATGATGGGCGTTCACGACACCGGTGATCATACCACCTCGCGCACTGGACGCACCCCGAGGCGGTAGGCTGCACGATGCCCAACACGGAGGAGCCAGATTTGCGCACTGGGGTGATGAATAAGCAGGCGTTCAGTCGCTGTATAGTCATCCCCGTCGATCTCATATACGCCCGTCTCTATGTCGATGGCCACGAACTTGCCCTCGTCATCCGCCTTGAGGTGGGAGCGGACGTTACGCTCATAAATGGCCTGACCGCGCCGGGCAAACTCTTCTTTACTACAGTGAGGTTCTAACACAGCCATGGTTTTTCTCCTGCTCAGACATCCGGTACATTGGCGTGTTGCGTTCGCCTTCATAACCTCGTAGTGTACTCTACGATTTTCAGAATAGCAGCTTTCGTGTGAAGAGTGGGTGTGATTCAAAGTGATGCATCGACGAAATAGCTGGTTCACGCGGTTTCTTTTTCGACCCCTCGCCAATAGGCCTCCCACTCCCGATTGGCCCGGTTCAGCCGGAGCGCCAACATCGTCTCGATATGATCGGGTGACCACCAGGCGCCGGGGAGTTTGAGCCGTTCTTGGATAATGTAGCCAGGTAGGGTACGCATTGCGTACCTTTTCCGGGCTTTGACCGGTATGGCACGTTACCGGTCTTATACGGGAATGATGGTACGCGATGCGTACCCTACAGGAACTGGGGAAAGTCTGAACCGCAGATTAACGCTGATGAAGTAGATCGTAGGTCGGGCAAAAGCAGAGCGAAAGCGAGCGTTGCCCGACAGTTCCCCCAGTTCGGCGCGGTGCACGTCGGGCACGTCCTGTGCCCGACCTACCTGGCTATCTGGCTGGCAAAAGCTTCGCACAGCGTATCCACCCGGTCGTGCAGAATATGACTGAACCGCACCAGCACCGGCAGCCCATAACCCCGGTCCAGCAGGTCAGCCGCCAGCGTTGCCAGCACGATGCCCGGATGCGGGTCGTGGTGTGGCGACTGGACGACCAGGCGGCCGTCGGCGTCGATATCGAAGTAACCCTCGCTCCAGCGGGCAATATTGTATACTTCGCGCGCCTGGTCGAGGGTCCAGGCCGGTGACTTCATCGAGCCATCGTTCACTGCCGTTTCTCCGCATCCGACCACTGCCGGGATCATGGCCAGCAACCAGGCTGAATCCAGAGAAGTATAACCCGATGACGCTGGATAACACCTGGTTTTCCGAGCCGCATCCCGCCAGCGGTTCCGCGTTTTCCTTGCAGATCGAGGAAAGATTGTTCGCTCAGCAAAGCCCGTATCAGTTCGTCGAGGTTTACGCCACGGTGGGCTTTGGCAATCTGATGGTCATCACTACTATAATGTGGAAATTCACCGCGACTCCCTGGCCACCCCGGAGTTCATGCGCCGGGCTTTGGCGGAGTGAGTCGGTTAAAACATGACGACCTTGAGTAAACCATGAGCCAGGAAAGCCTCGTTGCCGAACTCAAACGGCAGATTGCCGACGGTTATGTCATCGTGGTGATGGGCACGGGCGTTTCCATCACCACCTGCGAAGATCAGCAGGTAGAAGATTTCCCCGTCGCCCGTTGGGATGGCTTGCTGCGGCATGGGGTGCAGCGGTGTCGTCATGTCGAGCATGTGGTGGATGACGAGGATGCAGAACTGCTGGAAATGCAGATCAAGCGGGCGAAGACCGATTTTCTGATCTTAGCCGCTGAACTCATTACGGACCGCCTGCGCAGCAAGGCGTCGGGTGTTTTCCATCGCTGGCTGAAAGATACGGTCGGACGGCTTGAACCGCGACAGCCGGCGCTTATCCAGACACTGGCCGACTGGCCGGTCATGCTGGCGACGCTGAATTACGATGGTCTGATCGAGGCTGTTACGCACCGCCGACCGGTCACATGGAAGGAACGCGACCGGGTGGAAGACATCCTCCGCTCCCATGGCGGCGATGCCGTACTCCATCTGCATGGCTACTTCGATGAGCCGGATTCGGTCGTACTCGGTCTATCCTCTTATGCGAAGGTCGCCAGCGACCCCCATACTCAGGCGGTTCTGCAACTGTTTACGCTCTCTCGCACGCTGTTGTTCGTGGGCTGTGGCGGCACGTTCCAGGACCCGAACTTCAGCCGCCTGATCGAATGGGGACGGGAGGCTCTCAAGGATTCCACCCACCGGCATTTCGTTCTCTGCCGGGCCGATGAGAAGGCCGCCTTCGTAGCGCTGCAAAAGACGGCTCCGTGGCTCTACCCGGTCGAGTTCGGCGCCGGGCATGAAGATTTACTGCCTTTCCTGCGGCAGCTTGCGCCGTCCGCGGTTCCTGGTGTGCCGGGCAGTCCGATAGCCAGGCCGCGGTCTACCCTCAATCTGGCCGGCTACGCCAAAGCGGTGCGAGATCGCTACGCCCGACTCAAGCTGGAATCCATCGATGTCACCGGCGCCTACTATCGCGAGTTGGAACTTTGGCGGGTATTCATCCCGCAGAACGTTCGCGAGTGCCAGGAATATCTGCCGCAGATTCTGGAACTGCCCAAAGAGCAGTTGCGCCACCTGCAGGAGAGCAGCCAATGGGGACGCTGGGAACTGAAACCTGGCGAAATCGACGCGCTACGTCGACGCTACCTGGAACAAGCACCCCGCAACGCACTGGAACTGGTGGATGATCCCAAGCTACTGCACTTGGTCATTCTGGGCGACCCTGGCTCCGGCAAGTCGAGTCTGCTCCAGGCGCTGGCGCTCCGCTGGGCGGACCAGCCTGAAACGAAATGGCCGGCGCTCGACCTCCCGTTGTTGGTCGAACTGCGCACCTTCGCCCAAGCCCGGCAGGGCAGCCAGGTGGGGTACATACTCGACTTTATTCAGGAAGGCCAGGGCATTCCGTGCCGGCTCGATGGCGGTGAATTGAAGCGCTGGCTGAAAGCGGGGCAGGTCATGGTGTTCTTCGATGGATTGGATGAAGTGTTCGATCCGACCTTGCGGGAAGCCGTGGTGAATGCGATCCAGCGGTTTGCCAATGATTTTCCCCGTGCCCGTCTGGTGGTGACCTCGCGGGTGATCGGCTATAAGGGTGAAAGCTTCCGCAGCGCCGGCTTCCGTCACTTCATGTTGCAGGAACTGGACGATGAGCAGATCGCCACTTTCCTGGACAAGTGGCGCCGCGATACCTACCGCCCTACCGAAACTGTCGAGCGGGATGAGAAACACGGGCGCCTGACCCGCGCTATCGCTGACTCGCCGCCTATCCGCGAATTGGCCGGCAATCCTCTCCTGCTCACCATGATGGCCATTCTGAACCGTTATCGTGAACTGCCGCGCGAACGGGCAGGGCTTTACGAGGAATGCTCCAAGCTGCTCCTGCAGCAGTGGAAGGTGGAAGACGCCTTGCGGGCCGATCCTGATTTGGCGCAGGACGCCATGGCTATCGGTTTGCGGGAAAAGCAGGACATGCTCCGCTGCCTCGCCCGTGAGATGCAGACCGGCGGCAATGGACCGTTGGGCAATCTTATTGCCGGCAGCCGTCTGGAGACAATCCTCGAGGAGGCGGTGAGACCCCTGGTAAAAGGCAATCCGCGTGCCATCGCCCGCGCGCTGATTCGGCATCTGCGCGAGCGTAATTTCATCCTGTGCTTTGCCGGCGGCGATTCCTACGCCTTCGTCCACCGGACCTTTCTTGAATATTATTGTGCCGATGATTTGCGCGTGCGCTTTGAACACGAGAAGAGCATCAACGTAGAGTTTCTCAAAAGTCAGATTTTTGGCCCTCATTGGCCGGTGGAGGCTTGGCATGAGGTGTTGTGCTTGGTGGCGGGGATGATTCACCCAAGCGCGCTGGGGGGCATTCTGAAGTTTCTGTTGGCACAGCGGGATCCCGAGCAGACCTGTCAGCATATCTTCCTGGCCGCGCGTTGCTTGGGCGAAGCGCGGAAGGGATCGGATCTAGGTGAGGTAGCCGAAGCGGTTAAGCAACGACTCACCGAACTCGTCAGATTCGATCTTGACTATTTCTGTGAGGTTATGGCTCCAGGAATCACAGACCTGGTTACTGGCGTTCCAACCCGTGCGGTCACATTGCGGGCCAACATCTGGCAGACCGATCCTGAAACGCGACTCTGGCTCAAAGCCCGCGCCCAGGAGGATGAAGACAGTGAGGTGCGGCAGGCGGCGGTGGCGGCCTTGGCGCGGGGCTGGAAAGACGATCCGGAGACCCTGCCCTGGCTCAAAGCCCGCGCGCAGGGGGATAAAAACAGTGACGTGCGGCGGGCGGCGGTGGCGGCCTTGACGCAGGGCTGGAAAGGCGACCCGGAGACCCTGCCCTGGCTCAAAGCCCGTGCGCAAAGGGATGAACACAGTGACGTGCGGCGGGCGGCGGTGGCGGCCTTGGCGCAGGGCTGGAAAGACGACCCGGAGACCCTGCCCTGGCTCAAAGCCCGCGCGCAGGGGGATAAAAACAGTGACGTGCGGCGGGTGGCGATGGAGGAATTAGCGCGGGGCTGGAAAAACGACCCGGAGGTTCAGGTTTTACTTCAAAAATTAAAATAACGGTTCATCAGCGTGGATCGCTTTCTTCAGCCCGGTAGGTCGGGCACAGGACGTGCTCAACGTGCACCGCGACGAACCGGGGAAAGTCTGAACCGCAGATTAACGCTGATGAAGGGATTACGCAGAATCTAACGGGGGCTTGGATAAGTCTATCGGCGTAATCCATTAACCCGCGCACATCTGCGGTTCAGACAGCCAATTAGGTTGGGCTCGCCCGTGCCCGACGTGCACCGCGACGAACCGGGGAAATGTTGGGTAACGCGGCGCTTTTGCCCGACCGGTGCGCTCCTGGGCCAGTGAGTTGCGACTGGCCAGCGCAGGAAAACGACTGAAGTCACGGTCGACTGTCCATCACTCTCGGGCGCTGGGGTTTTTGGAGAGTAGGAGAAAAAACATCGATGGTGCGGAACAGCTTGTTCCTTAAATTTCATTCTCACCTCGAATTAGCGCCACGGAATCGAGACAGGTATTGCCTCCTCGGAACGCCGGGCCTATCCTGCTTGTTGAAACTTTCAACAATGGAGATAACCCATGGCTACCCTCAATTTCAGCGTGCCCGACGACGTGAAGGAAGCGTTCAACGCGACCTTCAAGGGCCAAAACAAGAGCGCCATCATCGCCGACCTGATGCGCGAAGCGGTCGAACGGGAGCTGCGCCGGCAGCGCAACCATGAGGCCGTCGCCAGCATGCTGGCGCGACGGGCCACGACGAAGCCTGTCAGCGCCGCGGCAATCCAGGCGGCGCGCGATGAGTTGCGGGAATGGTAGCTCTTCGACACCCTGTACCACGCCACAGCTCTGCACATCCCCGGCGCCACCTATGTCACCGCCGATCTTCGCTACTACGAAAAGGCCAAAGCGGTGGGCCAAATCGCTCTTCTGGCTGATTTCGACCTGCCTCAATGAACCAGCCAGGTAGATCGGGCACAGGACGTGCCCGACATACACCGCGCCGAACCGAGGACATGTCGGGCAACGCTTACGCTTTTGCCCGACCTACCGCTATCGACTAATACTCCGCCGGCAATTCCTGAAGCTGGGCCAGGGTATAAACCGGACCATCCTTGCAGATAAAGCTCCTGCCGGTGTTGCAGCGGCCGCATTTGCCCAGCCCGCACTTCATCCGGTTTTCCAGCGTCGTGTAAATACAATCCGAAGTAAAGCCGAGCGTCTCCAGCAGGGGTAGGGTGTGCTTGATCATGATGGGCGGGCCGCAGACGATGGCGATGGTGTTTTCGCTCCGGGGCGCCAACTGCTCGACGATAGGGGGGACGAAACCGACCTTGCCTTTCCAATCGTGGGTCTCGCCGCCGGGGTCCACGGTGACGGCCAGATCGATATCGGCGCGCTCCTGCCAATCCCGCAACTCGTACTTGTACACCAGATCCGCGACGCTGCGGGCGCCGTAGACCACGGTGATATCGCGGAACCCATCGCGCTGGTCGAGACAGTTCCAGATGACGCTGCGCAGCGGCGGCAGGGCGATGCCGCCGGCTACGAACAGCAAATTCTTGCCGCGCCATTCTTCGATGGGAAACAGGTTTCCGTAAGGACCGCGAAAACCGATGATATCGCCTTCTTCCTTGGCCGCCAGCGCATGGGTGACCCGACCGACCGCGCGGAAGGTGCATTCGATATAGCCCTTGCGGGTCGGACTGGAGGCGATGCAGAAGGTGCTCTCGCCCTCGCCAAAGGCGCTGTACAGGCCGAACTGACCAGTATTGAAATCGAAGTTATCGGCGTCTTCCGGGTTCACGAACTCCAGCCGGAAGGTCTTCACGGCGGGGGCCTCGTCCGTGACTTTGGCGACGCGCATCAGATACGGCAGGTAAATATTTTTCTCGGCCATCGCTACACCTCGTAGACCTGGGTGAGATGTTCCTTCAGATTCATGTCCACCGGGCAGGCCCGGCTGCATTTGCCGCAGCCCACGCACATCGGCCCGCCGAAACGCTCGGCGAAATAACCGAACTTATGATAGATCCGCTGGCGCCAGCGCTCGCTCTGCGCGCTGCGCGGATTGTGACCCGAGGCATGCAGGGTGAACTGGCGCAGACCGCAGGAATCCCAGCAGCGTAGTCGCTGACCCTGTTTGGTGTCGGCTTCCTCCTGAATATCGAAGCAGACGCAGGTGGGGCAGACAAAGGCGCAGGCGCCACAGCCGATACAGCGCAGACTCTGCTCCGCCCAAATGTCGCTGGTGAACAGTCCGGGCAGTTTGGCGGCAAGGCCCTGATGCTCGAAACTCGGCTCCACCTTGGCGAGCATGGCTTCCTTGTCTTCACCATTGGCCGGCTGAAACAGGGCGGGAGCGAGATCTTTGAGCGCCTCGCCCCGTTCTGTGAGAATTTCGGCCAGATAGCCGCCCTCTGGCAGGGGAGTGAGCAGGATATCGCTGCCTTTGGTGGAGCCGGGGCCACCGCCTACCGACGTGCAGAAACAGGCGTCGTCGGCCTGGGTACAACTCAGGCCGACCACAGTCAGTTGTTCCCGCCGCGCATTGAAGAACTTATCGCGGGTGTCCCAGTTGAACACCGCGTCCAGAGAGTTGAAGCCCGCCGCCTCGCAGGGCCGCAGACCGAACAGCACCGTGGGCTGAACCTCGGGATCGTAGTCCTGTAATTCCACCTTGCCGGGCGCCATGCGGTAGCTCAGCAACCGCTCCACCCTGGGAAAGGCCGTCTCCTTGGCGCTCAGCACGGGCTGGATTTGATCCCCGGCCACCTCGGCTAGCGTCCGCACCGCCTTAAGCTCGATCCGGCCATCGACCTCGGCAGGTCCCAGGATCCGCCGCCCGGCGTCGCCCAGCACCGCGAACAGCGCCGCCAGTGAGGCTGCGGAAATCTTCAATGTGGTTGCCATGACGACCCCCTAGCGGATAAAAGATTCTTTGTCATCGGGCCGGAAGGCGCCCAGGGCGTAATCCAGCTTGGCGCGGGTCCCGGCCTGCTGGCCGAACTGCCGATGGACGCTTTCTTCCGCGTAACAGGTGAGCAGATGTATCGGAATCCCGACGGGGCAGGCGCGGCCACATTCGCCACACTGCACGCAGCGTCCGGCCAGATGCATGGCGCGCACCGTGTGATACTCCAGATTGCCGAGCGCATGGCTGGGAACGGATACCCACTGCGGCCGGTTGCAGTCCATGGTGCAGTGACCGCAATAGCACATCGGGCAGGAACTCCGGCAGGCATAGCACTTGATACAGCGCTCTAATTCCCGCTGCCAGAAGGTCCAGCGTTCTTCGCGGGACAGTTGCGCCAAGTGTTCCATTTTCTCCCGGTCCGCCGCGGACAGGCCGCCCGGCGAAATCGCCAGATAGTCTTCTACGGCCTGGGCGGTGGGCAGTTCGGTCACCACGCCATCCTGCGCCACCGCCAGAGCCAGAACCGCGTCTTGCTGAAGCTGCCGCTCGGCCACCAGTTGCAACAGGGAGCGCAACACCGCGTTATTGGCGACGATGGCGGGCTTGCCGAACCGCTTGATTTCAGGCCGGGTCAGGTAGCCGGCGAGATTGCCGATACAATTGGTATCCCACACCAACCGAATGGCCGATTCGGCCGTGCGGACGAAGCAGGGACGACGCACTCCGGCGGTGCCGGCTTCGTAGCCGATCACGACCTGCACTTCGCCCTGGGCGAGTAATTCTTTGGCTTTAGTCCGCAAGGCTTCCACGCTACGCTCCTTTTCAGGCGACGCCAGCACCGATCAGGCGCTGGTATTCGGTATAGGGACCCAGTTGGCGGACGGCATCGGTAACCTCGTTCACCAGCGCAGCCCACTTGGTGCCTTCCGCCGCCGACACCCAGGAGAAGGTCACGCGGCGCCCATCGACGCCCATGAACTCCATCAGGTCGTTGAAAACCATCCAGCGCCGCCGCGCATGGTAATTGCCGCTGCTGTAGTGGCAGTCGTTCGGATGGCAGCCGGAGACGATGATGCCGTCCGCGCCGCGCGCGAACGCCTTCTGCAGCAGCATGAAATCGATGCGGCCGGTGCAGGGCAGGCGGATGATGCGGATGTTGGGTTGATACTTGATACGGCTGGTGCCGGTCAGGTCGGCGCCCGCATAGGTGCACCAGTTGCACACGAACGCGGTGATTTTGGGTTCGAATGGTTTAGCCATCGTGAACTCCGCTACAGGCTCATGATTTCGGCGTAGATCTGCTCGTTGGAATAACCGTGCAGATCGATGGCCTTGGTGCGGCAGGTGGCGACGCAGGTGCCGCAGCCCTGGCACAGCCCGGGGTTGATTTTGGCCATGGTCTTGTACAGCTTGCCATCGCGGTCGGTGACTGTTTCCTGACCGATGGCCTGATAGGGACAGGCGGTCTCGCACAGGAAACAGCCGACGCAATCGCTGTAAATGGGCGATGGCCGGCGGTTCACCTCGGCCACCAGCGGTTCGCGGGTCAGGCGGTCGCGGCTGAACAGCGCCACCACCTTGGCGGCGGCGCCGCCGGCCTGGGCCACCGTTTCGGGAATGTCGCGCGGCGACTGGCAGGCGCCGGCAAGGTAAATACCGGCGGTATTGGTCTCCACCGGGCGCAGCTTGGGATGGGCTTCGGCGAAGAAGCCGTATTCGTCGCAGCCGACATGGATTTTCCGGGCCAGGTCGATCTGGCCGTCGTTGGGCTGGACGGCGGTGGCCAGCACCACCATATCGGCTTTGATTTCGACCGGCCGACCGCCCAGCAGCGTATCCGCGCCCTTGACGATCAGCTTGCCGTCCTCTTCGTAGATCCGGGAGACCCGGCCGCGAATGTACTTGACGCCGTCCTCTTCGATCGCCCGGCGCACGAACTCGTCGTAGTTCTTACCGGCGGCGCGGATATCCATATAGAACACGTAGGCCTTGCCGTGAGGCGCCTTATGCTTGTAGAGCATGGCGTGCTTGGCGGTGTACATGCAGCAGATCTTGCTGCAATACTTAACCCCCTTGGCGGCGTCGCGGCTGCCGGCGCAGGCGAGGAAGACAATCGTTTCCGGTTCCTTGCCGTCGCTGGGACGCTTGATCACGCCCTGGGTGGGGCCGGAAGCCGAGGCCAGGCGCTCGAACTGCAAGCCGTCGATAATATCCGGATAGGCGCCGTAGCCGTACTCCGGGAACTGATCGCTGCGCATGATCTTGAAGCCGGTGGCCAGGACGATGGCGCCCACGTCCACGGTGATCCATTCATCCTGCTGCTCGAAACGAATCGCGTCGGTGGGACAGGCTTTGACGCAGCGGTCGCATTTCTTTTTTCGAAAATGCGAGCAGTTCTGTATATCGATCACCGGCGTATTGGGCACCGCCTGCGGGAACGGCACATAGATCGCCCGGCGCATCCCCAGTCCTTCGTTGAAGCCGTCGCTGATCTTCCGGGTGGGACATTTTTGCAGGCACAGCCCGCAACCGGTACACAGCTTTTCGTCGATCTTGCGGGCGCGCTTGCGGATGGTGGCCTTGAAGTTGCCGATGAAGCCCTCCAGGTGCTCCAACTCGGAATAGGTCATCAGAGTGATATTAGGATGACGCGCGGCCTCCACCATTTTGGGGGTGAGAATACACTGGGAGCAATCCAACGTTGGGAAGGTCTCGGATAACTGCGCCATATGGCCGCCCAGCGAGGGCGACCGCTCCAGCAGGATCACCTTACGGTCGGAATCGGCGATATCGAGCGCCGCCTGGATGCCGGCCACGCCGCCGCCGATCACCAGAGCCGTCTTGGTGATCGGCACCTGGATCGGTTGCAGCGGCTTGTTGCGCTTGACCTTCTCCACCTGGAGATGGACCAGATCGGTAGCCTTATCGGTGGTGCTGTCGGTCTCTTCGTGCACCCAGGAGCAATGCTCCCGCAGATTGGCCATTTCGCACAGGTAAGGATTCAGACCCGCTTCGGAGACGGCGCGGCGAAAGGTCGGCTCGTGCATCCGTGGCGAGCAGGCGGCCACCACCACGCCGTCCAATCCCTGTTCCTCGATGGCCTGCTTGATCATGCTCTGGCCGGGATCGGAGCACATATACTTGTAGTCCTCGCTGTGGACTACGCCCGGCATCTGCTTGCACCGCGCCGCGACTTCCTGACAGTCCACAGTCGAGCCGATATTCTCGCCGCAGTGGCAGACAAAGACACCGATACGTGACATAGCGGTTCCCCTCAGTCGTCTTCGTCGTCATCGTCGCCGACGACTTCGAGTTCCGGTTCAGGTAATTCGACCGGCACCAGATGCCGCTGCAAGCCCAGCCGGTGCGCCTCGATGCCCATCGCCAAGCCCAGCGCCTGGGTGATGAACAGCACCGGAATCCGCTGTTCCTGCTGTAACTGGCGGTTGATCTCGGGACGGCGCATGTCCAGATTGGACTGGCACATGGGGCAGGCGACGACGATGGCCGCGGCGTTGCGCCGGGTCGCGTCGGCGACGATGCGGCCACCCAACTGCGCCACCAGATCGGTGCGGGTGACCGAGAAAGAGGCGCCGCAGCATTCGGTCTTGCAGGCCCAATCGATGGGTTTGGCGCCGACGGTTGCCAACAACCGGTCCATGCTTTGCGGATTCTCCGGCCGGTCGAACTTGACCACATCCGGCGGGCGCACCAGCAGGCAGCCGTAGTAGCAGGCCACCTTGTAACGGAAGGCGTTGACCGTCTTTGCCTCGATCCGGTCGCGATAGCGTTCCAGCACTTCCAGCACGTTCAGCACCCGTACCCGGCCGCTGTAGGGCAGTTCGATCAGTTCGACGATTTCCTGCCGCTTGGCGGGATCGGCGGCAAGTGTGGCCCGCGTCGAGGCCAGGCGGTTGAAGCAGGCCGCGCAGGGGGCGAGTATTTCTTCGAGACCGGCGGCTTCGGCCTGGGCCAGAATTCGGGCGGGCAGCGCCAGGGCGAGATCATGATTCAGCACGTGGGCCGAGGATGCCCCGCAGCAGTTCCAGTCGGGTACTTCTTCGAGTGTCAGGTCGATCGCCTCGCACACGGCCCGGACGGATTCATTGAATTCCCTGGCGGAGCCCAGCAGGGAACAGCCGGGATAGTAGCCCATGCGCATGGCTTACCCCTTGCGTCCGCCGACGCGCTTGAACAGGCGCTGCAAGGCCGCCTTGCCCTGGATGTTGTGGGGCAACAGCCCGAGCTTGCCTTTGCTGTGCAGCTTGGGTCCCAGCGCCAAATCCTGGAAAAGATGCCCGGTGCGCAGCTTGTAGCTTCCTATCAGGCCGACTTCGTACAGGCGACCATGCGCTTCGACGGAATTCAGAAAAGCCTGATGGAAGGCCAGCAGATCATTACTCTTGGGATGCGCCAGCCCCTGCCGCAGAGCTGCCGCGCGCAGGAAATCCATGACCTTGGGAATATCGATGGTCTGGGGGCAGCGGGTGTGGCAGGTCGCACACGCCAGGCACAGCCAGATGGCCTCGCTCTGGAGCGCCTGCCGGTCGAAGTCGGAAGATTCGTACTGCAATAACCGCAGGGTCTGGCAGGGGGCGTGGTCCATGGCGTCGGCCACCGGACAACCCGCCGCGCACTTGCCGCATTGATAGCAATGGTTGAGTGCGACGCCGGTCGCCTGCTGGATCTCGCCGGCCAGGCTGGACGGCTGCTTGGCATGCTGAAGGTTACTGCTCATGTAGGCTTTCCTTTGGATATCGGCTGGCTTCCAGAAACCGTAAACCAATACCCTGGTTGTTCTGTCAGCCTCTAATGAGCATACCTCGTGCCAAACATGAATTTATTAGAGAACAACAACTTGGAATTTGTGAGCCCGCGCGATGCAGGTTTCCTTACCTTGGTCGGGGCGGGTTTGTTGGGAATCCGACAAGGAATGGATTGTTAAGGGGCTTCAGTTACATACAAGTTGCCAGACAGCATAAAGCTTAATACCTTGCGCAATATAAATGTCAATGATATAGTCAAGTTCCTATGGTTATGGTAGGAAGTATCTGATGGTTGACAACGTGACCTATTTGCCGCTGTTTCCGAGAGTACTCCGGCCAGTGCCGGAACCATTAGGGTTTTATGTAAGAGCAGGTCGAAACCAAACAGCGAGGACTATGAGCAACCATGAGCAACGCCGTTGCAAGAAAGCTTGATTCCATCCGTTCAAAAGGAGGAATGAAAAATATCGATATTGCCAATGTGCTTGGACTGCGTCCAGAAACCGTATCACGGTGGAACCAGGGGCGTGCATTTCCACAGTCAAGGGCAGAAAAAACAATCCTCGAACTTGAGTACATTGTCGATCAATTATCGGATTTTTATGAACCGCAAGAGGCCCGGCTTTGGCTGTTTTCGCGGCAGAAGCTGCTTAATGGTGAGAAACCGGCCGAATTGATTCAACAAGGTCGAACTGAAGAGGTCCGCACGGTTATCAATCAGCTTCGTGATGGTGTGTTCATTTAAGGAGCGGACGCCCGGTGATCCATGATCCGGCTCTATTAAGCCAACTTGAGGCCCTCGATACACAACCTTTTGACGGTGAGGTATTCCGGACGACACGTGTCAGCCTTGATCCTCTTGCGGCATCGACCAGTGGAGGGCGATGGGCGCCACGAGAGCAACCCTCCGTACTGTATACGAGCTTGAGCCGGGAGGGCGCTTTAGCCGAGATCTCGTATCACTGGGGACAGTTGACCCCTTTACCTAGCAAACCAGTGATGGTCCATCGCCTTGGAGTCTCGGCCGAACGCACGTTGAGGCTGCTCCAAGGCAATCTTGAAACTCTGGATGTCGATATGGAGCGATATCCCAGTCGCAGCTATCAACGCACACAGGAAATCGGTGCGGCTGTGGCCTTCCTTGGCTTTGATGGCATGCTGGTTCCTTGCGTCCGGTGGGACTGTGAGAACTTGGTGCTTTTTACCGAAAACCATGCTTTAACGAGCAAGCTTGAGATTATTTCAAGCGAAGAAGTTGACTGGCAGCGTTGGGCGAGAGAAGCCGGCCTCCTCGGCCTTAAGGACATATCCTAAACGCTCCGCCAGCTCTGCTCCATCCAGGCTAAGCTGGCCCCGTCCGGGCTACTGGTTGTCCCCCTTATTTCTTGTAGACGCATAATCATGTGTTACACTTTTTTCAGTATTTGTGGGAGGGTCAATCATGGCTGGTACGACGGTTAACTTTACCGGCGCCATCGACCGCGACCTGCTCAAGCGGGCCAAGATTGTGGCTGCCAAGAGTGATACTTCGGTGAATGCGCTGTTGAATGCGCAACTCCGCTATCTGGTGGAGACCTACGAGGCGGGCGAGGCTGCCCGTAACGAGAACTATGCCGCGCTGCTGGCGTTCTCGCTAGGTCGGCTGGATGACCAAACCGTCATGAAGAAGCTGAGCATCGACAGCGAAGAAGACTTGTTCCTGCTGATGGTACAGGCCCACCTGCCGATGCCACGCCTGCCGGAGGCGGAAACCCGCAAGATGGTGGATGCCTTGCACCAATTGGCCGGGTAAGCGCCGTGCCGATCCTGGCGCCCGATGCCGGGCCGCATATTTCAGCAAGTTATGGCTTATGGCCAAGAAACTGCTATTCCCGATAATGTCTAATACGCAATTCCGCTATCGTCCTTGAGGGGAGAATGAGATGACGCAATTGATACTGGAGATGCCGGAAGAGACCTTTGCCACTCTGCACCAAACTCCTAAGGAGTTTGCGCAGGAAATGCGTATCGCCGCGGCGGTGAAGTGGTACGAGTTGGGGAAGCTATCCCAAGGCCGGGCTGCCGAGATTGCGGGGCTGTCACGAGCGGCTTTCATCGATGCCCTGTCCCGCTATCGGGTCAGTCCCTTTCAGTACACGGCCGAGGAATTGATCGAGGAACTGCGCGATGTGGATTGATGCAGTCGTGATCGACGCCTCGCCGTTGATCACGCTGTTTCGCAGCGGACAAGCGGACCTGCTGCCACGTCTTTTCAATCAGATCATTGTGCCAGAGGCCGTTTGGCAAGAGGTGGTGGATGAGCGGCATGATGCTGCGGCTCTTGGATTGACGAGACAAGCCTGGCCGATTCGTGAAAAGGTTCCGATCTCGCCGCGTGTTAAAGCCTGGAATCTGGGCAGAGGCGAAACGGCGGTTTTGAGCCACGCACTGGCGCATCCACCAATCCGGGCTGTAATCGACGATAAGGACGCCCGGCGCTGTGCGCAGGCTCTCGGCATCCCCATGTTCGGTACCGGTGGCGTGTTGTTGCTTGCCAAACGCCGTGGCTTGGTGGCGAATGTCACTGAGGGTTTGATCAAGCTGCGCGATGCCGGACTTTGGCTTTCCGAAGATCTCGTTCAATTGATCAAGACGCAGGCTGGTGAGTGAGTACCATGCCGCCGCTTCAGTTCCCGCCGCGCCAGTCTTGACAAGAAATTCCTGAAACCACGGCTGGCCGGTCCGCAGCGCTACGACCGCATGGCCGGCTACTTCCAAGCTATCGTGGGGTACGCACCGCGTACCATCATGTACCGTATCGCCCGAAACAGGTACGCAATGCGTATCTACCTGGCTTGATGGAGGGGTCGAATTTGGCGGGGTAGGGGGGAAGCTGGCACAGCAGGGAGGAATCGTCTCTCCTGACACTGGCTGATTGTATGACTGAAATGCTTGGTTTTTATTGACGCGATTCTGTGCTTATATAGCCAAAGCGCTAGCGCTGCTGTCAGCGGATGGAAGGAGCAGTGTGGCAGGGGTCAGGAGCAACCTGGATTGCGCTTCGCAAGCTTCGCTCCATCCAGGCTACGCTGGCTCCATCCGGGCTACGCTAGCTGGCCGAGAAATCCGAGTCTGAACCCGTTTTCATGACTCCGTCTTATTGGGAGAGTAAACATGAAAATATTTTTTAGTCATGGTAGCCAAGATAAACCCCTTATTCGAGAGTTATGCTCTCATCTTCCTTCACATATTCAAGGTTGGGTTGATGAAGATAAACTCTTAATAGGTGATGAACTCGAAAATTCCCTTAGGAGTGCAATAAATGAGGATTCCGATTTTGTAGTTATATTTATTAATGAAAATTCAGTCAAATCAGAGTGGGTTAAAAAAGAATTTCAGTGGGCTCTTGAATGTGAGAAGAGAATAAAACGTAAAATTATTCTGCCAATTTTACTTGATAAAAAATCATGGCAAAAACTAGAGCCAGAATTTCAAAAAAGAATATATATTGAGTGCCATGATTTTACTAGAAATGGGGTAAAGAAGCTCGCCGATGACTTAAAAGAACATCTTTTTAGTATCATAGATCGCCAATCTACTATTGAGAAAAAAGAAGATCTGTCGCCTACTCTTTCGGAAAAAGATCTTTCTGGAAAACCAATACTATGCTTCGACGTAGACGGCACTCTATTACGCCCAGAAGAAACCAGCTTAGCTTCTAATGGCCCTAAAAAATTCATTAATTTTTTTCACGATTTTATAACAAATGGATATCATATTGCAATTATCACAGGGAACGATTTTTATTATCAAAAGCAAAGAATTCTTGACCCTATTATTAATGCGGGGATCGCTGAGGATATTACCTTCTTTTCTGACGGAGGATCCCGGCTGTTTGAGTATAAAGGGAATAACCAATTTGAAGAGGTATATAGCTATTCTGAAGATGCTAAAATTGACAAGGAAGATGTCAGGAAAGTTAATAATATTTTTGAAAAATTATTACAGAATTTTCTATTAAAAGATTCTAGTAAAACACTAATACGTCCTGATATAAAAGAGATAGAGAGATCATATGATAAGTATGGTGCTTTACGTACATTGAAGCTTGCTTTGTTTGCGAAGCGCAATCCAGGTTCCTCCTGACCCCTTCACCCCTGCTCCCTCCATCCCTGCTCCCTCCATCCGCCTACGGAAGTGACAAGCCTTATGATCATTTTTAACACAACATAGCCGCAATACAACCAAGCAGTTCAGTCAGGAGATCCACCGCTATCGGGAGGGTGGTTTCATCCTGCTGCATGGGTAGCCCGCTTTGCTCCCCGAAACCCGTGGGATTTTGCTCCGATTCTCCACAAACTCCTGCATAGACAAGGTTCAGTCCAGAGGAACTGTCTTAGCCGGTGGTTGAACATATTGGCTGAAGTGGCGAAAGCCACTGCCGGTCAATCTCTCGTCTGACCCGTCTTCAGGTGCTATGATGTAACCCAATGTTTTTACTGTGATATACTTAGAAAATTAGGGCTTTGTTATGGCTACCTTGGAACAAGTACGTGAGGCGCTTGACGCCATGAATCCCGCTACAGTCGAGGATGTGCGGATAACTACCGAAGAAGATGGATTGTCCATCGCAATTCGATGGCGCCGCCCGGACGAGCCGCTTCGACCTGTACCGGGCGGGGTTTGCCTTAGCGCCGAAGAACGCCGGCGGCTCATCAGTGAGAGAGAACAACAGTTCGCTGGTCGTGGCGATGAAGACTCGGAAGCCTGGATTGAGGATATCCGTGCATCCCGTAGTTTCACCAAGCTTAAGACTTATGAGTTTTAGGGATTGAAAGCAGATACCCTACTTGCTGGATACCAATCACTGCATCTATTTTTTGAACGGCCTGGAAAAAGCGCTGGAGAAGCGCTCTGTGCGGGAACAGCAGGTACTCACCGAAGTGCTGACCTGCGCCGATGCCATGATCTATTTTTCTGAAGCCACACTGGGGGAGCTTTATTACGGCGTCGCACGCTCCAGGCGGAAGGCAGAGAATCTTGAAAAGATTGCTTTTCTGAAGCGGATCTTTGCCGCCTTGCCGGTCGATGAACGGGTCTGGCGGCTGTTTGGGGAGACACTGGCTCTCCTGAGAGAACGTGGTACCCCGATCAGCGAGCGGGATTTGCTCATCGCTTGCACCGCCAAGGCGTATCAATGTCATTTGGTCACCAACGATGCCGACTTCACTGTCCTGCCGGAGGGTTTTATTGAGTGTATCGATTGGACGCTTCCGATTGAAAGCAGGTGAGATCGTGTTTCAGCCATCCGTTCAGCGGTAGGCAACAGCTTCATCGGTTCCAGGACCGCACCGCCTCCAGATACCGTTCGGGCTGCTCGTATATCGGGGGCGCATCCAGAACCTCATTCTATATAATCCTTAAAGTCTTCAAGCGGTGCATCGAAGTCTGGAGCCATATAGAGCACCGTGCCCTGCAGCGTGCCTAACTTGCGGGGCGGTTTAGCAGGCGATACGCTGCCAATTAATCGCGCTACAGGTTGGTTGTTTTCGAGGATAATAATTTCTTCGCCTGGATGCAGGCGATGGATCAACTCAGATAACTGAATCTGTGCCTCCAGGATTGAAACGGTAGTCATCGTCTTGCCCTCGGATTGCCCATTTGCTGTCGATTCCACCTGACTACTGCCTGCGGGCCGGCGACAGCTAAACCGGCCAGAAATAATCATAGAGCACCTGTTCCGCCGTCCAGGGACAGGAAGCAGAAAATTGACCCGGATCGACCGCCGGGTTCTGTGGATTCTTCCGACAGGCTTGTCGATAGGCGTCTTCCAACACCTCGTCAGGCGCGCCTAACCCGACCTACGGGGATTTTCCCGGTAACCCACCCTACTCCCTGGCTAAGATTTTGCATACCGATAAAGCCGACACCGGTGAAAAAGCGCCGTAGAACAGCAGTAGACCACAACCCTGTTCGTCGCTTAAGCTACAATCGGCAATAATACGAGGCATTCCCTACATGATTCTACGCTCATCCCGCCGACGATTGGCCGCCTGGCTCGCTATAGTGTGGCTTGGTTTCAGCGCCTGGGCTGACGCCGCCGAACTGCTGGTATCGGCTGCCGCCAGCCTGACCAACGCCTTCAAGGACATCGGCAGCGCCTTCGAGCAGACCGAACCCGACACCAAGGTCATCTTCAATTTCGCCGCCTCGGGACCGCTGCTGGCACAGATCGAGCGCGGCGCGCCGGTGGACGTGTTCGCCACCGCCGATCGGGACACCATGAATCAGGCGGCGGCTAAAGGGCTGATCCAGCCCGACACGCGCAGCGACTTCGCCGCCAATCAACTGGTGCTGGTGACGCCCGCCGGCAGCAAGCTCGATATTCGTCGTATCCAGGATCTCACCCAAGCCGAGGTCAAGCGGATCGCCATCGGCAATCCAGCGACCGTACCGGTCGGTCGCTACACCCGGCAGGCCTTGACCCGGTTGAATTTACTGGAACCTTTACAAGTCAAATTCATCAACGCCGACAGCGTGCGTCAGGTATTGGACTATGTCGCCCGCGGCGAGGTCGATGCCGGCTTCGTCTATCGTACCGATGCGCTGGTCGCCAGGGACAAGGTAAGCCAGGTAGCGGATGCCGGCCTGCAACCGGATCAGCCGATCCGCTATCCCATTGCCGTGGTAGCCGGCTCCAGGCAGCCGGAGTTGGCCGCCCGCTTCATCCGCTTCGTACAGGGACCGGAAGGTCGCCGGCTTCTAACCACTTATGGTTTCACCTTACCCTGATTAAGGATCGAAATGCCGCCGATGCACCTCGATGTCGACATCGAGAAAACCCTGCGCCAGGGCCGGCAACGGTTTACCCTCCAGGTCAAGTTTCGCTCCGACGAAGACTTCGTGGTGCTGTTCGGTCCCTCCGGCGCCGGCAAAACGCTCACTTTGCAGTCGATTGCCGGATTGCTGGTTCCCGATCGAGGTCGGATCGTCGCCAACCAGCGGGTGCTGTTCGACTCGGGCCGGGGTATCGACCTGCCCAGCCGCAACCGTGGCATCGGCTACGTCTTTCAGGACTACGCCCTGTTCCCACATCTTAACGTCGCCGAAAACATCGGTTTTGCGCTCAAGCCCTGGTGGTATCCGGGCATGCCCAAGGCGGCGCGGCGGCGCGTACAGGAAATGCTCGAAGTATTCGAGATTGCCGAACTGGCCGAGCTGCGCCCGCGCGAGCTTTCCGGCGGCCAGCGACAGCGGGTGGCGCTTGCCCGCGCCCTGGCCCACCAGCCTGACTTGCTGCTGTTGGATGAGCCCTTCGCTGCGCTGAATCCGTTGTTACGCGCCCGGTTGCGGCTGGAGCTGCTGGAACTGCAAAGCCGCTTCAACATCCCGGTGGTGCTGATTACGCACGATCAGCAGGATGTGGAAGCCTTCGCCAAGACCCTGGTGGTCTACGATAATGGCCGGGTCAAACAGGTATTCCCGTTCAAGAAATTCCGGGCTGAACAGCCAAGCTCCGAGCCGAATCCGGGTTGGCTGTCCAGTGAATTGGGTTACTGAGTCATGCCTTTATCCGGAGGCTCGAGTCCCATGAATGCGCTCCATGAACGACTGCTGATGGGCGCCGCCGCGCCCGACGAGCCGGTAACGCTGGCCATGGCCGGAGTGATCAGCCTGCGTGAACACCGCCTCCCCGTCTATCGGGCGCCCATCGTCGGCTTGAACGGGCCGGAGTTCCGCCGGTTGCTGCGCCGGTTTTTCCCGGCGCTCGACAAGGCGCAGGCAGCGGCCTGGCTGCCGCTCGACAGCTACCCCGCCTACACGCCCACTGTTGGAGACGAGTTTCCCGATCTGCTGGAATTGCTGCTGGAGCATAGTCGTTTCTCAGGCGAGGAGGCGCGCTGGCTGGCGCACACCATCGCCACCGGCTGCATGGGTCGCAACCATCTCTGGCAGGACTTGGGATTGCTCGATCGGGGCATGTTGTCCGAGCTGCTCGGCGAGCATTTCACCACGCTGTTTCTGCGCAATGTCGGCGACATGAAATGGAAGAAGTTCTTCTATAAGCAGTTGTGCGGAAAAGCCGGGATCGACCTGTGCCGGGCGCCGAGCTGCGGGGTTTGTTCCGATTATCGCCACTGCTTCAGCCATGAGCCGGGCCAGCCCCTGCTTGTCGCGGCGGACAAAGTCTGGGAATGGCGCAATGCCCACGGCTGAACTGACGCCGCTGTGGCTAACCCTGAAAGTCGCCAGCCTGGCGACGCTGCTGGCCTTCGTGTTCAGCATCGCGCTGGCGCTGCTGCTGGCGCGCAGTCGCTTTCCCGGCAAGGACTGGCTGGAAGCGGTATTGACCCTGCCGCTGGTATTACCACCCACGGTTCTGGGCTATTACCTGATCGTACTGGTGGGACGGCGTGGCTGGCTGGGGCAGTGGTGGGAGGAGGTATTCGGCTTTCCGCTGATGTTCACCTGGCAGGGCGCGGTGCTGGCGGCGGCGGTGGTATCGTTTCCCTTGATCCTGAAATCGGCGCGGGCTGCAATCGAGGGGGTGGAGCCCAATCTGGAAGCCGCCGCCCGCACTCTGGGCCAAAGTGAACTGGCGGTATTTCTACGGATTACCTTTCCGCTCGCCTGGCGCGGCATTCTGGCCGGCACCCTGCTGGCCTTCGCCCGGGCCATGGGCGAGTTCGGCGCCACTCTCATGGTGGCCGGCAATCTGCCGGGCAAGACCCAGACCCTGTCACTGGCGATTTACGACGCGGTTCAGGCCGGCAACGACGCGCTGGCGCAGACCCTGGTGCTGCTTACCTCCAGCGCCTGCGTGTTGATTCTGGTAATCTCGGGTTGGCTGCTGAAGGGACGCGAAACCTGATCTCAACCCTGGAAAGAGTACGCAATGTGTACCCTTATCTTATCTGTCCCGCTAAGCGCTTGTCTGGCGAACACCGAGCGTCTTGTCAAGCTTGCCGGCCGCGAGCAGCTCCCGATAGACCGCCGTCAGGGCGTCCTCGATCGGTTCCAGGGCATGCTCGCCGTTCGGCTGGATGCCGGCGCTTTCCAGTTTTTGCCAGGGCGTGTAGCCGATCCTGGCGCAGAGCAGCAGTTCGCAGCCGGCCAGCGCCCGGATAATGCCGTTCAGGTTGGACTCGGCGTCTCCACAGTTGGCGGGACCGGTGCAGTACAGGTCCGTCTGCCGACGGCCGAGCAGACGCGCGCTGGCGGTCGTAACCTCGTAAAGCAAAAATTCATGGGCTTGGCCGAAGTGTTCATCGATCAGACCGCCGCCTTTACTGGCCACGGCCATCAGGACCGCACGGGGAGCGGGCGCGCTCGACTGGCGTGAGGGCAGGGTGGCAGGCGCAGCAATCTTGCCCTGGCGTTCGGCCAGTCGTTGGCGGATAGCCTCATGAGTCTCGGCGCGCTTCGCCATGGCGGCCTGGGGATCGATCCGCAGGCGCCGGACCTTATTCAGGCTGAATTCCTCGCTGCGGTTCTGACCCAGCAGCCCCACGGCGTCGGAGCGGCATTGCCGGCAATGCCGCATCGTCTTGAGCTGTGCGCCACAGGCCTCTCGCAGGGCATGCAGTTCCTGGAAGTCGGGTTCACGCTGCCCGGTAAGGCCGTAATACGTACCGTGTTCCGGTCTGGCGAGCAGGGGCATGATGTTATGCAGGAAGGCGCCTTTCTGCTTGACGACCCGGTTGAGCTCTTGCAGATGCTCGTCGTTGACGCCGGGAATCATCACCGAGTTGATCTTGACCAGCACGTCTTTGGCCACCAGCATCTCCAGTCCCTTGAGTTGTTGCGCGATCAGGATTTCGGCGGCCCGGCGGCCCCCAATCCGGCGGTGATCCCAGAAAATCCAGGGATAGATTTTGGCGCCGATGTCCGGGTCGAGACAGTTGATGGTGATGGTGACATGGCCGATATTGTGCTTGACCAGTTCTTCCACGTGTTCCGGCAGGGCCAGGCCGTTGGTGGAGACGCACAACTTTAAATCGGGCGCCTGCGCCGACAGGGCGCGGAAGGTGGCGAAGGTGCGGGCGGGATTGGCCAGCGGGTCACCGGGTCCGGCGATGCCGACCACCGCCAGTTCCGGGATGGCGGCGGCCACGGCCAGGGTTTTCTGCACCGCCTGTTCCGGGGTCAGCAGTTCCGACACCACGCCGGGCCGGGATTCGTTGGCGCAGTCGTACTTGCGGTTGCAGTAATGGCACTGGATATTGCAGGCCGGCGCCACCGCCAGGTGCATCCGGGCGAAATAATGGTGGGCCTCTTCGGAGTAGCAGGGATGGTTCTCGATCCGCCGTCGCAAGGCTTCCGGTAACGGCTCTCCCTGGGCGAGGGAGATCCCGCAGCCAGCGCCGCCGCCGCATCCCTCCCGAGGAGCGGTCACTAAGGTTGGCCCTGCTTGCTTGAGCATGGATTTTCTCCCACCAGGCGTTATCGGCTAAGTCTGCCAGACTCCTAGCAATTCCCGTGCCTGCCGGGAAAAATCTTGTCGGTGATTGTTTTATCAGTTTTTTTTCCTGGATGAAGCAGGCGCTGTGTCGGGATTGCCACAGGCCGTCCTGGGGCGATTGTCGGCAAGCTCACAGGGCAACCGCTGCCCCCGGGTGGGCGCCAAGCGCACCGCGCCGTGCTCACCAACGGCTCTCTCTCTAAAGTCAAACGGTTGCAGTCTTGCCACGCCGCTCCGAGCCGGGATAGAGCAGTTTCTTAAGCCCGGTCCGTTCGAACCGGGTCCAGCGTCCTTCCGGTTGGGCCAGCCGGTCGCCGATAATGAACAGCACCGTTGGATTGTGGCCCAGTCCACAGTGACTGCCGCGCACCTGGATATTCTCGGTCAGTGGCCCTTCCTGCTGTTCCATGCAGCATTCCCAGGCGACGATCCCGTCGGTACGGCTGT
Source organism: uncultured Pseudomonadota bacterium (assembly GCA_903844665.1). Classification (GTDB taxonomy): domain Bacteria; phylum Pseudomonadota; class Gammaproteobacteria; order Competibacterales; family Competibacteraceae; genus CAIMUS01. The sequence continues at coordinate 27,221 of CAIMUS010000165.1, forward strand.
AGATGGCGGTCATGGGCACCGGTGGCGGCTGCTGCATCTGCCGGATCAATTCAGGATCCACATCCTCGATCCGCTGTCCGCTGATCAGCCGATACAACCAGTGCGCATTGTTCGCCTTTAGACTACGGGCGAACGGGCTGCCCAGGGTGATAACCTGGCGAATATCCTCGGGCTGCGCCCGGGCGAGTTCTCTGGCATAAAGCCCACCCAGACTCCAGCCGATCACGCTGATGTTGACGCCGTAATGGCACTTTAATTCATAGGCTCGCTCCTGAATCTCCGCCAGTCGCTCCTTGCTGAAGATCAGGTTGCGCCCGAGATCCCAGCGATGCGGGGCGTACTGTCGGTCCCAGAGGAAAGAGCGCAGCACATTGGTGGAGCCATCGCCCGCCAGGAAGCCGGGGATGATCAGCACCGGATGGCCATCGCCCTGGGGAACCACCCGCCGCAGCAGTGGCTTGGCCTGGAAATAGGACGCCATTTCCAGCAATGCCCGGCCCTCCAGCAACAGTAGGGCACTGGATGGACGCCGCACTTTGTTATCGAATATCGACATAAGCCGTTTCCTCACGCTGGTGATTGTTCAAGCGATTATGCAAATGGTATAGATTAGCGCGTCGCTGTCAGTTTGGCGAGTTCCGCGAACGATTCCTCGAGCGCGGCGGTGAATACCTCCGGGTCCGGCATGATATCCGGGCAGGATGTCAGGCTGATCGTCAGGGTTTCCAGATAGCTGGTGACCACCAGGATAAGTCCCAGCCCATGGAAGATCGGCGCCATGCCCAGATGGCGGATCAAGGGGGCGCCGCGCAGATAGAGCGGTTGCCGCGGTCCGGGCACATGAGTGATGAAAAGATTGAAGAGTGGACCCACCTGTTGCGATTGATACAGGCGCCTGCTGAGACCGCCCAGAAAATAGGAGAGTGCGGCTGGCATCATTTCGGTAAGCAATTGCAGTTGCAGGTGACGGGAGTAGCGCTTGGCGTCCTGAACCCGGCTGTGAATCTGGCGGAACCGTTGCAGTGGCTCGCTCTCGGCGGTGGCCAGCGGGACCAGCATGACCGAGACCTGGTTACCCAGCGTCCGCCAGTGCTCGCGGGAGCGCGCGGCGATGGGCACGGCGGCCACCAGCGGTTGCTCCGGCAAATCGTTATGCGCCAGCAGATACTGTCTTAGGGCGCCGGCGCAAATGGCCAGCACCACATCGTTGATGGTGGCGCCCGGCAGCCACTGGCGGATGGTTTGAAGCGGCTGGAGCGGCAGCGTTACCGACCGCAAAGTCCGCTTTTGCCCGGTTAAGGGGCGGTTGAAACAGGTGGCGGGCGCCGTCAATGGCAACGGAGGCAGGGCAGTGTGATGCAGGATTTTCTCCATGGCCGCCCCCACTGTACCGGTCGCCACCTGCGCCGCGAGTCGGACCATTTTAAGGGACTCCCCCGGCAATCCGGCCGCCGTGCGGAGCAATAGCCAGGCAGCGGATGGCGCCGCTTCGACCAGCCAGGGACGGGTCACATGTTGCCACGCCGGCGTCGGGGTAGGGTCCAGCAGCGCCCATATCACCTCCTCGCCCGACAGTCCGTCCACCGCCGTGTGGTGCACCTTGACGAGCAGGGCGACACAACGGTTTCGGGCGGGTTCGATCGGTCCCACGCCTTCCACGAAGCACATTTCCCACAGCGGGCGGTCACGCTCCAGGGGACGGCTGAAAAAATCCTCGGCCAGGTTCATCAAGGCCGGCCAGTCGCCGGGCCGGGCCAGTGTGTGGCGGGACAGATGGGCATCCAGGAAGAAATCCGGATCGTCGATCCAGTAGGGAGCGCCGAGATTCAGCGGCACCTCGACCGGGCGTTGCCGCAGTATCCGGGCGACATCCAGCCGACCGGCGAGATGTTCCCGGAAAACCTGAAAATCAATAGGATGGCGCCGGTTCGAGGTATCGAAAAGGTAGACTCCACCCACGTGCATGGGGGTCTGGTCGGACTCCAGATAGAGCCAGACGGCGTCGAGACCGGATAATTGTTGCATGGGCTTGTGTCTCTATGGCTTCAAGATTCAAGATGTTAAGTCTGTAGGAGTGGGCTTGCTCACGAATCCGGCTGCCGCCACACATCCTCTTCGCGAGCAAGCTCGTTCCCTTCGCGAGCAAGCTCGCTCCTACCAGTATCACTTTTAATTGCACTGGAGCGCTGGCCAGCAACGGTAGAGTCACGTTAGACCCGCTATAATCTGACTTTCCATTCAATGCGAGAGGATTTATTGTCATGAGCTGGAAAGATAAGCTGGACGACGCCATCCAGGCGATCAAGCACGTGGCGGAGAGCGATGTGGTGAAGAATATCACCAGCAAAGCCCAGGAGACAGCCGCCAACCTGACACAAAAAGCCAAAGCAGGGGCTTTGAACGCGGCGGACGCTTTCGTCACCGCCAATGCCGAGCCCTCGACCGTCAGGATACGCTATCTGAATGCCGACATCAGCATTGTCTCCCCCTCCGATGGCATCGAGATCAAGCGCCCCCACGGCGGCACGATCGTCATTTCCGATAGCGCCGGCAACGGGCTGATTATCAATGCCTCCGCCGACAAGGCTTATGTGGCGGAGACCGTCGGCGGGGTCACCCGGCTGGGCACGAACAGCTATGATCTGGGCGTCGAGGACGGAGTTAACGTCATCGTTCTCAAGGAGTAACGACCAGGCAATCGTGGCGCCTTGCGCCAGCGCGGAAAACGACAACGGCCTGAAGCTTTGGCTCCAGGCCGTTTCTTCGAGTCATAGGGCGGTTATTTTTTGAAGAGCGGGATGATATACAGCAAGGCCACGGCTCCGATGGTGGCCGTTATCAAGCTGCCGATGATGTTGTGGGCCGATAATCCCAGAACACTGAAGAGCAGGCCGCCCAATACAGCGCCGACGATACCGATGACGATATTCATGGGCAGGCCGAAACCACTGCCTTTGGTAATTTGACCCGCCAGCCAGCCGGCGACACCACCGATAATCAGGTAAAAAATAATATTCTTCATGCCGCTTACTCCTGCTCATGGGGTGAGGTTATGCACCTTAACCCAGGGTTTATGGCTGCCCGATTCGGGTATTAATCTTTTTTGCCTCCGAAAAGTTCACCGACTTTTTCCTTGATGGCGGTGGCGGCTTCACTGGCCTTGTCGATGGCGCCTTCCAGCACATCGCCGGCCTTTTCCTTGATCCCGGCGGCGACGTCGCCGGCTTTATCGATGGCGCCGCCGATCACTTCGCCCACCTTTTCGGCCACATCGCCCAGTTTTTCCTTGACCTCCTCGAACGTCTCTTTCACATCGGCGGATGCCTGCTCGGTCTGTCCTTCACGCTTCAACTGCTCGTCACCTGTCAGGTTTCCTACCGTCTCTTTGGTTTGGCCCTTCAGTCTGTCAGTCTTTGGATCGCTCATCGTCAAATGCCTTCAGTTGTGGATGGATCATCAAGAATCATGCTTTACTCAAAACAGGTTCAGCATAGTCAATTTTCGTGACAATTGCATCATGGCCTACTTGGTGGATGTTCCGGCGGGTCTAGCTGTTCATCGACTTTCGTCTTGTTGGCGGATGACGATCTCTTCGATAACGCCCAGCGGGGGCGGTGGGCTGAGGCAATTGCAGGGAAGTCGCCGTGACGGTGAGGAGTTACCTGTCGGTCGTTGCCGGCGGGATGGCAGGGCCGGTTCGAATCGTCAGCTCCGGCGGGTGGGCCTGCCGTGGCGCTGGTTCAGTCCGATTATCCTCCAACTAATTGATTGTTAATCAAATACTGAAGATAGGCAGCTTTTGAATTCTCAATTTGGCATCATGAACCTCCGCACATGTTTGCGCTTTATTATCCGAATAATTTAATATATTCAGTTAGTTATTCAACAATCATACTGAACCAGT
>CAIMUS010000166.1 GCA_903844665.1 uncultured Pseudomonadota bacterium
AACGTTGTGTAAATCAAGTACCGCGCCAGAAGCAATCGTCGTACCACCAACAGTGCTACCTAAACCAGTGTTATTGGTCACAATTAATGTACCTGCATTCACCGCTGTCGAGCCGTCGTATGTATTCGCGCCGCTCAAGGTCACAGTACCTGAACCCACTTTTGTGAAGGAGGCTGCTCCGCCAGAGATTGCAGCATTTAAACTGAACGTGAGTTTGCCAGGAGGAACGGTGAAAAGAAAAGTGCCGAGCCATAACTTTTTATTCCGCCGCGCCCTTCTTTCCCCATGGACATCCCAAGCGTGCAACCTGCCGATGCGCGGGCGGTGCCTGTCGGCAAGGCCCCGGCAATGGGCTCCATGCTCACGATGGCGATGCTTCCGCTCCTGCTCGCGCTTGTTTTGGCGTGCGCCTACTTTTTCGCCCAGAACTCCGCCCTGCAGTCGAACGTAAGCTCCCTAAACCAGACGGTTTTTGACCTGGCGCAGAAAAACTCCGACGCCTCGGCGAAGAACCTGCTGCTTTCATCGTCGCTTTCCACGGCGCAGGAAGCGCTTTCCAAGGCGAACTCGCAGCTTTCGGATGACAGCGACAAGATAGCTACGCTTGGGGCATCTGTCTCCCAGAAGGACAGCCAGATAGCGGTCCTCCAGTCCAACCTTTCGGCCGAGCAGGACAAGCGCGGGCAGCTCATGCAGGACTACCAGTCCCTCCAAGCGGACATAAATGCATCCATGGCTTGGTTCCGCGACAACTCCATCTTTCCGGTGAACTACACGTGGTCATCCTCGATAATGAGCAAGAGGATTTCCGAGGATTGCATAGACTCCGGCCAGCTCAACCTGGCATGCGTGACTTACATACTCACCAACGTGGGCTCGGCAATCCACTACCGCACTGACACGACGGCCAACGGCACGAAAAGCAACCGCTTCCAGTCCCTTAACGAAACGATAGACCTCGGCTGGGGCGACTGCAAGGATTATTCCCTCCTGCTCAAATCCCTAATCAACCTTTTCAAGCAGAATTCCCCCTCGGTTGCGCTGGTCGCGTGGCAGAATGGCGGCGGGCAGGACTTCCGCATCTATCCCCCTGTCAGCAAGTCCGCGGTCAACGACAAGTTCTGGTATTATCCGGACGCGCAGGGCGTGCAGGTCGGCACCGCTGGCAGCGTATACCCCTACGTGGTCTGCTTCAACGTTGATGCGACTTCAGGGCACTGCGTCGTCGCTCTTTCGCAGACCCAGCTTCTCTCCTCCCAGGATGCGCCAAAGCTCGCCGGAGCGCAGGTCTTCGAGCCGCAAAACGGCGGGTACCTCGGCACAATCGGCTCGGAGTTTTCGATATGCCCGGACGGGCAATGCCTTCATTCTCTTCGTGAAATTTATCTTGTGATAGCCGATTCCGACTTGTACGAGAACAACGGGAATTCGTGGGTCGGCTACGCGGACTACGCTTCACGGGTCAGCGCGCTTGCCGGCTGAGGATGGCTTGCCGCGCTTTTCAGGCAAAGGCTTTTTTAGCCCTCTTGGGCATAATAATGCCGTGCAGCGTTACTCGTCAGTACCGTTCATAGGGGGGTTCTATGGCGCAGCTTGAGAAAGGGCAGATTGCCACGCAGTGGTTCCTTGGCGGCCCGCGCGAC
>CAIMUS010000167.1 GCA_903844665.1 uncultured Pseudomonadota bacterium
CAGGGCCGTATTCTTGGCCAGAATGGTAATGCCGCGTTCCCGCTCCAATTCGTTGGAATCCATCAGCCGTTCCTGGGGCACGGCGCGCGCTCCCAGGGTGCCGGATTGCTGCAGGAGTTTGTCGACCAGGGTGGTCTTGCCGTGATCCACATGGGCGATAATGGCTATATTCCGAAGCTTTGCAATCACTCTAAATCCAATCTCTCAATCCACAGGGCAGGCCATTATAACGGACAGACCCGCCGGGGGCTTGTGCGGCCGATGGTGAGAGAACTTGCTTACGCCGGGTGGGAAAGTGCTAATATTCAATTCAAGTCGAGCGCGGTGATGGCTGTAAAGTTTTAAAACCGCTTGACGCAACCCCTGCTGGCGCCTTAAGGAGGGAAAGCATGGCTCTCATCCTGGTGGTGGAAGACTCCCCGACCCAGACGTACAGTCTAAAGAAACTGCTTACCAAACATGGACACGAAGTGATTACCGCGGTCGACGGTGAGGAGGGCGTGGAACTGGCCAGAATCATGCAGCCGAATTTGATTCTGATGGATATCCTGCTGCCCAAGGTCGATGGCTTCCAGGCCACCCGCGTGCTTACCCGCGATGTCAACACCAGCCATATCCCCATTGTCGTGATCAGTAACAAGACGATGGAAACGGATGTCATCTGGGGGAAGCGGCAGGGCGCCAAACGTTATTTCACCAAGCCGATCGATGAAAAGGAACTGATGGAGACTATCAACGAATTGCTGGTCTCTTCCCGCCGCTCGGGCAGGGGCTAAATGTGGGTTCCCGCTCATGGTGAGTTACGAAGAAAAGAAGCGGTTGCTGAGTGAACAACTGCGGGCTGGCGCCGACAGCGCGATCGGTCTGAACAAGGAGCAATCCAATCTGTTCCGCGACCGTAAGGACCGGCCTGGACATAGACTGGACGTCAGCCGGCTCGACCAGGTGCTGCAGGTCGATGTCGCCCAGGGCTGGGTGGAGGTGGAGGGCATGACGCCTTATGAGAAACTGGTTGCCGCCACCCTGCCCCATGGCGTTATGCCGACCGTGGTGCCGGAGCTTAAATCGATTACTATCGGCGGCGCGGTCTCCGGGATCGGCATCGAGTCCTCCTCGTTCAAGTACGGTATGGTGCACGAAACCGTGCTGGCGATGGATGTCCTGCTGAGCGACGGCAGCGTAGTCACCTGTACCGCGGACAACGATTATCGGGATCTGTTCTTCGGGATTCCCAACTCCTACGGCACGCTGGGCTATATCCTTAAACTCAAAGTCAAAACGGTGGCGGTCGAGCCTTATGTCGAGCTGCGGCATAGCCGCTATCGGGACGCCGCCACGTTTTTTCAGGAACTGGCGGAGCACTGTCAGCGCAAAGAGGCCGATTTTATCGATGGTACGGTATTCGCTCCGGACGAACTCTATCTGACGCTGGGGCGATGGGTGGCCACGGCGCCTTTTACCAGCGACTATACCTATAAACAGATCTATTACCGCTCCATCCGCCAGAAAGAGCGCGATTATCTGACGACGTTGGATTACATCTGGCGCTGGGATACGGACTGGTTCTGGTGTTCCAGGAATCTCTACGTACAGAACCCGCTGCTGCGCCGGCTGGTGGGCAAGCGTCGGCTGAATTCGGTGAGCTATACCAAAGTCATGCGCTGGAACAGCCGCTGGCAACTGACCAAACGGCTTAACCGGTTATTGGGAATACATACCGAGTCGGTGATTCAGGATGTCGATATCCCGGTTGCCGGGGCGCCGGAGTTTCTGGATTTTTTTCAGCGGGAAATCGGCGTCACGCCTATCTGGATCTGCCCGGCGCAGGCTTACGATCCGGCTGTCCGCTTTCCGCTCTTTGCACTGCAACCCGGCACGCTCTATGTTAATTTCGGGTTCTGGGATGTGGTCAAGAGCCGCCAGCCCCAGCCGCCCGGCTACTATAATCGCAACATCGAGCGGAAAGTGGCCGAGCTGGGCGGCATCAAATCGCTTTACTCGGATGCCTTCTATCCGCCTGATGAGTTCTGGCGTCACTATGACCAGACGGCTTACGCCGGGTTGAAGGCAAAGTACGATCCCCAGGGCCGCTTCAAGGATTTGTACCAGAAAACCGTGTTGCGGGAATAATTACCCGCCCCGGTGTCAAAGCTTAGGTGATTTCCAAGAAAGAATTTAACAGCAATTCGTAGGTCGGGCAAAAGCGTAGCGTTGCCCGACGTTGCCGGCTGAATACGGGTCAGGACTTACGCAAATACCCCTTTAACCGAGCAACTCACCGCCGTCATTCCGG
>CAIMUS010000168.1 GCA_903844665.1 uncultured Pseudomonadota bacterium
GGGATTTACCTTGGCATCCCAGAATCTAGAGTTTGTGTATACAAAAATGCCCTAGGGAAGTGTTATAAGTTATTGTTTAAAAAAATTTTTCTGCAAAAATCCCAACCTCCAACCGTTCAATTGGCGAAAGTCGCGCTAGAAGCCTTCCAAAGCGCTTTCAAAAGGCAACGATTAAATTATACCACATTTAAAAATTTAAATATTATCAAAAGTTTATTTAGGAGAATGCGCTAAAGAGGGCACTACCCCAAGCCAGCCGCTGCGAGCGCGCCATTCAGCAGGTCGTGGACAGCACCCTCATCCTCCATCCCGAGGGCTTCCTCCAGGAGCGTACGCGCCTGCTGCTGAGTAAAGCGGCGGATGGCCCATTTGACCCGAGGGAGACTGGCAAGACTCACGCTCAAGGCATCGATTCCCATCCCTAACAGCAAGAGGGCGCCAGCCGGATCACTGGCCATTTCGCCACACCCACTGACGGGCTTGCCCTGTTGGTGCGCCCCGTCGATCACCTGGCGGACGGCGCTGAGGACGGCCGGATGCAGACTGTCGTAAAGACTCGCCACTTCCGCATTGTTCCGATCCACGGCGAGCAAGTATTGGGTGAGATCGTTGGTCCCGACCGAAAAGAAATCCACCCGTTTGGCCAAGGCGGCCACCAGATAGACGGCGGAGGGCACTTCGATCATGACTCCCACGCGTGGCTTTGCCGCCACTTGGCCGTCTTCCATCAGTTCGCGATAAGCGCGCGCCAGCAATCCCAGGGCCTCATCCACTTCACCGACCCGGCTGATCATAGGAAACAGCACGTGCAGGTTATTCAGGCCCGCATTGGCTCGCAGCATGGCCCGCAGTTGAGTCAGAAAGATCTCCGGATGGTCCAGCGTGAAGCGGATGCCGCGACAACCCAGAAAGGGGTTATCCTCCTGTACGGGAAAATACGGCAGGATCTTGTCGCCACCCACGTCGAGCGTGCGTAGGGTCACCGGCCTTGGCGCGAAGGACTCCAGCACTTGGCGATAGAGCGGATACTGCTCGTCCTCGACGGGAAAAGAATCGCGCATCAGAAAGGAAAATTCCGTACGATAAAGACCCACCCCTTCGGCGCCGCTGTTCAGGGCGGGGGTGAACTCAGTGATGAGTCCGATACTGGCATACAAAGACACCCGCACACCGTCCGGCGTTTCGGCCGGCAGGTCACGGAGCGTGCTGAGCTGTGCCGACAAGGCGGCCGCGGCGCGCACCCGCTGCTGAAACGCCGCGAGCATGGTGCGCGCCGGCCGCAGGTAGATGCGGCCGTGGTCGCCATCGACCACGACCTCGACGCCATCCAAACGCCTGAGGGGCAGGGCGGTAAGACTCACGACGGCGGGAATGCCCAGGGCGCGCGCCAGCACGGCGGTATGGGACAAGGCCGAACCGCGCCGGCAGACGATCCCCGCGAGTCGTTCCAGGGGGACCGCGGCGATGTCCGTGATACTGACGGTATCGCCTACCAGGATGCAGCGTTCCGGATACTGTCTTGATATTTCGGCCTCTGCTTGCAGGCGGATCAGGACACGCTCACCAATCGCGCGAATATCCTCCACACGGGTACACAAATAAGGGTCTTCCATTTGTTCGAACATCCGGGCGTGCCCGGCAATGGTGTCCCGCCAGGCTCCAGGGGCCCAGTTGCCGTCGCGAATGCGCTGGAGGGTACCCGCCATTAGGCTGTCACTGTCCAGCAGCATCGCATAAATATCGAACAGCGCGCGCGTCTCGTTGGGCAGGACAGCCGCCATGCGCTCGCTGCTTGCGCGCAGTTCCTCGTGAACGGTGGCGACCGCCGCCCTGAAGGCAGCTTCTTCGGCAGCCGGGTCCTGGGCCTGGCGATCCGGTATAGACTCCAGTCCGGCCAGCGGATCGAGCAACGCGATAGTGCCGATGGCCACTCCAGGCGCTCCCTGAATGCCCTGGATAAACGCGTTCTCCCGCACTTCTCCGCTCAGCAATCGGCTGACATCGCCGAGGGCCATTGCGTTATAGATGACCTTGGCGAGTTGGGCCGCCAGTGTGACGAAAAACGCCACCGCCTCGTTATCGAACGGGCACGGCGCCTGCCGCTGAGCCACCAGGACTCCCAACACCCGGCGATAAGAGATGAGCGGTACACCAAGAAAGGCATGATAGCGTTCTTCCCCTGTTGCAGGAGAATAACCATAGCGCGGGTGAGCCGCTGCATTCTTCAGATTGACCGGCTCCTGGCGTTCCCCAACCAGCCCGATGAGACCTTCATGCCGGCTCAACCGGACCTGACCTATGGACGCTGGATTCAATCCCTCCGCCGCCATCAGGACATACCGGTCGCTGGTCACATCGAGCAGATAAACCGAGCAGGCATCGACGGGTATGGCCGCTTTGACCCGCTGCACCAGAAGGGCCAGCGCCTCATCCAGGCTGGCGGCGGCACTGATCTCCTGTACCAGTCGTCGTAAGGTAACAAGCATTGCATTTCCTGTCTCAAGGAGTAGGCCAGGGATGCGGCGCCCGGCGTTAATGAGCGCGCCAGGAGGCGCGTTGAGTTGAGAGGGACCGTGGCTTCGACTCTTCCTCAGGGCCAGCCGGTGCGGCAGACACCCCAACCGGTGGGTGGCGAGCCCGTAGGTTGAGGTGAGGAACATTGCATCGTCGGGAATGATGTTGGGGTTCCTGCGTCACCTCAACCTACGGGCTGAGTTTACAGTCGCCGCGCCGGGCGACCGCTCCAGGGAACCGAATTTCAGTCAGGATTACGGATGGCTGCTTGAAGCCGAACGCTTCAAACCCGGTTGGCCAGGAAAGCCGCACCTTGCGTTTGCCCCTCTTGCCGCAGCATTTCCAAAAATTCCTTCCGGCGATCCAGTTTCGAGGCGGCATCCAAGGTCCAGCCCCTGGCTTCAATGGCCGCCGAGGGCAGTTCAATTTCCCTGATCTCGATGATTTCATAGCGACCGACCACCACCCCATTTTTTCGTTTCTCAATCAGGCCGCCTTCTTGCACGAAACGATTGATCTGCTGGATAAATTGAATTTCCTGTTCCAGCGACAGATTGCCGGCCAGTTCATTCCGCCGGTCGCTGATAGCGGCCATCCGCTTCGGTTCCTGAGCACAGGTCCGCGGATTGATGCGGATCAGCCAGATTTCTCTGGTCACCGGCGGTTGCTCGGTAGCTTGAGGATACTACGGTAACCAATCCGGGTGCCTGTAGGCCGCTCGTTTCATCCAAAAAATAAGTAAAATTGAGAACTTATGTTGATGAACGAACTCAAGACCTGGTTTAAACGGGTGGACTACAACCGCTTTGGATTGCTGCATTATATCGATATTGGCGACATTTGCCTGCCTGTCAGCCAACGTCCAAGTTCTGAACTTCTGGTTGCTGAAGGCGCTGAATTTCTGGGGGGATGGGGTCTGGGGGAGGGAGGCGCCAGTCCCCTTCCCAGCGGCCGCCTATCGCATCATCCGGATCGGTCGCTGGAGATGAGCGAAAGGTAACCCGGCCCGATCTCATCCACCGATCTCGGCTCGCTTCCCGGAAGCGGACCGGAGCGCTGCGTCACCGATCTCGATGCGCATACCCGCCGCCCGCAGCCGCGCCGCCAGCACCTCGCCCAGACCGGCGGCCGGCGTCAGCAGGCCGCCGCGCGTCGGTCCGCCGGGTAGCTCGTCCGCCTGCAGCGCCAGACTCAGGGCGGACTCGCACAGGCATTTGACGGTGACGCGGTTGCCAGGGTCTCCCTGATCGGCGATCAGTCCGTGAACCCGGCGGCCGTCATGGGTTTGGCCGATCAGTTCACATCGGAACCAGCCGCTGTCCAAGGTGGCTTCGGCAGGACCGCTGCCGGGTGGCGGCGCCAGCGCTTGCAGCAGCCGGCGCGTCGGCGCCAGCGGCAAGAGACCCTGGAACAGCGCCAGGCACGCACTAACCGCGCCGGCTTTGACCGCGGCCAGCGGCGGATCGTACTTCAGGTATTCCTGATAGCGGAACTCAGGGCCGTAAGACTCACCCCATTGCTCGAACAGCGCCCGGCTGCGGCGCACCACCCGCGTGTTGACCGGCCCCATGAAGAACGGTCCCACCCAACCGCCGATTCCAGCATCGTAGAACGGCAGCACGGGATCCTGCTGGCGCTCGTTGTCCTCCCGGGAAGGGGCAATTCCTGGGGTAAGCAGAAAAGGATCCTGCAACTGGGCCGCCTGGCCGGACTCGTACAGGTTGAACACGGAGGCCAGGGTGCCGCCGTTAAAGCCGCCGGCCAGTTGAAAGTACGCCGTGACCTGACGGCACGGCGCGCCCAGCGTTGCTTGCAGGTGGCGGACAACAAGCAAGGCGCCCAGATCGGATGGCACGGAATCGAAGCCGCAGCCGGGGATGATGCGCGTGCCTGCGGCGGCGGCCTGGGCGTGATAGCGGTCGATCAGCGACCGGATCCACGGGGTTTCACCGCTGATATCGACGTAATGGGTGCGGGCATGCACGCAGGCGGCCACGATAGGGTCGCCATAGCGCGCGAACGGCCCGGCCGTGTTCAGCAGTACGCGCGTCTGTGCCGCCAGAGTGGCGACCGCGGCATGGTCCCGGCTGTCGGCCACGTGCGCCTCGACATTTTCAGCGGCGGCGCCGAGCGCCGTTTTCACCGCCTTCAGTTTCGCGCGGTCGCGGCCGGCGATGGCCCAGCGCAGGGCGCCGGGCGGGACCCGCCGGGCGATGTACTGCGCCGCCTGCTTGCCAGTGAAACCGGTGGCGCCGTACAGCACCACATCATAGGGACGATCGCGCATGCGTAACAGTTCGGTTACCGTAAGTGGGCCGCGTCAGCGACTCCGTTGAACGCTTTATTAGAGCATTATTTAAAAACTGGACGCATAAATGTGCGTTCAAAACTAAGTGAGCTTTTACCAGCAGTTAGGCCTTTTCTGTCTAATATTCCTGTTCTGCGCTCTTCAGAAGGAACCCGGATTGCGCTCCACAAGCTTCGCTTCATCCGGGCTACGCGGCTGAGTCAACTGCAGACCCGGCGTAGGCTGTTGAATTTGTCAGAGACAGTTCCAGCAACTTTTAGTACCTTTGCCCTCTTCAGCAAGGTGCTGGAAGTGACCTGCATCGGAGGTAAATCGTGGATGAAAGTAGTATGAAAAGTATCATCTTGTCATTTTGGCATCTCAAACTGCTTATAACTGCATGTAAA
>CAIMUS010000169.1 GCA_903844665.1 uncultured Pseudomonadota bacterium
CGATTACACACAAGTCGGTCACCAACGCCGACGCGCTGGCGGCGTTCACCACTTCCGAACCGGTGCATTGAATCGCCCTTTCAGGGCTAAATTCCATCGACATGACCGGTTAACCCAGGCCGTTGGCCTGGGCTATGGTTGGAACGCCCCTTTGGGGCTGTCGATTACACACAAGTCGCTAACCTATTCAATATAATGCTGTTTACTAATTCGGTGATTTTTGACAAAACTCATTTAATTCAATGGTTTATTTTGCTGCGATGGGCTACCGACTTAAGGCGGGACAGATAGGTGGGCTATCGACTTAAGACGGGATAGATAGGTAGGGTGGAGCAGCTTGTCTGCCCACGTGGGTTGTCTGGGTAGGAAGCTAAGGTGGGCAGACAAGCTGCCCATCCTACAACTGGCTAAGGTGTCCCGGCTTAAGTGGATACCCTCTGGCGATTTTGAGAAAGCGATTCAAATCAGCCCGCGTAGGGCGTAGGTCGGGGTGAGGAACGAACCCCAACATTTCATCGTGGCGGATTGCGTTGGGGTTCCTTCGTCACCGAGGGTCACGCGGCCTGGGATTCCCTGATCGTACTCAACCGCAACTCGATGGCGTCCCACGGCACCCGCACGCCACGGGACGTTTTCTCGATCAAACCCAATTCAATCAGCCGCTGCACGTCCTGATAGACATTGCTGTAATTGCGATCCAACGCCTGGGCCAGCATGCGGATCCGCACCAGTCCCTGTTGTTGCAGCAGGCTCAACAAACGCCAGCGCTGCGGGGTAATCTCGCTAAATAGTTGAGCTTCCGTCGCAAAACTGAGCCGGTAATCCTGCGGCGGCACGGCCTCGCCTGCATCCAACCGGCGGGCGATGGTCATACCGTGTTCCATAAAATCCGCGTGGGGTTCCGCAGTAACCAGAGCTTTCATGATACATCCTCACAGTAGGACGCAATATCTCGTGCAAAATCGGCCAGCAACTGTTCCGCCGAGGCAAACACATACGGTTGTTCCCGGTCACCATAGTGCACATGATCACCTTTGCCCTGTTCGTTATCGTAGCGCACCAGACAGCGCCCTCTGGCGTCGCCGCAGAACAACCGGTATTTGTAGCCATGCGGCCGCCCGGCATCTGGCTGCGGCAGGCGATAGATGGCGATTTCGATCACCACACCTGACGGTAAAACACGTTTGGCGCTGTAGGTGGGAGTCGCCTTGAGCTGCCGTTTCTTGCTGACCATAGCAACAGGATAATTATATTATTGCATCAATACAATAATTCTAGTTAGTGCCTGACCGAAAACTACAAAACCCAGTTACCCCCTGTAGGAGCGAGCTGGCTCGCGAAGGGGACGTGCAGCGGCAATTTGGCCGGATTCGCGAGCCAGCTCGCTCCTACAGGGGAGGCTGAACAGAGGTTTTCTGCCAGACACTAAATAGCCAGCGTAGGGCGCAATAGCGTTGGCGTATTGCGCCGTATGTAAAAGGGGGCGGAACCCGTTTTCACGGTAACCTCCCGCCAGGCAGCATCCTGTGACAGCGCGCTCATGTGCCCATAGAATGGCCGCATGAAAGCCAAAATCCTGCGCATCGCCGTACCCTCTCCCCTGTACCGGAGCTTCGATTATCTGGCTCCGGAGGAGGCCGGGGCGTTGCGCCCTGGGATGCGGGTGCGGGTGCCCTTCGGCCAGCGCGAGCAGGTGGGCATGCTGGTGGAATTGCGCGACGACAGTCCCGTTGCCCCGGAGTCCCTGCGTCCCATCGTGGCGGTGCTGGACAGCGAGCCGCTGTTGCCGCCCGATCTGCTGGAATTGAGCCTGTGGGCGCAGCGTTATTATCATCACCCGCCGGGAGAGGTGTTCAGCACCCTGCTGCCGGCCTTGCTGCGCCAGGGCCGACCGGCGCTACCCCATAGCGCTCCACTGTGGCGAATCACCCCTGCCGGGCAGCAGGCATTGGCGGATGACAACTGGCGGCGCGCACCCCGCCAGCAGATCGTGCTGACCTGTCTGGCCAAATATCCTGCCGGCGTGCCCGCCGAACAGCTAAAGCATGAACTGCCGGCAGGCTCGGACAGCCTGCGCGCCTTGCTGGAAAAAGGCTGGGTGGAAAAGGCGCTGGATGCGATGCCCGTCCCCCGAACCTTGACAACGCCACCGGTGCTCAATCCCGCCCAGGAACAGGCAGTCACAGAGGTCTGCGCCGCCCTGAGTGGCTTCGCCGCCTTCCTGCTGGATGGCGTGACCGGCAGCGGCAAGACCGAGGTCTATCTGCGCGTGGTGGAGACCGTGCTGAACCGGGGCCGGCAGGCCCTGGTGATCGTGCCGGAAATCGGCCTGACGCCGCAGTTGCTGGCGCGTTTCGAAAGCCGCCTGCACAGTCCGCTGGCGGTATTGCACTCAGGTCTGGGCGACCGGGAGCGTATGAACGCCTGGCTGGCGGCGCGTGACGGCAGCATCGGAGTCGTTATCGGCACCCGCTCGGCGATTTTCGCGCCCCTGAAGCGCCCCGGCGTCATTATCGTCGATGAAGAGCACGATCCCTCCTTCAAGCAGCAGGAAGGATTCCGCTATCACGCCCGCGACCTGGCCATCGTGCGGGCGCGCCAGTTGAATATTCCGGTGGTGTTGGGTTCAGCTACGCCCTCGCTGGAAAGCCTGCTCAACGTGCAGCGCGGCCGTTATCGCTGTCTGCGCCTGCCGCATCGGGTCGGCGCCGCGGTGGAACCGCCTATCGAAATCCTGGATATCCGCGCCCAGCCGATGAACGACGGGCTGTCCAGACCGTTGTTGAACCGTATCCAGGCCCAGCTCGAACAGGGCAACCAGGTCCTGCTGTTTCTCAACCGGCGTGGCTTTGCCCCTACCCTGATCTGTCACGAGTGCGGCTGGCTGAGCGAATGCCGCCATTGCGACGCTCACCTGACCTTGCATCTGCGCCGGCGGCGGCTGATCTGCCACCACTGCGGCGCCCGGCAACCCTTGCCGCCGGCCTGCCCGGCTTGCGGCAGCATCGATCTGCGTGCCCTTGGGCAGGGCACCGAGCGCATCGAGGAGGTGCTGAAGCAGGAATTTCCAGGCATCGGCCTGGCCCGCATCGACCGCGACAGCACCCGTCGCAAGGGCAGCCTGCAGGCGCTGTTGCAAGCGGTCGAGAAGGGCGAGCGGCAGATACTCATCGGCACCCAGATGCTGGCCAAGGGCCATCACTTTCCCGATGTGACCCTGGTGGGTGTGGTGGATGCCGATCAGGGGTTGTTCGGCGCGGATTTCCGCGCCAGCGAGCGAATGGCGCAACTGCTGTTGCAGGTGGCCGGCCGGGCCGGGCGGGCCGAGAAACCGGGCGTGGTCGTATTACAGACCCATTATCCCCAGCACCCGTTGCTGCAAACCCTGGTTGGCGGCGGCTATCCGGCTTTCGCCGCCGCCGCACTGGCGGAACGCCAGGCCGCACAGTTACCGCCCTTCACCTGCCAAGCCCTGCTGCGGGCCGATGCGCTGGAACCCGAATCACCCTGGGCGTTTTTAACGCAAGCCCTCGAGGTGGGAAAGGAACTGAGCCGGGACGTGGAACTGCTGGGACCGGCGCCCGCACCGATGGAACGGCGGGAAGGGCGCTACCGGGCGCAATTGCTGGCGCAATCCGCCAGACGGCCGCCATTGCAGGCGTTTTTGGATCGATGGGTGGAGCGGCTGACGGAGCTTAAGACCGCGCGCAAGGTGCGTTGGTCCCTGGATGTGGACCCCCAGGATTTGCTTTGAAACAAGGCCGGCAGGATGCCGGCCCCACAACTACCAACCTCAGCCGCCGAATTGTTTGGCTACAAACTCCCAGTTGACCAGATTCCAGAAGGATTCGACATATTTGGGACGGGCATTGCGGTAATCGATATAGTAGGCATGCTCCCAGACATCACAGGTCAACAGCGCCGTTTTACCCTGGGTGATGGGGGTGCCGGCATTGCTGGTGCTCACCAATTCCAGGGAGCCGTCGGGATTTTTCACCAGCCAGGCCCAGCCGGAACCGAAGGTGGTGACGGCGCACTGGGTGAACTGCTCTTTAAAGCTGGCGAAGGAGCCGAATTTCTGCTCGATCGCCGCGGCCAGAGCGCCGCCGGGTTCGCCCCCGCCGGTGGGACTGAGGCAATTCCAGTAGAACGTATGATTCCACACCTGGGCGGCATTGTTGAAAATCCCACCGGAGGCTTTCTTGACGATGTCCTCCAGCGACAGCGATTCGAACTCGGTGCCGGGAATCAATTTGTTCAAGTTGTCCACATAGGTCTTGTGATGCTTGCCGTAGTGATATTCCAGCGTCTCCTGGGAGATATGGGGCGCCAGAGCATTCATGGCATAGGGCAGGGGAGGCAGTTCGTGTACCATGGGTGTAAATCCTCCGTTAGGAAACAGACGGTTTGATTGCGGAGTAGGACAGCTTTTCCATCCCGGTAGGGATAGGATGTGCGATTAACGCCAGTCGAACAAGTCTAAGCTGGCCGACCCGACAATGCAACGCCAGGAAGCCCGCCCGATCGTATTCATCCGCAGAGTAAATTACAGGCTACACCGCGGCTCTGTGTTATCCTTACCGTCTGCCAGCGCAGGGACAGTGGCTTCCGGCGTGGTTAGTCCGTGGGGAGATGAGTGATGAGAAAAATCTTTTTTGCAATATTGCTGCTGGGTTTAGGTTTGATAACGGGTTGCGCGACGTCCGGCGGCGCCGGCGGCGGCGCGGGCGCCAGCGATTCGGATATCACGGCGGCTGTCAAGGATACCTTTAAACAGGATGAGGTGCTGTCCTCGACGAATATCGAGGTCAATACCGAGAAGGGCGTGGTCACGCTCAGCGGCGCCGTGCCTAACGCCATGGCCTATACACGCGCCATTTCGTTGGCCCGCCGGGTGCCGGGCGTCAAGCCGCCGGTGCAGGCCGCCAATCTCACGTATTCTCGTTAGCCTTAACGGTAATTCTGGCGATTACTCAGCGGCATGTGTGGCATTTGTGGCGAATTGCGGTTCGACGGTCAGGCGCCGGATCCGGCCTTGCTCAAGCGCATGCTCGGGCGGCTGGCCCGGCGCGGCCCCGATCACGCGGGCTGCTTTTCCGCCGGTCCCCTGCTGTTGGGCCACCGCCGCCTGGCCATCATCGATCTGAGCGAGCGCTCCAATCAACCGATGGTGGACCCCGAGTTGGGTCTGGTCCTGGTCTTTAATGGCACGATCTACAATTACCCGGAGTTGCGCCGGGAACTGCTCGCCAGGGGTTACCGTTTCTTTTCCGACGGCGATACGGAAGTCATTCTGAAAGCCTACGCCGAGTGGGGCGAGCGCTGTGTCGAGCGGTTCACCGGCGTGTTCGCCTTCGCGGTCTGGGACCGGGACAAGCACACCCTGTTCCTGGCCCGCGATCGGCTGGGCGTCAAACCGCTTTACTATAGTCACAGCGACAGCCGCTGTTTTCGCTTCGCCTCCAGTACCCAGGCTTTGCTGGAAGCCGGCGACGTGGATACCAGTATCGATCCGGTCGCCCTGCATCACCAGTTGAGCCTGCATGGTGTGGTCCCGGCGCCACGCACCATCCTCGAAGGAATCCGCAAACTGCCGCCGGCCACCACCTTGAGTATCGACGCGCAGGGACAGGAGCGGCAGCGCACCTATTGGAACTTGCGCGCCACCCGGCCGGCGGAGCCGCACACCGAGCAGGACTGGCTGGAAGCGGTCCATCAAAGCCTGATACGGGCGGTGCGGCGGCGCCTGGATATCGCCGATGTACCGGTAGGCGTGTTGTTGTCGGGGGGATTGGATTCCAGCCTGCTGGTGGCCCTGCTGGCGGAAAGCGGGGTCAACGACCTGTTGACCTTTTCCATCGGCTTCGAGGATCAGCCGGAAGAACGCGGCAATGAATTCGAATATTCCGATCAGGTGGCGGCGCGTTACGCCACCCGGCATCATAAGTACCTGATCCCAAACGAGGACGTCTTAAAACGCCTGCCGGAGGCGGTGATCTGTATGGCGGAACCGATGGTGGCCCAGGATGCGGTGGCGTTCTATCTGCTGGCGGAGCGGGTCTCGCGGGCCGTCAAAGTGGTGCAAAGCGGCCAGGGCGCCGACGAGGTGTTCGGCGGCTACTTCTGGTATCCGCTGATGGAGGCCGAACCGGGCAGCGACCTGGAGCGGTTCCGACGCCACTATTTCGACCGGGATCACGAGGAATATCTGGAAACCGTCGCTCCGGCCTGTCACGGTCCCGACTCTACCGCGCAATTTGTCGCCGAACGGCTGGCCCGGCCGGGGGCGGACGAGTTCCTGGATCGGGTATGGCGCCTGGATGTGACCACCCTGATCGTGGATGACCCGGTCAAGCGGGTGGACAATATGACCATGGCCTGGGGGCTGGAGGCGCGGGTGCCGTTTCTGGACCATGAACTGGTGGAACTGGCGATGCAGTTGCCGCCGGCCTTGAAAATCGGTGACGGCGGCAAATATATCCTGAAGAAACTCGCCCGCGGCCGGCTGCCGGCTGCGGTGATCGACCGTCCCAAGGGCTATTTCCCGATGCCGGCGCTGAAATACGTCCGCGGGGAATTTCTGCAGTTTATGGCCGATATCCTGAATTCCCGCGCCTGCCGGGAGCGGGGATTGTTCCAACGGCCCTATCTCGACAAATTGCTGGCCAGCCCGGAAACCTGGCTGACCCGCTTGCAAGGCAGCAAGCTCTGGCATGCGGCATTGCTGGAACTGTGGCTGCAACTGAACGTCGATGCTGTCAAGGCCGCCTGACGAACCGGTTTGGCGGCCGGGGTCTAATCTGCTTTATCGATCAAGCCAAGGTAACGAGGTAATCTGAATGGATGTGTTAGAACGCATCAAGCAACAGGTCGAATCCAATCCGATCATTATTTATATGAAAGGCACGCCGGATTTTCCGATGTGCGGTTTCTCCAGCCGCGCGGCGCAGGCCCTGAGTGCGACCGGTATTCCATTCGCCCATGTCAATGTATTGGAAGACCCGGAAATTTTCCAGAACCTGCCCCGCTATGCCGACTGGCCCACTTTTCCCCAGATCTATATCGATGGCGAACTGATCGGCGGCTGCGACATTACGCTGGAGCTTTACCAAAGCGGGGAATTACAGAAGCTGACGGAACAGGCCGTGCAAAAGGTGAAGGCATAGTGATACTCCTGGGAGCGCCGGCGTCCCCGCCGGCAAAAGCCGGCCTATGGCCGGCGCTCCCAGAAAGCCGGCGAGGACGCCAGCGCTCCCAGGAAGCCGGCGAGGACGCCAGCGCTCCCAGGTAAGGGATACTGAATTTGTCGCGAGACTCTGCTATTTTTATCGAAGAGAACAACAGGTAGTATTTTTAAGCTTATCACCTGTCAGTTTGCTTCCAACCCTGGAAGCACAGTATTTCAACAGATTTTATGCCTTTGTAAATCAATTATTTAGTGTCATTTTCCGAGGATTGACTCTGCGATTTTCTAAACTGATAGGTGTTAAGGCCTTAACCTCGGCAGGCGCCCGTCTTGTGGAACTCCCTTGAGGCGCCAAGTGATGAAGACAGATGGATACAGCAACCAGTTTCTCGCAATCCCCGGCTGGGTAGCGGCCATTTTCTCTTGGTTGTGTGCTTGGTTCTGGGCCGGCCCGGCGGCCGCCGATGGGTCGGTCACCTGGCTGGTGGAGCACTATGAGTGGCAGATTATCGGGATCATTGTCCTGTGCGCTGAGCCCCTGCTCATCTTCGCCCTTTTGATTCAGCAGAGGCGCTGGCGCCGGGCTGAAACCCAGTTGCGCGACAGCGAAGAGCGGATGACGCTGGCGGCGACGGCGGCCAAGCTGGGCATGTGGGTGTGGGACATCACGCAAGACCAGATCTGGGTGACCGATCCCTGCCGGGCGTTGTATGGTTTCGCTCCCGCCGTGTCTCTCGATTACCAGGCGTTTCTCCAGTCCCTGCATCCGGATGATCGGGAATCCACCGATCGGGCCATTCAGCGCGCGCTGACGGCGCGCAAGGAATACCACTGCGAATACCGGGTGATCCAGCCGGACGGCCGCCTGCTCTGGATCGCCGCCCAGGGGCGGGGCTACTTCGACAGCGCCGGCAAACCGCTGCGCCTGATGGGGGTCTCGATCGATATAACCGCCCGCAAGCAGGCGGAACTGGAGATTCAGCGCCACCGGCAGGAACTGGCGCACGTGACGCGGGTCGCCACCCTGGGAGAACTCTCCGCCGCGCTCGCCCACGAGTTGAACCAACCGCTGACCGCCATCCTCAGCAATGCCCAGGCGGCCCAGCGATTTCTGGCGCAGACACCGCCGGATCTGGAAGAACTGCGGGCCATCTTGCAGGATATCGTGCAGGATAATCAGCGGGCGGGCGAGGTGGTGCGCCGACTGCGGGCGCTGTTCAAAAAAGAGGAAACGCCGCGCCAAGTGCTGGACCTCAACGCCGTTATTCGGGAGGTCGGTAAACTGCTGTGTAGTGACCTGATCGCCAAACACGTTTTCCTGGTGATGGACTTGGCGGCCGACCTGCCGGGAGTGGTCGGCGACCCGGTGCAATTGCAGCAGGTGGTCCTCAACCTGTTGCTGAACGGCGCCGAAGCTCTGTGCTCCGCGACGACCTGCCCGCGCCAGTTACAGGTGCGCACCTGCCGGCACGATGCCGCCACCATCGAGGTCGCCGTGCGCGACACCGGCAGCGGCATCGATCCCGAGCAACTGGAATCTGTTTTCGAACCCTTTGTCACCACCAAACCCCAGGGTCTGGGGATGGGGCTGGCCATCAGCCGGTCGATCGTTACCGCCCATGGCGGCCGACTGTGGGCAACCAACAATCCCGACGGCGGCGCCACCTTGCATTTCACGCTGCCGGTCGGCCAGGAGTCCAACCGATGACCACCGTCCCCACGGTATTTATCGTCGATGACGATGCCGCCGTGCTTACCAGTCTGGCGCGACTGGTCCGGTCCGCCGGCTATCACGCCGTTACCTTCAGTTCGGCGGGCGAGTTTCTCGATCGGGTGACCGCCGACACCCCGGGTTGTCTGGTGCTCGATGTGCACCTGCCCGAATTGAGCGGTCTGGACCTGCAGCAGGCCCTGGCCACCGCCGGGCAAAGTCTGCCGATCATTTTTCTCACCGGCTACGGTGACATTCCGATGAGCGTCCGGGCGATCAAAGCCGGCGCTGTGGACTTCCTGACCAAGCCCTGCAATGACAAGGACCTGCTCATGGCTATCCAGCAAGCCCTCGTCCAGGATCAGCAGGCGCGCCAGGCGCAAGCGGACGTGGCCGATATCCAACAGCGTCTCGCCACCCTGACCCCCCGCGAACGGGAAGTCCTGGCGCTCGTCATCGCCGGCCAGCTCAACAAGCAGATTGCCGCCGCCCTCGGTGCCAGCGAACAGACCATCAAAACTCATCGGGGACGGGTCATGGAAAAGCTGCAAGTGGCCTCGTTGGCCGACTTGGTGCGGCTGGCGGAAAAGGGAGGGATTGCGCCCGCCGCCGCGCCCCGGCAAGTAAACTAAAGTTCAATAGGCAGGCGCCTCACCGTCTGTTAAGGTCTGCCCTGGATCACACCGTGGCGGTTCTCTGTTTCCAGGGAGACTGCCCACCTATCCACCCTGCCGCCAGCCGTCCTGACACAGGGTCGCCGTTTCATCTTCCATCCCGTTTGGGAGTGACCTCTTACCATGCTGACCAACCGACCTCTTATCGCCATCGTGGATGATGACGAAGCGATACTGAGAGCCTTACGGCGGTTGCTGCGCGCCTGCGGGCTGCAGGCCGAAACCTTCGCCTCGGGCCGCGCCTTCCTGGACATGCTGCCCCGGCAGGTTCCCGCTTGCGTGCTGCTGGATGTGCAGATGCCCGGCCTCGACGGCTGGGAGGTCCAGGCCGAACTCGCCACCTCGGGTTGGCGCGTGCCCGTCATTTTCATCACCGCCCACGAAGATGCCGCCGCACAGGAACGGGCAATGAGCACCGGCGTTGTGGCCTTCCTGCACAAACCCTTTACCGATCAGTGTTTACTGGAGGCTATTGATGCCGCCGTGAGACGGGGTCCGGCCGATGGTGGGACGGTTTGAAATTCCTTTCCTGTTTTAATGTTTTAATGCTCTCTGAGGAAAAACCCTACTGAATGATATGAAACTAAAGTTCAATAGCGGAGAGGTTTGCTTCAGGATAGGATGGTAAACATGCCTCTGTATAACTTAACTGTTGGAGAGTTATGCAGAAGCCGCATAATCACTTGTTAGGCTTCAATACGCTAACCAACCGTGGTAAGTGTGTTTCATCAATCAAGACAAAGGAGATTCAAATGAGCGATCCCGGTCATGGCCTAGTCGGTAAACGCGAGCAGAGCTTCACAACGCTCTTGCCTTTGCGCGCGAACAGCTACAACTCCCAAGCACTCGCCAAACTTGCGAAAGACATGAAAGGCGAGGTCGATACGGTCAAAGACGGGCCTGACCCTGAGGAGAACATTCTAGTGCCGGCGGGCTACACGTATCTTGGTCAGTTCATTGATCATGACCTGACGTTTGACAGTACGTCATCTCTCGATCCAGCCAGCAGCGCTGAACCGACCAATCTTCGTACGCCACGGTTTGATCTCGACTGCCTGTACGGCGATGGCCCCGACACCCAGCCCTTCATGTATGACCCGGCCGGCGAGAAGCTGTTGTTCAAGAATGACCCCGTTAGCCCATCGGCCAAACCAACGGACTTGGCAGCACAGGACTTGCTGCGCAATCCGAACGGGCGCGCGATTATTGGCGACAAGCGCAACGATGAAAATTCGATCGTGAGCCAAATTCAACTGTCGTTCGTGAAGTACCACAACGCAGTCGTCGATGAGCTGAAAAAACGGGATCCAAACACGTGGAATACCCCCAACAAGCTGTTCGCGTCGGCACGCAATGAAGTGCGCTGGACCTATCAGCGGCTGGTCGTAGAGGACTTTCTCGCGCGCATTGTTCACGCCGATGTGCTGAGTAACCTGAAAGGAAAGACGCCCGCTCAGCGAGCCAAGAACTACGCCCTCTACACGGAAGATAAACGCAGCAACCTGCCGCGTGAATTCGTAGCGGCAGCCTACCGCTTCGGTCACTCGGGTGTGCGCACCGGCTATCGCATGAACGCCGTCCATAAGTTCATCATTTTTCCAGCAAGCACCGATCCCACAAAGACGGCGGGCGCGGATAGTCTCTTAGGTTTCGATCCGATCACCGACAATCAGGTCATCGACAATTGGGAGCGCTTTTTCCCGACCACACCACCTGGTGATCTCCCTACAGAAGAACGCACCGCTCCCGCTGGCGCTACTGCTGACGGGAAGATGCGCTTGCAGTTCGCGTACAAGATCGACCCGACTCTGGTTGACCCCTTGGGTGTGCTGCCGCGTGCAGAAGTTGCGGGCGAGGGCACTGCGCAAGAGGCGGACGCGGCGATAGCTCCCATGCTCCTCGACACCGTCGTTTCTCCACCACGGCCATCTCTGGCGTTACTCAACCTGCTGCGCGGTGACAGCTATCGCATCCAAAGCGGCCAGGCATTTGCCAGAGCCCTTCAGGACAAGGGCTTGCCATGCAAGGCGCTCGAGCACAAGCATCTGGCCACCCGGCAACGCGAGACGCAGGACGGGCCTTTCAAGTTCGTACCCATTGGTTCCGAGCTGCAGAACGAAACCCCGCTCTGGTTTTATATTCTGGCGGAAGCGCAGGCGCCGTTGGTCGACCATTTCGGTGATCGGGAGTTTGACGAGGTTGAACTCCTCAACGGCGTCGGTGCAAAGACTCAATTGGGGTGGGTGGGTGGTCGCATTGTCGCGGAGGTGTTTTACGGCTTGCTGGACTCGGATGCCGAGTCTTACGTCAATGCGGCTCCTGAAGGCTGGAAGCCGATATTGGGGGACGACAAGGCGCCGGTCATCTTCAGAAGCCTGCTCAAGTTCGCAGACGCCAGCAACTCCTAGCCCAACTCTTTGTTCCAGCGGACCGCCTCCGGCGGCCGCTGAACTCAAACGTTAGGCTTCAACGACACAGCCCGTAGGGAAAGAATAGGGGACAGACCAGAATGGCACTAACTTTTCATATAAATTGTTGATTTATATTAGTATTTATGCCACTTTGAGGCCATTTTGAGGTATCATAACCGGGTGGTGTTACGACAGTGTTGGCATGAAAAAACTAAGTTATTCAAACAGTTATGTATAAATGATTCGCAACAGTTTTGGAACAC